>NZ_CP084319.1 GCF_017352155.2 Haloterrigena alkaliphila
GATCCTCAATGAGTTCTGAATCCATCTCTTGTTTTTGCCAGCTCTAGTTTCATCGAGTGTAGTAGCGCAATCAGATTCATCAAAACTCGTCCGATCTATCGGGACATTCGATTGACCTTCGAATTTTGGGTCGCTGCAGGTCGGGATTCCCAACTGTGATTGCATTAGCATCTTATCTCTTCCATATTGGAATCGATTCTCATTTGCTCAGACATGGATTGTCGATCACGCCTATCTCGCTTTTGTTGCTACCCTTGTTCGAGCGTTCACGGGATTGTCTAAGAAGTACCGGGGTATTGGATGGAATAGTTGCAATAGGTGGATCAGACACAATAGGTGTGATAGGGACATTTAGTACAATCGCTAGAATAGTTGCAATTGTGGCGCTGGGATAGGCGCCACACGTCCAATAGGTAGCTATGGCAAGATAGGAACAACAGAATGTGGTGATGAGATAGGGGCCTTCTGTGGACTGCCTTCGGTAGATGCAGCGCTACGGGTAGTTGTGCTGGGTGAACTACCAACAATAGGTGCCTCATCTACCTTAGCTACCCTACCTATTCGACTTATTGCACCTATTGTTCCTATTCTATCTACTCAACCTATTCCATTTCCAGTAGGTAGAATTAAGGTAACGGGGTGAAATGTGTTTTTCACCGGCTGAGATTGGAACTATCGGAACAATAGGTCCCTATTCCGATTCGATTGAGTCGGGTGCATACGACAATGAGCGACACAACGACCGAGCCACGCGCCGTAAGCGTGGTCATCCTGAAAGGCGGCGTCGGCAAATCAACGACTTCGATGAATATCGCGCGCCAGCTCGCAGAGCACGGCCAGACCCTCTACGCTGACCTCGACCCGAACGGTCACGCGACGAATGGCCTCGGCTTCGAAGCAGCGTATCAGGGAGACATCAATCTCGGGGACGTCATACTCGAGGGGGAGGCGACACCACACGACTTGATCCAATCGACCGATTACGGATTCGATCTGCTCCCATCGTCGAACACCCTTGAAGACGTCGAGAAGGACCTCGCAGGCGCAATGCAGGGTTCGGCGCGAATCAAATCGAAGATTGTTGACCCACTACTCGGTGAAGAGTACGAGTACATCGTCTTCGATTGCCCGGCGTACCCTGGCATGCTCAACAACAACGCCCTCGTCGCCACAGGGAACGTTATGATCCCGATCGAACCGGGTTCTAGCGCGATCGGCGGCTACAAGCGAACGATGGAACGGCTGATCGAACCGGCACGGGAATACATCGACGTCGATGTCCTCGCTGTCGTTCCGAATAAGCTCTCCGATCGGATCGATCAGCAGACTGAGGACCGGGAACTCCTCGAGAATCTGAATACGGCCACCTACGAGGTCAATCCCGGACAGCCGTTGCAGGAGGCGGTGCCGAATTTCGCTCGGATCACGGCTGAAGAGTTCGATGCGATCGACGCCGGTGAGATGAAGCCGCCAAAGCCAGGAATCCGTCACCGATCAGCGCTGTCGCGATCGCTACAACACAATCAACCACTCCAGGATTATGCTCCGGAAAACGACCAAATTGCCTACTACGAGGAGCTCGCCGAGATCGTCGCTGCTGGAGGGATCGAGCGATGAGTAATCCGTTCGACGATCTCAAGGAAGACGAAACGGAGACGTCCGAAGACGAAACGGAGACTCCTGAATCCACAGCGACGACTGAATCGGAGCAAGACCGAAATTCGGAACAACCTGTCGACGAATCGACGACAGCAGAGTCTTCCTCCTCAAATCCAAGCGGGGAATCGACCCAGGAACCTATGGTCGACCAGAATTCTCCTGACGAACTCGGCGTTGAGTCGTCGTCACCTGCCGCCGCTGAGCCGCCATCGCCTGGAGAAACGGGACCGGCATTCGAGTACAGCGAGGTCCAACAGAAACCGTTCTATGCTCGGACCGAGACGGTACGGGCATTCGAGAACCAGATCCGGACGACCATCATTCCGAAACTCGCCGAAGCCTCGATCATTGACGAGGAGAAACGTGAAATTCACGATGCAGTCCTTCGTCTCGCTACCGAACAACCGGAACGCATCGCCGAACTCGTACTCGAGGAACGACGCCAGTCTGGAAACGAGTGAACCCGTTCTGATGAAACTCATCCGTATTCACCCACAATTTTGATCGCTACTAATAATATCGAAGATATCCACTTATTTATTGAAACTCAGAAGGCAGACAGAGACGTTTTACACTTCTCTCAGGTATGGGTTTAGAAACAGGTTTCCCAGCATCAATGCCATAAACTGCATTATGATATATGCAACATCACCCATTCAATAGCCCAGAGGCTTTTCGCTGTTGGAGTGGTAGCGTCAATTATGGATCCGTTCTCGATCACGGACTCGAACCCGTTCGCTGAGTTGCTCGGAATCGAATTGGTGGAAGCAACGAATGGTCACGCTGAGGCGCAACTTTCCCTTCGGGACGACCTCTCTTCGAGCGAGCACGCGGACATCGCCCATGGCGGAGTGACCTATGCGCTGGCGGACCATGTCGGCGGAATGGCGATTATCTCGCTCGTCGAAGATGTCTGTCCGACGATCGATATGCGAATCGACTATCTTGCGCTCGCTCGCAGTGATCTCCGGGCGACCGCGACCGTCGTTCGACGGGGTGGACAGGTCGCCTCGGTCGATGTCGACGTTTACGACGCCGCCGAAACGCACGTGGCGACGGCTCGAGGCATATACAAGGTCGGTCGTTCGCCGTCCGAGGACGCCAGTGAGAGCAGTCAAAATCCCTGGCTGGACGGCCGGAGCGATCAGTGAACGGGACACTGTGCCCACCACGGACGGAAACCGGTTCATTGCCGCCCGTCTTGACGCCGTTCGGCGCCTTCGCGGCTGACTGGACCCGCGTACTCTAGGGGGTCAGTACGACTTTCCCCGTACTTTTGCGGTCCTCGATGTACTGATGCGCTTCGGCGTCATCCTCGAGTTCGAACGACTTGCCGACGATCACCTCGAGGTCTCCGCTCGAAAGGGCCTCCGTGAGGTCGGGGACGGCCGCCGTGATTCGGTCGGGATCGCGAGCGGCGGCCTGACCGAGGTGGAAGCCAATGACGCTCTTATTTTCGAAGAGTAACCGTTTATTCTCGACGGCTGCCGGCGTCCCGCTGGCGACACCGTAGGTAACGAGGCGACCGAAGTGGGCGAGCGCGTCGATACTGCGCTCGAAGACGTCGTCGCCGACGCTTTCCAGGACGAGCTCGACCCCGTCACCGCCTGTTTCTTCAGCCACGACATCACGAAAGTCCGTCTCGGTATAGTCGATCGGATACTCACAGCCGAGGTCGGCGGCGAGCTCCAGTTTCTCCGCAGTGCTCGCGGTTCCAAACACCGTTGCGCCAGCGTGGGATGCGAGCTGGACAGCGGCCATCCCGACACCGCCTGCGGCCGCCTGAATCAATACTGACTCGTCGTCCTCGAGCCCGCCCCATTCGAAGAGACAGGCGTGAGCCGTGAGAAACTGCACGGGGAAGCCGGCCGCTTCCGCGAAGCTCATTCCGTCGGGAACCGGAAAGAGTAACTGGGTATCCGAGACGACGTACTCGGCGTAGCCGCCGCCTCCGAGCATCGCGACGACCCGATCGCCCTCGTCGAAATCGACCCCGTCACCGACCGCATCGATCGATCCTGCAGCCTCCGCGCCAGGGACGTACGGTGGTTCAGGACCGCCGGGATACGTGCCGCGACGCTGCATGATGTCCGCGAAGTTGACCCCCGCTGCTTCGACGTCGATTCTGACCTCGCCGGGACCCGGTTCGGGGACGGATCGGTCGGTCAATTCGAGCACGTCACTCTCCCCGTGTTCCGGGACCTCGATGACTTCCATGCTCGCTCCTTTGCCGGCGACCACCATTAATGCCGCCGATAACGAGCATCGCTTGAGCGGAGGGCCCGGCACTCGTTTCGAATCCCCGATCTCCGCGACAGACGACTCGATCGGAAGCGTTCCCGAGAGATCGACCGCGACACGTGCTCTCGGCGAAACATCTATCATGGTATATGTTGTCACCCGACGATGTATATGGAGTTACACGATCAAGACCGGATTGCGGAATACGAGGAGGCAGGCGTCTGGGGAGACGAAACGCTGCTCGAGCGATTCGCGGAGACCGCCGATCGGCATCCCGAACGGACGGCAGTCGTGGAGCCGCCGAACACGCAGGCGTTGGTTGACCGAGAGCCGGAACGACTCACGTATGCGGAACTCTCTTCCGCCGTAGACGCAGTCGGGGCATCGCTTCGCGAGCGCGGTCTCGGCAAGGACGACTTCGTCGTCGTACAGTCGCCGAACACATGGGAACTTGCCGTGCTGTATCTAGCGGTCGCTCGAGCGGGAGCCATCACGTCACCGATGCCGATTCAGTGGCGGCGGCACGAACTCGAACACGTGGTCGAGACGACCGAGGCCGTCATGTACGTCGGACCGCAAAACTTCGATGGGTTCGACTACGTCGAGATGGCAACGGCGTTCGCGGACGAATCTGATACGCTCGAGCGGATCGTCTCGCTGTCAGAGATCCGTGATTTTGCGGACGGCGATCCGGACACCTCCGTGCTTGATACGGTCGAGATCGGTGCCAACGAGGTGTTTAACGTTCAGTGGACGTCGGGCACGACCGCGGATCCGAAGGCGTGCCCGATGACGCACAACAACTGGCAGTCGAACCCGACGCCGCTGCTCTGCGATATGGAAGACGGGGACGTGGTCCTTTGTGCGGCGCCGCTGGTCAACATGACGGCGCTCGGCGTCAACTACGTGCCGTGGCTCCTCACTCGCGGAACGCTCGTGCTCCACCATCCCATTGATCTCGGGTTGATGGTCGAGCAGATGCAGGCGGAGGACGTCACGTTTACCATCCTGGTTCCGACGATGCTGAATCAGTTGCTCAAACACCCTGATGTTGACGAGTTCGATCTGAGCGACGTCGATACGATCACGACGGGGTCGGCCGCCCCCTCGGAGTGGGCAATGCGGGAGTTCGACGAGCGCTGGGGGATCGAGATCATCAATATCTGGGGGCAAAACGAGGGGACGTCTGCGATCAGCGGCCCGAAGACGACACCGATAGAGCGCCGCGCGACGGATTTCCCACGGTTCACAGCGGACATCGATTGGGGTATCGACGACCCACGGATCGACACCGTCAACGTTCGAATCGTCGATCCGGAGAGCGGTGACGAGGTCACCGAACCGGGCGAAGTCGGTGAGGTGGCGTTCCGGGGACCGGGACTCATGGCGGGCTACTACAACCAACCCGAGCTCACCGCGGACGCGTTCGACGAGGACGGGTACTTCTTCACCGGAGACCTCTTTCGAGTCGAAGAGGACGGATACATGAGCTTCTTTGACCGGAAGAAAGACGTTATTATCCGGGGTGGATTCACCATCAGCGCGAAGGAAGTGGAGAACATCGTCATTGAATACCCGAAGGTCGCGGATGCGGCCGTCGTCGGCGAACCGCACGATGACCTTGGGGAGCGCGTCGCGGTCTTCGCCGTTCCGAAGCCGGCCGAAGAGCTCGCGCTCAAAGACATTACGGAGTATATGGGCGACGACATCGCCGTTTATAAGCGCCCCGAACGGTTGGAAGTCGTGGAGGAGATCCCCCGGAACCCCGTCGGGAAAATCGTCAAGACGAAACTCCGGGAGCGGCTTCGTACCGCAGCGGTCGACGATTGATAGGCCGATCGATCTCGACGGAATCGGAACGATATCGACACAGTGGGTCCGAAACTGAAACTGATACCATCTCGTGCGGGAGCGACGAAAAATCCGAGCGACGGTCGCGAGAGACCGATGGTCCGCCAGTATACAAGCGCGAGACGATGTCGCGGTAGCGATTGCACTTCGGTATACTACCGTTTATTGTGCGGGTTCGAATCGCCGTTCTTATTTAGAACAGGCGGCAAAATACGACCGATGAGCGAGTACGGGTGTAAAGTTTGCCGAGTATTAGATGAATACGGAATGGAGCGGTACGAGGAGCGGTTGCTCGAGCAGTGGCAGGCTGACTCATCCCAGCGAAAGGGGTATCGGCAACTTGCGGAGTGGTTCAACACGCTCATGTTACGCCGTGAGATGGACCGTGCAGGGATTTCGACTCTCGGTGACGAAGCTGAGTCCAAG
The DNA here is from genome assembly GCF_017352155.2 of Haloterrigena alkaliphila. Classification (NCBI taxonomy): domain Archaea; kingdom Methanobacteriati; phylum Methanobacteriota; class Halobacteria; order Halobacteriales; family Natrialbaceae; genus Haloterrigena; species Haloterrigena alkaliphila. Next base: position 6,178 of record NZ_CP084319.1, read on the forward strand.
TACGAGCGACTGCAATCCGACGAGGCGATCGCCGAGGAGGTCGCGACGGAATTGGCGAATGCCGGGATTCCGATCGAACAGTTGCGCGACGACTTCGTTTCCTACGGCGTCATTCGAACTCACCTCAAAGAGTGCCTTGAGTCAGACGTTGATCTCCCGAGCGGGGAGTGGGAACAAGACGCAATCGAAATCTCTCGAAACCACGCAGCCAAGAAGATCGAAGAGGCGGTTCGATCGATCCGTAATAAGGGCCGATTGACCGCCGGCGGCGACGTGAACGTTTCTGTCGACATTGAACTCGAATGCGAAAACTGTCACTCTCGCGTCCCCGCCGAGAGAGCGATCCGACGCGAATACGTTTGTCAATGCGATGACTAACTATGACTGATCGAACACTTCACCTCGAACTGGAAAACATCGGTGGCATCGAGCGAAAAGAGATCACGATCTCTGAGGGTCCGACGTTCATTCAGGGACCGAACGCAGCGAACAAGAGCTCGTTCCTCAAGGGTCTCCTCTTCGCCCTCGGGAGCAGGTCGGTTCCGATTCGAAGCGGCGCGGATGAAGCCCGTGCAGTGCTTTCGTCTGACGAGAAACGCGTCGAGCGGGTCGCGCGTCGAACCGACGCCGGTATCGAGACAAGCGGCGAAGCGTGGATCACGAACCCCGATGACGTTACGCTCCTCGAGCGCTTCGCAGGGCTGCTGGAGACGAACTCGCTCAGGAGCACCGTGGCCCGCAACGAGGACGTCGAGTCGCTCCTGAAAGAGCCGATGGACATCGAAGTCCTCGAGCGGGAGCGATCGGCGAAGATGGACCGAAAGCGAGAGCTCACCGCAGAGATCGAATCGGCTGGAGACGTCGGCGAGCGGCTCGAGGACAGAGAGCGGGAACTCGCGGAGAAGCGCGACCGACTCGACGAACTCGAGTCGACGCTCGAGGATCTCTACGATCGACAGGAGACGACTGACACCGACGATGCACTGCAGGAACTGCGCGAGGAACGGGCCGATCTGCGGTCCGACGAAGCCGAGTGCGAATCCCAGATCGAACAGTTAGAAGACGCCATCGATCGGCTTGAGCACCGACGCGAGGAAGTCGAAGCCGACCTGGATGAAGCACGCGACGCCGTTGAAGGGACCGACATCGAGTCCCTCAAACAGGAGCGGGAATCTCTCCGGTCGGAACTCGATGACGTGACGAAACGCCTCGACGTGCTTCAGTCAGTCCTTACGGCGAACCGCGAGATGCTTAACTCCGAGTTCACGGGCGTAGTCGGCCGCGACTCGGGGCTAATGGGCGACGAGGTGACCTGCTGGACGTGCGGCCGGTCGGCGCCGGTCGATGATCTTGAGGAGTCGATCGAAGAGGTGACCGAACTCGTCGAAGCGGACAAACGGAAGAAGCGAGAACGCGAGCCCGAAATCGATGAAATCACCGAGCGAATCGAGCAGGTTCGACAGTCCAAGAACGAAATTCAGCGACTCGAGGAGGAGAAACGGGACGTCGAGCAGAAGTTAGAGAGCCGTCGTGACTCCCTTGAGGAGCATCGGGATCGGCGGCAGTCCCTACGGGACCGCCTCGGCGAACTCGACGATGAAATCGGCGAACGGGCAGCCGACCAGCACGCCGAACGGTCGGACCTCACCGACGAGATTGAGGAGACGCGGGTCGAAATACAGACGCTCCGCCGAGAGATCGAACGACTCGAGGACGCCTGCGAGTCACTCCGTGAGACGCGTACGGACCTGCAGCGGAAACGCGAGGAGGTCGAACGACTCTCCGACGAGATCACCTCGTTAACGGATCGGATCGAAAACCTCGAGGACGAACTACGAACGGTGTTCAACGAGACGATGGACGAGTTGCTGGACGCGCTTGAGTTCGAGCGGATCGAACGTGTCTGGCTCGACGGCGAGTTCGAACTTGTGATCGCTCGGGAGGTCGACGGCCAGGTTCGTTCGGATACGATCGACAACCTCGCCGAGAGCGAGCGGGAGATGATCGGTCTCGTTCTCGCACTGGCCGGGTTTGTCACCTACGACGTCGACGACGTGACGCCAGTCCTCGTCCTCGACTCGCTGGGTGCGTTCGACGCGGAGCGGACTCGCCGACTGGTCGATTACTTCGCCGACGAAACCGACTATCTGGTCGCGACGGTCCATCCGGAGTACGCCGTCGATACTGCGTTCGATACGGTACTGTTCGAATCTCCCGTCCGGAACTGACGCGATCCGAGAATACCCCAGTAGTCAGAGAATTCAGTAAACTGGAAGGTAGTTTCTGATATTCACCGCGCGATCGGTTTCGATGAAGTAGTCGATTTCGGTTACGGACTCCAGCGCCCGCATTTGGACGAGTAAGTCGTCGATCTCCGCGTTCGATCGTGCGGTAGCGATTCCGTATAGATCGACGGTTCCGAACCCTTCAGCGACGAACCAGAAGTCCATGTTCGACATTGCCTCGAAGACGGTTCGCTTCGACTGCGGTTCGTTGGCCGTTTCGACCGTTACGAGGACGATTTCCCAACTGTTACGCTCCGGGCGCGGTAAGAAGAAACTCGTCATGTTCTCGAGCAGCGACGTCACGCGTCGGCGGACGCCCTCGCTGCTGAGTTCGATGTCGTACTCGCCCAACTTGTCCGCGATATCAGCGTACGGACTCCGTGGATCGTTCGCGAGGATCTCGAGGATCCGTCGATCGATTTCGTCTATTTCGAGGACGTCATCGTCGGAGTGGTCCGCCATGGTCGAGTACTATTCCTGGCACCTCTTAAAATCGCTAGATAATCACTGTCCGATATGGTTCTCGAGCAGTTCTTGTGAACCGATAATCGAATAAACACCTAGTAAGTTCAAATATGGTGCCGAAGAATCGTTTGCTACGACGGATACTTATGGCGCTACAGCAGCCATCGTTTCTCGAATCTCCGTCGGTCCGGCACCTCGCGGGAAGGACACGTTGATAGCATCCACCCCGTCGAGATCGACGAATTCTTCCAGCTGATCGCGCGCCGCTTCGGGCGTCCCCGCAGCCCCCATCTGGTCGCGTAGTTCCTCCCGAACGAGCGTCGTTGCGCGCTCTCTATCGCCGTCCTGCCACGTATCATAGATCTCGTGAGCAAGGTCCTCGTATCCTTGCCGCGCGAGGTTGTCGCGGTAGAACGTTCCCATTCCACCGAGGTAGAAGGCGATATGTTGGGCGACGAGCTCGCGAGCCCGATCGCCGTCCTCGAGGGCACAACAGCCCACAGAGAGTGTGACGCGAAGATCGTCGAGGGTCCTATCGCCGAGTTCGGCACCCCGGCGAAGATCCTCGAGTCGTTCGGTGAGTCCGTCTCGAGTGTAGTTGACGGCGTGCCAGCCGTCGGCGAAGCGGCCGGCGAGTTCGACGGCTTTCGGCCCGAGACCCGCCGCGTCGATCGGTGGAGCCGGGTCGGGCGGATCGCAACGCAGTCGGAAGCCGTCGAGGTCGAAATACTCGCCGTCATACGAGACCGTTTCGCCGGAGAGCACCTGTCGGACGATTTCGACCGTTTCTCGGGTGCGGCGTAGCGGATTTCCGAACTCTATCCCGTGCCAGTTCTCGATGACGATCGGACCGCTGGGACCGACGCCGAGACGGAAGCGACCGTTGCTGGCCTCCTGGAGCGTTGCGGCCGTCTGACCGAGCAGGGCCGGTGATCTGGAGTAGATGTTGGCGATGCTCGTTCCGATCCCGATCTCGTCGGTCCGCTCGGCGGCGGTCGCCATCGCCGTGACGGCGTCTCGCCCCCAGCTCTCCGGGAACCAGGCACGGTCGTATCCCAACTCCTCCGCGGTGACGGCTTGGTCGACGAGGTCATCGAGCGTGGGCTGTGCACCGACCGGAAGAAAGACGTCCCTCTCGGTCATGTGCGTCACGAAGCGTTCATCGGCAATAAAATTACGCTACCGTCTCACATGGGTATCATGGCCAGGTGAGGGGACGGCGAGGATTCGTTCTCACTGCAACAGTCCGTTCTGCTTGGCGATCGTGTTGAGCTGAAGTTCGTCGGTTCCCTCGACGATGCGAAGAAGCCGCGCGTAGTTGAGGTGGTCCATGAAGCCGTAGTCCTCACTGAGGCCGTTGCCACCGTGGATCTGGACGGCCGAATCCGCGGCGTCCCAGTAGGTCTGCGTCGCAAACCAGTTGAAGATCGAGACGTCCTCGACGACCGAGTCATCCCTATCCATCTTCCACGCGCATCGAAGCCCTGCAGAGTCGGCCGCGTACTGCTTTGCGCGTCCACGAGCGACCTTCGAAGAGATCTGCTGAAAGCTCCCGATCTCCTGACCGAACGCTTCGCGTTCGCGCGCGTATTCGGTGGATCGATCCAATACGTACTCCGCGAGACCGACAGCCTGTGCGCCGAGTTCGAGCCGGCCGACCGAGAGGAAGTCCATCGCCTCGTAGAATGCGGTCCCGACCTCGCCGAGGACTCGATCGTCTGGCAGTCGGACATCATCGAACCGGAGCTCGGCCTGTTGACCGACCTCTGCGGGGGTGTTATTGAGCGACCCGAGCTCCCATTCGTCCGATTCGACGAGAAAACACGTGATTCCGCCGTACCGTCCGGCCTCTTCTCGGGAGGACGTTCTCGCGAACACTTGCGCGAAATCGGCGTACGGAGCGTTCGTGATCCACTGTTTGGTGCCGTTTAGCACCCACTCGTCACCGTCTCGCACTGCCGTCGTTTGCATCGCAGGTGAGTCCGACCCCGCCACCGGTTCGGTCTGTGCGAACGCCGTAGATTTCTCCCCCCTCACGGCGGGTTCGACGTACTCGGATCGCTGTTCGTCGTCCGCCAGCAACAGCAGCGGCTTCGGTCCTTCGGGCCCAGCCAGTACGTGTCGGTTCAGTCCGCGCCCTTTAGAGAAGACGTGCGTGATCGCTCGATACCACGTCACGAATGACACATCTGAGCCGCCGACGTCTTCTGGCATGTTCATCGCGTAGAAGCCCGCATCAGCGGACTTCTTTCGGACCGTCTCGATGAGTTCGAGATAGTCGTCTGTGAGATAGCCGTTCTCTTCGTGACCGGCTCTCGGGTTCGCGAGGATATCGTCGTGCTCCGCTTCGAGCGGTTCGACTTCCTGTTCGATGAACTGATCGAGACTCTCGAGGATCAACTGCGTTTCGTCGTCGGTATCGAAAGCGACTCCGCTCTCGGTAGAAGGCGTACTCATGCAGTAGGTATCAAACGGACCGTACCGGTCAAATAGCTTCGGGTGACTGCCGAACGGTGTCCAGTGCCGAGACTACGACCAACAACTTCGACATCGATCCGACCGTGGAGCTGCCGCCGGAGGCAATCGGGGGTGGGATTTATACGCTCAGGTAACGCACTGCGAAGTCGATGACACGAGCGAGTGTCGTAGGTGCCGGAATGACCACATTCGGTCCTCACGAACGAACGCTTGCAGAACTGTTCGCCGAGGCAGCGCTCGAGGCGCTAGACGACGCAGGAACGACGAACGATATCGTCGACGCGTTCTACCTCGGGAATACACTTGGTGGAATGACCGAAAACGAGACACACCTCGCACCAAAGTTAGCGACGCACGTCGGTATCTCCGGCGTTCCCGCACAGCGCTTCGAGGACGCTTGTGCGACGTCCTCGAACGCATTGAAGCACGCGGTTCGGGCAGTAGAGAACGGTGTCCACGACGTTGTCCTCGTCGGCGGAGTCGAGCGGTGTACACCGGCGACGGGACTCGATACACCGCGAATGACCGAGATCTTCGCCAGCGCGTCGGACAGACAGTACGAACAACCGTCGGGAATCACGTTTCCCGGCGTGTTCGCCCTGCTCACGAAGCGGCACATGCACGAGTACGGGACGACAGAGGAGCAACTCGCCAGCGTCGCTGTGAAAAATCACGCGAACGGACGGCACAATCCTCATGCCCACTTCGGCAAGGAGACGACTGTCGAGGAAGTGCTGGAGTCACCACTCATCGCGGATCCGTTCCGGCTGATGGACTGCTGCCCGTTCTCGGACGGGGCGAGCGCAGTCCTGCTCGCCAGCCCCGAGGCCGCCGACTCGTTCGATTCGCCGGTCGACGTGACCGGGATCGGTCACGCCACGGGTACCGTCCCGGCTGCCGACAAAGTCTCGCTGACGGCGACACAACCGGCTCGCGACGCGGCGGCGTCCGCGTACGAGCAGGCCGGCCGAACTCCCGACGACGTCGACTTCGCCGAAGTTCACGACTGTTTCACCGGGGCGGAGGTACTCGCGACGGAAGCGCTCGGCTTCTTCGACGACGGTGAGGGCGGTCCCGCTGCCGAAGCCGGTCGAACGGCCCTCGACGGCGAGAAACCGATCAATCCCAGCGGCGGGCTCAAGGCAAAAGGCCATCCGATCGGCGCGACTGGAACCGCACAGATCGTCGAACTAACGACGCAGCTCCGAGGAGAAGCCGGCGACCGACAGATCGCCGACGCGGAGACGGGACTCGCACACAACCTCGGCGGCGACGCCGGAACGACCCTTGTGACGGTCATGGAGGCGAGAGCATGAGCGGTGGCGAACTGGTCGACGGCGAACTCACGTACGAGTCCTGGAAGCGAGCGCTTCGAGAGGGAGCTCTCATCGGACAGGAGTGCACCGATTGCGGTCACGCGACCGGCGCGCCGAAAGCCGCCTGTGCCCGCTGCGGATCCCGCGATCTCGAGGCGGTTGAACTGCCGACAACGGGGACGGTGTATTCGGAGACCACGATCACCGTCCCGCCGCGACAGTTCACCGACGACACCTATCAGGTGGCAATCATCGAACTGGATACCGCACGTGTGATGGCTCGGATCGACGGGACGGCGGAGATCGGTGACGAGGTACGTCTTCAGGGAACGCTCGAGGCCGACGATGCGCCAGCGCCGGTGTTCGGCTAACCGTCCGGGTACTGCGGCCGTCCGTTTCGACCGTCGAGCGTCCCTGCCGTCAGTAATTATATTACGGAGGGTCCAGATGGTAGTGGTGAGGGTTGACCTAGCATGAATATTGCAGTCCTGGGAGCCGGAGCCATGGGCCACGGCATCGCCCATGTAAGCGCTCTCGGTGGACACTCAGTTATCGTTCGCGACGTCGAACAGGAACTCGTCGACGAGGGCCTCGAGCAGATCGAGATGAACCTCGAGGAAGGCATCGAGCGTGAGAAGATCACGCCGGCCCAGAAAGAGGATGCGATCGAGCGACTCACCGGAACGGTCTCGCTTGAGGCGGCCGTCGAGGAGGCCGATCTCGTCATCGAAGCGGTGCCTGAACAGCTCGATATCAAGCAGGACGTGTTCGAGGACGTCGAGGAGTTCGCTCCCGACGATGCGATTTTGGCGACGAACACGTCGTCGCTGTCGGTGACGGAAATCGCGAGCGTTCTCGAGGATTCGTCCCGCTGTATTGGACTTCACTTCTTCAACCCGGCCCACATCATGCCGCTAGTGGAAATCGTCGTCGCGGAGCAGACGAGCGACGACACGAAGGAGTTCGCTGATCACTACGTCGAGAGCATTGAGAAGACACCGACGACTGTCAACGACGTACCTGGGTTCGCGTCGTCTCGCCTCGGCGCGATGTTCAGCCTCGAGGCGATCCAAATGGCTCAGGAGGGGGTGGCAAGCATCGAGGACATCGACGAGACGATGCGACTGGGATACAATCTCCCGATGGGACCAATCGAACTCGTTGACCACACTGGTATTGATGTCAACGTCGAAGTGATGGAGTATCTCCGCGAAGAACTGGGTGAACGGTTCAAACCGCCTCAGTTACTGAAACGCAAGCTCCGGGCCGGGAAACTCGGCCGGAAGACCGGCGAGGGATTCTACGTCTGGGAGGACGGCGAGATTGTCGGTGTAAGCGGCGAGGATTAAGCGGACTGATCGGCGGCCTATCGCCTTCGTTTCTTCTCGCGGATACAGGAGAGGACGTGCCAAGAACGAGTGCGGCCGTATTTGGTCGTCACCCCACGGCTAACACCGTGGAGCGTCGGACTCCTCTTCTGGCTCTTCAAGGAGCAGACTTCCATGTTGTACCGCTGTGAATGAGGGGTTTAGAAGGGATTGTCAGCGACAGCGCTGACCACGATACTCAAGATCGAGCGGCGTAGACGGATCACTTCAGATTCTCTTTGACGATCTTTCCGGTCGGATTGCGCGGCAGTTCGTCCCGGAACTCGATCTCGCGAGGTTTCTTGAAGTCGGCGATGCGATCGCCGACGTACTCCGCAACCTCCTCGGCGGTCATCGACGCTCCGTCGCGGAGGACGATGGCCGCTTTCACCCGTTCAGTCCACTCCTCGTCGGGAACGCCCACGACGGCTGCTTCCGAAATGCGCTCGTGTTCGTGCAGGACTTCCTCAATCTCGGCGGGGTGGATGTTCTCGCCACCGGAGATGATCATATCGTCGTATCGACCGACGAAATAGAGGAATCCGTCTTCGTCTCGACGAACGAGGTCCGAGGACACGAAGTACCCGTCGTCGTCGAACACTTCCTCGGTCTTTTCCGGCATCCCGAGGTACTTCTCGAAGACGGTCGGCCCTCGATACGCGATTCGGCCGATCTCGCCGGGTTCGACTTCCTCACCGTTATCGCCGACGATTTTGACGGCAACGTTGACGATCGGTTTGCCGATGCTATCCGGTTTTTCGAGGGCATTTTCCGGATCAAGCAGGCAGGTGACCGGTGACGTTTCAGTCTGTCCGAACACCTCGTAGAGGTTCGCGTCGAACGACTCGATGAGCTCCGCTTTGAGTTCCTCACCGGACGGGGCGGCGCCGGTCATGTAGTGCTCGAACGAGTCGATGTCGTAGTCCTCGAAGCCGTCCACGTTGAGAAGCGCACGACTCATCATCGGAACGAAAAAGGACCCGGTAATCTCCTCGGCATCGATGACCTCCATCACGCGAACCGGATCGAAATCGTTTATCAGATACGTCGTCGAACCGCAGTAGAAGGTGTTGTTGAACAGCGCGAACGCGGCGATATGAAACAGCGGTGTGACGACGAGGAATCGGTCCTTGTTCTCATCGAACTGACAGCTATACACCGTGTTTACGGAATTCTGGATGATGTTATCGTGGGTGAGGACGCAGCCTTTTGGCTTCCCAGTCGTTCCGCTCGTGTACATGAGGGCGGCGGCGTCGAGGCGATTTGGAACCACATCGATTCGATCGGTGGAAACACCATTACGAGCATCGTGGAATCCCTCGGCGAAGTCGGGGACGTCTGCGCCGAGGTAGAGGTAGTCGTCGATCTCCGTTTCGTCTTGCGCCGCGATGGACGAGATCGTTTCTCTCGCGTCGCTATCGAAGAGACAGAACGATGCGTTGCTGTCTCGGAGAACGTATCCCACTTCGTCGTCTTTGAACCGATGATTGATCGGTACCGGCAGAGCGCCGAGCTTCATCGCTGCGTAGTACGACTGAATCGTCTCCGGATGGTTTTGCATGTAGACCCCAACTCGATCACCTTCCGAGACGCCGCGGTCGGCAAGCACTTGAGCGATCTGATTCACCTGTTCGTCGAATTCGCGGAACGTGATCCGTTCTCGAGCCCCGTCGACGAGCGAAACGAGGCAGTCATCGCTCGGATACTTGCGCGCATTCGTCTCAGCGAGATCACCGAGAGTCAACCCTTCCATGCGTATTGCTCACGTGAGTCGCGTTATAGTATTTTTCACGGCCGATAGTTGCTGTACAATTCCAATTACGCCATTTGGAATCAAAACGACACATCAGCAAATAACGGACTAAGGGTGTTATCATTTGGGCGGCGACGCTGCGGAATATGTGAAATCAAACCCGTGTGGTGCGTGATACAAGTTACCACGGGGCGATAACGTCGGCGCTGACGGCAGCGAACGGTTTCGTAACGGAAACAATCGATCGGATCGCTCGGAACCGAGAGCCAAGGGGGCCGTCAGCGAAAATCCGGAGATGTCGGCGACTCTTCCCCGACCGTAATTCGATAGTAGTCGGTGAACTTGACGTGGTCGTACTCCTCGAACACGGCAGCGAGTCGTTCAGAAGCGGTAACGTTCGACGCGTCGGCTTTGACCAGTCGAGGCAGGTGGTTTTTCGCACGCTCGGGGAGTTCGTCGTAATGGTGTATCCTCGCGTCCGCCGGAACCCGATCTACCTGCGAGACGGTGATTCGCTCTGTCATGGTACTCGATTACACACTGTGTGCTCAGAGCGTTTGTATATTTCCTCGGCGGAAAAACGCGTTCGAGCTCTCGAGCCTGTCGGCCGACTCCGTCTCAGTGACCCTCGAACTCCGGTTCGCGCTTCTCTACGAACGCCGCGACACCCTCGGAATGGTCGTCAGTGTCCGCCCCCCTCGCGATCGCGTCCGTCTCCGCGGCGAGTTGCTCCTCGAGCGATCGATCGAAACTCCGCGTGAGGAGTTGCTTCGCGGCTCCGTAGGCCTGCGTCGGCCCGGACGCTAATTCACGAGTCAGTTCGTCGAGTCGTTCATCAAATTCGCCGTCGCGAACCGATTCGGTCGCAAGTCCCCACTCGACGGCCTCGTCCGCCGAGATCGGTCTGTCGAGCAGGGCGATGTCCTTTGCCTTTCGGAGGCCGACGAGCCGCGGAAGGTGGAACGTCGCGCCGCCGTCGCCCGGCAGTCCGATGCGCGGATACCCGTATTCGAACCGGGCCTCGTCGCTGATGAGAACGAGATCGCCAAGCAGTGCGATCCCGAGACCGGCGCCGGTCGCGACGCCGTTGACGCCGGTGATTAGTGGGACGTTCGCCTGGTGGAACTGGATGATCGCGTCGTGGAGGATCGACGCTTGACGTCGGACCGACTCCGATCCGTGGCCCTCCTCGTGAAAGCTCTCAACATCGGCGCCGGCACAGAACACGCCGTCCGACCCCGTCATAACGGCACATCGAACGTCGTCGTCGGCGTTGAGAAACGCCGCTAATTCGAGCAGTTCGTCGCCCATCGTCACGTTGAGCGAGTTGAATTTCGTCGTGCTATCGATCGTGATGGAGACGATGCCGTCGTCTCGTTCGAGGACGAAGTTTTCACACTCCGGTAGCGCTCGTGCCATGATACCATGCATACAGTCCAACGGTATAATTCTCCTGTTCGGTACCAGCAGCCGAACCGGTGAGCGCGACGGTTGCCCCATCGAAGACGGACTCGAGACGACCGTCACGAGGGTCGTCAGGCTTGCATCAGTCACGCGATTGTGAATGTCCTCTTTCCCGAATACCAACCATTATTGTGGTTGGCAAATACACACATATTGCAATGGATCTAGGTATCAGTGACAGGACCGCCGTCGTTACCGGCGGCGCCGGACGGATCGGAAGCGAAGACTGCCGAACGCTCGCGAACGAGGGTGCCGATGTCGTCGTCCTCGACGTCGATGAGGACGGCGCATCCAGCGTCGCCAACGAGATCAACGAGACGGGCAACGGTGGGGACGCGATGGCTATACGGTGTGACCTGACGGATCGAGCAGACGTGCGGGAGTCGATGGAGACTGTCCGAGACGAGTTCGGCGGGATAGACATTCTCGTCAACAACGCCGCAATGGTCGACGCGCGCTCGCGTATCGATGACTACGACGACGGGACCTGGGACCGAGACGTCGAGATCAACCTCACCGGGACGTACAATATCAGCAAAGAGGTGTTCCCGCGGATGTGCGAACGCGGTTGGGGTCGCGTCATCAATATGTCGTCGATGGCGGGCTGGTACGGCGGGTTCGGCCAACTCTCGTACTCGGCGACGAAAGCGGCGATGATCGGGGTCGGACGAACGATGGCCCTCGAGGGCGCTCAGTCCGGCGTCACGTCGAACGTCATCGCCCCGAACATCGTCGTCGATCAGTAGTCGGAGATGACGCCCGACGAACTCCGCGAGAACGTCGACGAGTACTACGCGCGGATCGCCGAAGCGACGCCGATGCGACACCTCGGCAGCGAGGAGGACGTCGCGAACATGGTCGCATATCTCAGCTCAGAGCAGGCCGGATACGTAACCGGACAGATCGTTGGTGTGACCGGCGGTATCGACCTCTTCTCGTTCTGAGACCGTCTCTTCCATCTTCCGTGATCGCGGGTGTCGGCCGGGCGGGAACGCGGTCTGGGTAAGCCGTCTCGAGTCGGGCGTAGACGGGAGACCGCATTGGTCGGTCTCTGGGGAATACTTATCACACCTCGTCGGGATGAATTGGCCATGGGCTGGGAAACGCTAGAGGTTACCGAGCACGGTGAAGGTATCGTAGAGATCGCTCTGGACCGTCCCGAGTCGCGAAACGCACAGAACTTCGAACTCATCGAGGAACTGGACGACGCGACCCAGGAGTACGATGGGGACGACGAAACCCGAGTCATCGTCTTATCCGGGAACGGCCCCGACTTCTCGACGGGACACGAACTGGCCGGGGACGACCTCGAGTATCTGGAGGAAGAGGACGCAATTCCGGAGATTCCCGACGGTAATGTTACCGAGTTTATCGCCGACGGGCAGATCCCCCACGAGGAAGAGATGTACTTCGAGAAGTGTATCAATATAAAGGAGTTGTCGGTCCCAACCATCGCGCAGATACACGGCTACTGCGGGGGTGCCGGCCTGATGCTAATGACCGCCTGCGACCTCGCGGTCGCCAGCGAGGACGCCGTGTTCCAGAACCCTGTGATGCGGTTCTGCGGTTGCGGCGTTGAGTTGTTGTTAGAGCCGTGGGAGATGGGATTCAGGCGAGGAAAGGAATTCCTCTGGACGGGCGAGGAGATATCCAGCGACGAAGCGGTGGACCTCGGGATGGTGAACAGGGCCGTTCCGGGAGAACAGTTAGCGGACGAGACGATGACGTTGGCAACAAAGATCGCCCGCATGCCGCCGTTCACCCTCCAGCTGTCCAAGCGGTCGTTCAACTTCATGGAGAGCCAGATGGGACTGCGAGACGCCTGGAAGTACCACTTCATGGTCCACCAGATCGCCCATCTCAGCCGTGAGTGGACCGAGTGGCACGAGGAGATGAACGAGGTTCTCGCCGAGGAAGGGTTCGGTGAGTGGATCCGACAGCGGGATGCCCCCTTCGATATCGACTGACAATCGACTGAGGCTAGGTGGTAGTACCGTTCGAAGAACCGTCACCGTCGGCCGTCACTCAAGCGGCACTCCTATCGGCCTTCGAACTCCGGTTCGCGCCCCTCGAGGCGCGCCGTGAATCCCTCCGTGTAGTCGTGGGTCCCGTCGAGTTGCGCGCCGAGGGATCGCTCGTAGGCCAGTCCTTCGTCGAGCGGCATCTCGAGGGCAGCGTTGAGCGCTGTTCGCGCACGTTCCATCCCCAGCGGTGCGTTCTCGGCGAGGTTATCGGCTAACTCGCGAGCACGATCGTCGACCGCGTCCGCCTCGCAGACATCGTTGACGAGACCGATCCGCTCGGCCTCGACGGGATCGATAAACTCCCCGCTCAGGACGAGCTCTTTGGCCTTCGCTAGACCGATCATGCGGGGTAGCCGCTGGGTCGCGCCGCCGTGGGGGAAGGTGCCGAGCTGGACCTCGATGACGCCGTAGTTCGCGTCCTCGGAAATAATTCGAAAGTCCGCTGGGAGCGACAGCTCGAACGCACCGGCGGGCGCGGCGCGCTTAATACCGACGACGGTCGGAACGCGCGCAGTATCGATGGCCTCGACGACCTCCCCGAGGAGGTTGCCAGCGCGCGTACCGCTGGTACCCTCTCCGTGTCCGGCCTGTTCGCCACGATCTCGCATCATCTCGAGATCCATCCCCGCACAGAAAACGGGACCCTTTCCGAGCAACGCGATTGCGCGGACGCTCTCCTTTGCATCGACGTCCTCGAACGCGCGCTTCAGATCAGAAAGGACGTCCTCGTTCATCGCGTTTCGCTTGTCCGGACGGTTCAGGACGATATCGGCGCGGTGACCGTCAACATCCACGAGCACGTGACCAGTGCCAACTTCTCTCATACCAAGGTGTCAATGAGATCGCCCTTAATTGTATTGCCCAGCTCTGACTGATCGATTCGCGACCGGCGGAGCTCAGCACTCACTTCGCGGCGCCGGATTCGCGGAGCGACTCGATTTCATCGTCGGTGTATCCGACAGCCGCGAGATAGTCGGCGGTGTGTTCTCCCTGACCCGGGACCCGTTCGTCGGTCGTCTCCGGCGGTTCGCTCGAATGCGCGGGGAATCCGATCCGCGGCGGCCCGTTGTCGGGCCGCTCGACGAGGTCCCGGGCCGTTATCTGTGGGTGATCGACCGCTTCCGCCGGGCTGTAGACCCCGGCGACCGCCGCGTCGACGCCGTCGAACATCTCCTCCCACTCGTCTCGCGTCCGCGTCTGGAACAGTTCCTCGAGCTCTGCGGTGACGTCCTCGAGCGCGCTGGGATCGGTGTCGCCGTGTGCATCAATGAGGTGTTCCATGTCGACGGTTTCGCAGAAGGTCCGCCAGAACTTCGGCTCGAGAGCTGCGACGGTCACCCACTGCTCGTCGGCCGTCTCGTAGCTATCGTACCACGGCAGCCCGCCGGTGAGCGCGGTCTGTCCCGGACGCGGCTCGGCGGGATCCCCCGTCAGCGCCTGGTAGGCGACCGACTGAGAGAACGAGGCGATCACGTCGGTCATTGCGATGTCGATGTACTCGCCGCCGGTATTCCCCAGTTCACGCGAGAGAAGCGCTTCGGTGACGGCGAACGCGGTGAACAGTCCGCCGGCCATGTCCCCGATCGGATACCCCGGCATCTGTGGTTTGGTCGTCGGCGATTCGCGAGTCATATCGAGCAATCCACCCAGAGCGACGTAGTTGAGGTCGTGGCCCGCGCGATCCGACCACGGACCCTCTTGACCGTACCCCGTGAGCGAGCAGTAGACGAGGTCGTCGTTGTGCTCTCTAAGCGTCTCGTAATCGATCCCGAGGCGGTCGACGACACCGGGTCGGAACCCCTCGATGACGACGTCGGCCGTCTCGACGAGCCGGTAGAACGCGTCCGTCCCGTCGTCGGTTTTGAGGTTGAGCGAGACGCTTCGCTTGCCCCTGTTTACCATCTCGAAGAGCGCACCGACGTCGCGGTCGGAGCGGGGCTCCTCGTGTCGAGCGTAATCACCTGCGCCGGTGTCTTCTACCTTCACTACGTCGGCACCCGAGTCGGCGAGTAACTGCGTCGCGTACGGTCCAGGGAGCAATCGAGTGAGGTCGAGTACGCTGATGCCATCGAGTCGCATATCTCTTCGTCGCTATCCTGCGCCTTCAAAATATCGCTCGATCGACTACTTCGGCATCGAGCGTGGAGCGCTACCGACCCGAGAACTCCGGTTCGTAATCGTCTTCGGCGAACGCCCTCGCTCCTTCTTCGTGATCTTCCGTGTCTAGCAACGGTTCGAACAGACGCCGGTCGTACTGTCGTCCCTCTCGTAGGCCGGTCTGCGTGGCGACGTTCGCGGACTCCTTGATTGCCTGGATCGCGAGCGGTGGTTTCGACGCGATCGTTTCCGCGAAGCGTTGGGTCGCCTCGTCGAGGTCGTCGGGGACCCGATTGACGATTCCCAGGTTACGCGCGCGGTCGGCACCGATGTGCTCGCCGGTCATTGCAATTTCTTTCGCTGCGGCCGGGTTGGCGAGTCGACTGATGAATTGGACCCCGCCCGCGCCGGGAATGATCCCAAGATCGACTTCGGGAAGGCCGAACCGAGCGTCCTCGGCTGCGAACCGGAAGTCGCAGGCCATCGCCGTCTCGAGGCCGCCGCCGAGACAGTAGCCACGGATCTTTGCGATGACCGGTACCGGGAAATCCATAATGAATTCGTAGTGTTCGGGGTCAGAACTGGCGCCGGGTTCCGTCTCGCTGAACTCGGTGATGTCGGCGCCGGCACAGAAGTTCCCCTCCGCACCCTCGACGATGACCGCTCTCAGTGCGATCCCGTTTCGGTCGTCGTTTTCGGCCTCGAGCAGCCGGAGTCCGTCGATGATGTCCGTCTGGAGTTGGCCGCTGAGAGCGTTGAGCGAATCGGGCCGATTCAACGTGAGGCGGCCGATACCGGTCTCTTCGTCGAACTCGACTCTCGTCGTGTCGAACGTCTCTTGCATACATGTGCCCGTCAATGGGCGAACAAATAGGTTTTCCGACGGTCGCGCGAGGAACCGTTCGATCGCTGGCGACCGCTCTACCGCCGACGGATCGTGACAGAATCCTCATACCAATGACGGGATTTATATGTATATTCGGATAATGGTCTGTGTACGCATGGCACGATCAGCGGAGACTAGTCCCGGCGTTTCGTTCGGGACTGACGACGAAACGGATCTCATCCTACAGAGTCTCGACGAGTTCGTCGAGCAGGAAGTAAAGCCGCTCGCAGACGAACTCGGCGAGACACTCACGAACCCTCGACTCGGACACGAACCGAACGGTCGCCTGACCGATGAAGTGCTCGAGGCGAAACGCGAAGTACGACGGAAGAGTGCGGAGGCCGGATTCTATGCGATGAACATGCCCGAAACGGTCGGCGGCGAAGACGTGTCGGCCGTGACGTGGTACCGGGCGAATAAGCATCTCGCGACGAAGGACGTGCCGCTGGCGTCGGACGTACTTGCCGGTCCGGAGGGGCCGAAGCCGCTGCTCGCGCAGGCGGAAGGCTCGCAAGTCGAACGATACCTCGAGCCGGCGATGCGAGGGGAGAAGACGACTGCATTCGGACAGACAGAGCCGGGCGTGGGTTCGGACTCGCCGAACATGGAAACGCGAGCCGAGAAGGACGGGGACGAGTGGGTGCTAAACGGCACGAAACAGTGGATCACGAACGCCCCGTACGCGGACTTCATCCAGGTGTTCGCGCGGACCTCGCCGCAGGAGGAGGCCGGCAGACACGGCGGGATCACGTGTTTCATCGTCGAGTCCGACGAGTACGAGATCGGGTCCCTGAACAACGCCGTCGGTGCGACCGGCATGCAGGCGGAAGTCCACTTCAACGACGTCCGACTCCCGGAGGACCGTGTCCTCGGGAGCGTCGATAACGCGTTCTACGACGCGATGTCGTTCCTCGGACTCGGTCGCGTCGAAATTGGCGCGACGGCGGTCGGCCACGCGGAGTCACTGCTCGATACTGCTACCGAGTATGCGAACGAACGAGAGGCGTTCGGCGATCAGATCGGCCAGTATCAAGCGATTTCGCACAAAATCGCTCGCGGCCGAGCAAACGCGATGGCGGCCGACGCCGTCGGCCTCAAGTGCGCGTGGCTGCTTGATCAGGGCGAGGCTGCGATCGCCGAGTCGTCGATTCTCAAGTGGTTCGCCACCAACGCCTTCTGGGAGATCGCCGACGATGTCGTCCAGATTCACGGCGCCAACGGCCTCGCTGAGGAGAATCCGTTCATGGACCGCCTCCACCGCGCTCGTATCCAGCGAATCGTTGAGGGAACCGACGAGATCCAGCTCAACACGATCGCGAAACAGTACGGCGTGAAAACGTAGTTCGGGACGAGGAACGAGGCACTCGAAAGCCTGCTGGGCCGGACGATCGACGATATGATCGTCACGGATCGGGATCGATCGCCACCCTTCGGGCGGAACGTTCGTCAGCGACCAGCGATGTCCCGCGTTATTTTGGGATTCTCGAACCGGTATCGGAATGCTCGTCGAGCCGCTATTAGCGCCACGATACGGTAGCGAGACCCTCTCACTGTCCAGCAGCGTTTCTACGGGATGGCTTTGCCGCTAATCGAAACTTATCCATCGTGGGTCATCGTATCTATCTCCATGAGCAGATCAGATCGGACCACTACTACTCGCGACGTGAGAGTTCACCAGTTGGAGTTTTCCGTCGACTGGCCGCCGGGTCACGCGGCGGCGTACGTGATCCCGGGTGACGAGCCGATTCTCGTCGACGCGGGGACGCCCGGCGAGCGCGGCGCCGAAGAGTTACGCGCTGAACTGGGCGACCACGGGTACGATCCGTCGGACATCGAACACGTGGTGCTCACGCACGGTCACGCGGATCACGTCGGCCAGACGCCGACGCTGGTCGAGGCCGGGTCGCCGACTGTCTACGCGCCCCGACAGATTCGGGATCGATACGAGCGGGATATGGAAACGGTCGCCGAGCAGACGCGAACGAACCTGCTCGAGGCTGGCCTCGAGCCCGAATACCTCGATTCCGCCAGCGAACGCTTGCTTTCAGCTCGACGCACGGTACGCGAGTCGCTTCCAGCGGACGCGGTCGACGTCTGGATCGACGATGAGCCATTTACCGTCGGTACACGCGAAGTCGAACCGATCTATTCGCCGGGACACCACATCAGTCACTTCTGCTTTGGGACGACTCTCGACGGTGAGCGGGTCGTTTTTTCGGGCGATATGGCGATGGAACCGTTCCGTGCGCCGGCGCTGCTCGTCAACTTCGACGACGGTGTCGAAGACAGTGTCCGAACGTTTCGGGCGACGCTAGAGCGCCTCAAGACGTATCAGTTCGAGCGAGTATTCCCAGGTCACGGTCCGGTACATGATCGGTACCAGGAGTGTCTCGACCGATCTATCGCAGATCTGGAGTCCAAACTCGATCGGTGCCTCGAGCGGATCGAATCGGACCGAGCGACGGCCTTTCAGATCGCATCGGAGAGGGCGGGTACGAAACGCGGAATCAGTCGAATATTCGCGGAAACCGTCGGACTCGTCGGATACCTCGAGGATCGAGGTGACGTTCGGAGCGTACTCGAGGACGGGGTTCGATTCTATGAGCGAAACTGAACGGTTCGAGACAACTTCGAACACAGTCGACTGCCCGGGAGGCCGTACCGACTCGACGCTACCGCAGTCGCCCTATCGGGCGGTTCGGGACGTTCGTTCGGAACTTCGCGAGCCATAAGTCCCGAATGGGGATGTCATTTTATGATGTCTTGTGGGAAAGATAAGATATGCCCGGTTCCGAGACGGAAGTCCACGACCTGATCAGGAGTTCGGTCAGCGAACTTGCCGCTGATTACGACGCCGACTACTGGCGCGAACACGTCGACGAGAAACGCTTCCCTGAGTCATACTGGCAGGACCTCGCGGACAACGGCTGGCTCGGCGTCGCGATTGACGAGGAGTACGGCGGTGAAGGGATGGGAATGCAGGAGATGACAATCGTCATCGAGGAACTCTCGAGGGCCGGCGGGCAGGGCGGGATTATTTTCATTCTTACGCCCGTGTTCGACGGCATTAGCATTCAGCGACACGGGACGGAGGCCCAGAAGCGGGAGTTCCTCCCAGCGATCGTAAACGGAAACTGTCGCTTCTGTATGGGACTGACCGAACCGAACGCAGGAACGAACACGCTTTCGATAGAGACGACGGCCGAACGCGACGGCGACGAGTTCGTGATTGACGGCGAGAAAACGTTCATCAGTAGCGTCGAGAACGCGGACGAGATGCTACTCGTCGCGCGCACTTCGCCGTTGGACCCTGCAGACCCGACCCACGGCGGGACGCTCTTCCTCGTCTCCGACCCGGCCGATCAGGAGGCAATCTCACTATCGACGCTCGATACCGCGGTGCCGTGGTTCGAGCACCAGTACCAGGTCAACATCGACGGGTTGCGCGTCCACGAGGACGACGTCCTCGGCACCGAAGACGAGGGATTCAGGCTCATGTTCGATACGCTCAACACCGAGCGAATCGCCGGTGCGGCGAGCGCCCTCGGCGACGGACTCCGGGCCGTCGACCTCGCGGTCGAGTACGCTAACGATCACGACGTGTTCGGACAGCCGATCGGAGCCCACCAGTCGATCCAGCATCCGCTCGCCGAGAGCTACGCAAAACTCCTCGCTGCACGCCAGATCACTTACGAGGCCGCCGCGAAGTGGGATCGCGACGAGGACTGCGGGATGGAGACGAACGCGGCCAAACTCCTCACCAGCCAGTTCAGTACCGAGGCCGCGTCGAGAGCGATCCAGACTCACGGTGGCAACGGGTTCACGAAGGAATACGAGGTATACGAGCTCTGGCAGAACGCGCGCGTGACGGAGACCGTTCCCGTTTCGAACGAGATGGCGAAAAACTACATCGCGGAACACCACCTCGGCCTCCCTCGTTCGTACTAGCCGATCGGAGAGCGTTCGCTGCTGACGAACCACCGTGACACTCGCGATTTCCTGACAGTCGAAAAAGCTATACCAGATATCATATTACGTGGTATCATATGACATACAGGAGCGTATACGAGGCCGTATACGATCAGTACGAGACGGACATGAGCTGGGACGAACACGCTCACGTCGGCGACAGGGAGTCGCTCAATGTCGCGACCGAAGCGCTCGGTCGACACGCGTCGTCGTCCGAAACGGGTCTCCGGATTCGGGACTTCGAGACCGGCGAGACGCACGCCTATACGTTCACCGAACTCAACGCTGCAGCGAACCGCGTGAGCAATTACCTGGAGGCACACACCGACCGCGGCGATCGGATCGGTGCGATGCTTCCGACCCAGTTCGAACTGTACGCCGTCGTCTTCGGGACGATCAAAGCCGGGCGGATTTACCTCCCGCTCGCACCGATGTTCGGACCCGACGCGCTGAACTATCGACTCGAAGACTCGGGAGCGGCCGTCCTGTTCACGACGCCGGACGGACGCGAAACCGTCGACGAAACTCTCACGACGCTCGAACGCGTCGTCATCGTCGATGGCGGGGACGAAGAGGGGGTCGATAGTGGGGGCGACGTGACCGTCGACGACCACGACGCGGTCCGCGATCGATCCGCCGCCTTCGAAACCGTCGAGACGCACCCGAACGATCCATACACGCTGACGTACACGTCCGGAACTACCGGTCCGCCGAAGGGAGTCTTAAGCGCACACCGCGGGCCGATCGAACTCTACGCGTACACGGAGTACGTCGTCGATCTCCGTCCCGACGACGTCTATCTTGTCGCCGCGTCGCCGTCGTGGTCGTACGGCCTCAATATGGGCACGATTATGTCCGGAATCAGGGGAACGGCGATCGGTTGCTATCGTGGCCAGTTTGACCCTCACGCGTTCTTCGAGACGCTCGCGGAGTGGGATGTCGACAACGCCATGATCCCGCCGACGGCGCTGCGGCAGGCGCGGGCCGCCGGTATGGACCTCGACGCGTACGACGTCGACCTCCGCGTGTTGGTCTCGGCGGGCGAATCCCTCGATGAAGAGACCGTCGCCTGGTGCGAGGACGGACTGGGTGCCCCGCCGCAGGACGCCTACGGACTGACGGAAGCCGGCATGGCGATCTGTAACTTCGCGTTCGACGATTGGGAGGTGAAGCCCGGGAGCATGGGTAAGGTCACGCCGGGCGAAGCGGTAGCGCTGCTGGATGAAGAGGGCGACGAGGTCGAGCAGGGCGAGGTCGGTGAGATCGCGATCAAGCGCGACGAGGATGCACAGGGATCGTACTGGGGGCGACCCGAAGCGACGCTCGAGACGTTCACCGGTCCGTGGCTCCGGACCGGCGACCTCGCACGTCGGGACGAGGACGGCTACTACTGGTACGTCAGTCGTGCGGACGACGTCATCATCTCCGCCGGGTACCGTATCGGCCCCGCAGAAGTGGAAGAAACGTTGCTCGACCATCCCGCGGTCGAGGAGGCGGCGGTCGTCGGCGCGGAACACGAGATGCGGGGCGAAATTGTCAAAGCCTACGTTACCCTTGTCGAGAACCACGAACCCGACGACGAACTGGCCGACGAACTACAGGAATTCGCCCGTGACGAACTCTCGAAACACGAGTATCCCCGCGAGATCGAGTTCCTCGACGAACTCCCCAAGACTGCCAGCGGAAAGATCAAGCGGTCCGCCCTGAAGGGATAACCAGCCCGATTACCCAGCGGTTCGATCGCTTCGTACAGTTTGCGAGCGAGTCCGTCTTGGTCGGCTCGAGGTGAACGCTTCCGGGCGGCACGGTGGGACGCCGACGGACGACACTATTAATACGAGCGCAGTGATTGTCTTGTCACATCATGACACGGATCGGCCAGTACCACTTCTACGAACGGGACTGGGACAGTTACGAGCGGCTTCGCGACTCCTTCGAGTGGGAGGTCCCCGAGCAGTTCAACATGGCGGAGTACGTCTGCGATCGCTGGGCTCGTGAGCGCGGACGCGTCGCGTTCTTCGCCGATGATGAGTCGGGCGACAGCCGGACGCTCACGTTTCGAGACGTCCAACTCGACGCGAATCGCCTCGCGAACCACCTCTCGGAGGCAGGGGTCACCGCGGGCGATCGGATCGGGATCTGTCTCGGACAGCGGCCGGAGGCCGCTATCGCCCACATCGCGGCGTGGAAACTCGGCGCCGTCTCGGTGCCGCTCAGCACCCAGTTCGGGGATGATGCCCTCGCGTACCGACTCGACGACTGCCGCGCGACGGCCTGTATCGTCGGCGAGTCGAGCGTGGAGACCCTTCGATCGATCCGCGACGACCTCGAAGCGCTGGAAACGGTGCTGACCGTCGGGACCGACCCAGCTCCGACGGAGACCGCGTGGGATGCGGCCATGGGGCAGTCGTCGCGACGATTCGAGACGGCGGAGACGAACGCTGACGACGACGCGATCATCATCTACACGAGTGGGACGACGGGCGATCCCAAGGGCGTCCTTCACGCACATCAGTTGCTGTTCGGTAACCTGCCGGCGTTCGCCGAGGGTTTCCTCGAGGACGGAACGACCGACGGAACCGTGTTCTGGACCCCAGTCGAGTGGTCGTGGATCGGCTCGCTGTTCTCGCTTGTGATGCCGGCGCTGTACTACGGTCGACCCGTGGTCGCATACGACACCGACCGCTTCGACGCCGAATCAGCGTTCGAACTCCTCGAGCGGTACGAGGTGACGGACCTCGGGGCACCGCCAACTGCCCTCCGTATGATGATGCAGATCGATGATCCGGCGGAACGATACGATCTGAAGTCGGTTCGACGCGTTGGTGCAGGCGGTGAAGCGGTCGGTGAAAGCGTCGTCGACTGGGTTCGAGAGACGTTCGACGGCGTCACCGTCGAGGAACTCTACGGGCAGACCGAAGCGAACCTCCTCGTCGCCGACTGTCGCTCGCTGAAGCGACCGCGTTCGGGAACGATAGGGCTCGCAGTGCCCGGCCACGAGGTGGCGATCGTCGATCCGGAGACGGCCGAACCGATCGACGAACCGGGGGAGATCGGCGAGATAGCAGTTCGATACGAGGACAACCCGGTCTGCTTCGAGGAGTACTGGGAGAAACCGGAACTGACCGAGCGCAAGGTCCAAAACGGCTGGCTACTGACCGAGGACCTCGGATCGGTCGACGAGGACGGATTCTTCTCATTCGAGGGCCGCAAAGACGACGTGATCATCACGTCGGGCTATCGCGTGAGTCCCGAGGAACTCGAGGAGACGATTACGGGCCACGACGCGGTCGCCGATGTCGCCGTTATCGGCGTTCCGGACGAGGAGCGAGGGACGGTTCCGAAGGCGTTCGTCGTTGCCGTCGACGAGCGGCCGAGGACCGAGTTAAAGGAGACGCTTGGAACGCGCGTCAAGGACCGTTTGGCTCCCTACGAATACCCGCGAGAAATCGAATTCATAGACGATCTTCCGAAGACGTCTACCGGGAAGGTCCGCCGTCAGTCCCTCCGCGAGCGGGAGGGAATCGCGGACTCGTGACCCGCCGCTGTCGCCCGTAGCCGAGCGATTCCGGGTCCATCCCGGCTGTACGTGTGATCTCGACGTGTTTCTCCCCGTTCGCGGTCTCCGTCAGACGCGATGGGTCGAAGGCGTCCGGGACAGCGAGTTCAGAGAGTATCGTGTTCTCAGACGAGAGGCCGTTGCGTCCGCAGGACGGTTACGATCCGCGGTCGTTCACACACGCAGCCGTTGCGATGGGTCTGTGGTTGGTGAACCGGTCGCGTCGGGACACCGCGACCGTGGGCCATCACAGCGACAGATAAACGCCGAACCGACGGGATTCGCGCCGGGGATACGGCGATCGTTACGAGGGATGGATAGTGTATTATTGTGTTTGTTAACACACCACTATCCAATTTGCCTTCCAACCTATATCTCCGGTAATAACGAACTAAGGGTGTTATCTATTTGTCCGCCCGTGCTAGTGTGCTATGGATAATCAAACTATAATCGTGGTCGAGACAGCGTCCCAGGACCGGGGCCTTGTCGTCGCTTGCAGTCGCCTGGGAGACGGACAGCAAACGGCCGAGCACATACGGTGTCTACTATCGTCTGGTCGATCATCCCGATCGAGCGAATATGTAACGTAACGTAGGCAAAACCTATTACCATCTCGGGTGTTACGAATACACGTACCAATGAAAAACGCGGTAATTGTCGATGCAGTACGAACGCCGTTCGGTAAGCGAGGCGGATCGTTTCGCGATACTCACCCACAAGACCTCGCAGCAGAACCCCTGAAGGCACTCCGCGAGCGCAACGGATTCGAGCCCGAAACGATCGAAGACGTCATCTACGGCTGCGTGACGCCGGTCGACGAACAGGGGCTCAATATCGCTAGACTCGCACCGATGGTCGCCGGCTGGGGAGATATCGTACCGGGCGTCCAGCTCAATCGGATGTGCGGATCGGGCCAGCAGGCGTCTAACTTCGCCGCGGCAAACGTCATGGCCGGCCAGCACGACGTCCTCGTCGCCGGCGGTGTCGAGCACATGACCCGTGTCCCGATGGGATCGGACGGTGCCGATGGGGCAGACAGCAGCGACAGTCTCACCGACACCTACTTCGAACACTTTGACGAGGTGACCCACCAGGGTGAAGGCGCCGAGCGGATCGCCGAGGAGTACGGGTTCAGCCGCGAGCAACTCGACGAGCTTGCGGTCGACTCCCAGCGCCGCTGGGGCGAGGCCTGGGACGAGGGGCGTTACGACGACCAGATCGTTCCCGTGGAGACGGAACTTGACGGCGAAGAAGTCGTCGTGGAACAGGATGAACACCCGCGCCCCGGAACCGACCTCGAGACCCTCTCCGAACTGCCGCTGTCGTTCCGTGAGGAAGGCGAGGGCCGCCATCATCCCGGCAACTCCTCGGGAATCGTCGACGGCTCCGCTGCACTGCTGATCGCCAGCGAGGAGGCCGCTGAGGAACACGGCTGGGATCCGATGGCCCGGATCGTCCAGACGGAAGTCGTCGGCGTCGACCCGATCACGATGCTGAAGGGACCGATCCCCGCGACCGAGGGCGTCCTCGAGAAGGCCGACATGACGGTCGGCGACATCGATCTGTTCGAAGTCAACGAGGCGTTCGCCTCGGTTGTCGCGGCGTGGCTTGAGGAGACCGGTGCATCGTGGGAGGACGTCAACGTCAACGGTGGAGCGATCGCCCACGGTCACCCGCTGGGCGCGACCGGGGCGATGCTCATGACGAAGTTGGCTCACGAACTTGAGCGCACTGGTCAGGACACTGCGCTCTCGACGATGTGTATCGGCTTCGGGCAGGGGATCGCGACGATCCTCGAGCGCGTCTAACGGAGAAGGTAACCCTCGATGACCGTCAGCGGTTGTTTGACGGTCACCGACCCACTATCTGTCGAGCGTCAGAAACTATTACTGGCTGCGTGTGAACCACTCGCATGACCGGTGGCAAGTACGATTGTCGCGCCTCGGCTGGTCAACGAACGGGTCGGCGCTGTCGACGAGGTGCTCTCCGTCACTCTCGAGACGGACGAGGGCGTCGACTGGCACACGGAAATGATGACCGAAGAAGCACAGAGACAGCGGAAGAAGAGAAAAGCTGCCCGCAAAGAGGAGTACTTCGACGATACAACCGAGGAAGCCAGCGCTAACGATTGACGAGAGCGGTGGAGTTGTAGAGTGATTCTCCCACCGCAATGACTGTCATTCGAGTCACCCCCGCGTTCGGAGTACGGTAACGGAGTGCTGTATATTCACATCGAAATAACTCGTGGGACGCTACCGCCTTCGTACCGGGCTCGCTCGATTCCGACGACTGATTCCATTGCGATCGATCGAACGACGTTCCGAACTGAGCGACCTGCGCTACCGGTTCAGATGTAGCCGGCGTCGACCTTCAGCGCCCGACCGGTCACGTACGATGCGTCTTCGCTAGCGAGGAAGGCGACGCAGGACGCGACCTCGTCAGGATCAGCCCACCGTCCGAGTGCCGTCTGCTGACGCATCATCTCTTGTTCCTCCTCGGAGTACCACTCGTCGGTCATCGCCGTCTCGATCAGCCCCGGGCAGACGGCGTTGATTCGAACGTCGTACTGTGCGAGTTCGCCCGCGACGGATCGCGTGAAGTGGAGCACGGCTGCCTTCGTGAGTGCGTAGCTCGTGATCGGTGCTGGCTTCCAACCGGCCATCGAGGACGTGTTGACGATGACTCCGCCATCGTCCTCCTCGAAGATTGGGAGCGCGGCGTGACAGCCGTTCCAGACGCCCTTGAGGTTCACGTCGATCAATCGGTCCCTGTGTTCCCGGGTCGTTTCGCGGAAGGATCGTTCTTCGCCGATACCGGCGTTGTTGAACAGGATATCCAGCCCGTCGTGATCTTCGGCGACGGCGATCAGACACTCCTCGAACCGATCGTAATCGCTGACGTCGAGCGGTCGGAATTCGGCCGTTCCGCCGACCGATTCCGCCTCCTCGATCCGTTCGGCGGTCGCTTCGCCGCCCTCCTCGTCTACGTCTGTGACGACGACGTCGACTCCTTCCTCAGCCAGTCGGTATGCCGTTGCGCGGCCGATCCCGGAGGCACCGCCAGTGATGACTGCAGTCTTGTCTCGTAGCCCTCGCATGAATTTCGATAACGCGGTCGGTTCATAAGAAAGTATCCACGAACGCCGATCCGCTCCTGGTTCGTCCACCGAACGCCACTCTCGAGGAGTACCACCCGATAGTCGTGGCATTTTATTCCTGGGTTGGGGTAGTTTTATGCCGAACACTGAGGGACTCATAGACGTGGGACCGAATGACACGAAACATTAGCGTCGACGACGAGACAGCGAGGCGCTTCCTCGAGGAGATGCTTCGCATCGACGTCTTCGAGGAGGAGACGAAGGACCGATTCGGCGAAGGTGAGATTCCGGGATTCGTTCACCTCAGCGGGGGACACGAGGGATCGCATGTCGGGATGGGCGCCGCAATGCGAGACGAAGACTGGTTGGCCGTCGGCGGTGCTCGACTTATCGGACAGTACATCGCGAAGGGGGTTCCGCTCCCGGAGATCATGGCGGAGCTCTACGGACGCGTCGACGGATCGAACAAGGGTCACGGTGGCCAGATGCACGTCTCGGACGTCGATCGGAAACTGTACGGGCACGCGGCGACCATCGGCTCCGGCCAGAACCCCGCCGTCGGACTCGCGTTGGCTGAGGAGATGAAGGGGACCGACAACGTGGCCGTGACGACCATCGGCGACGGCGGGACGAGCCGCGGCTCGTTCCACACGGCGCTCGTCTTCGCCGCGTACTGGGACCTGCCGGTGGTCTTCGTGATCGAGAACAATCAGTGGGCGATATCGACGCCGTCCGAGTCGCTTCCGCCAGACAGCCTCTCGGACTACGGGATCCCGCACAACATGCCGACCGAGAGCATCGACGGGAGCGACGTGGAAGAAGTGTACCGCGCGGTCTCCGACGCTATCGAACGCGCCCGCAACGGCGAGGGTCCGTCGGTCATCGAGAGCCGCGTCGTTCGGCTGGTGCCCCACTTCGAGGGCGACAAGGAGACCTATCGCGATGAGGAGGAGTACGAACGGCTCAAAGAGGAGAAAGATCCGATCGAAAACTACCGCGAGCGGCTGATCGAGAACGACGTTGTCACCGAGGCCGAAATCGAAGATATGATCGCTAACATCGAAACGGAGGTTGAAGAGGCCGTCGAGTTCGCTCGCGAGAGTCCGGAACCGGAACCGGAAGCGGCCTACGAACATGTCTACCGAATGCCCCTCTACGGGCAGGGTGAGTGACGATGGCGAGAGAAATCACGTACGTGGAGGCGATCGCGGAAGCGCTCGACGAGGAACTGTCGCGGGACGACGACGTCATTCTGTTTGGGGAGGACGTCGAGGAGTTCGGCGGCAACTTCGGTGAGACGGAGGGACTGTACGAGAAACACGGTCGCGATCGGGTGCGGAACACGCCGCTGTCCGAAATCGGGATCGCTGGCATGGCGCTCGGTGCCGCCGTCGGGGGCGTCCGTCCCGTTGCGGAGTTGCAGTTCGCGGATTTCGCGGCAACGGCCGGCGACGAGGTCTTCAATCAGATCCCGAAACAGCCCTACGTCAGTGGCGGTCAGATTGAGGCACCGCTCACCATTTTCGCCCCGTCCGGCGCCGGGATCGGAGCGGGCGCACAGCACTCCCAGTCCGTCCACTCTTGGCTCGGAAACGTTCCGGGGTGGGTCGTCGTCACCGCAACGACGCCGTACGATGCGAAGGGGCTATTCAAGAGCGCCATCAGGGATGATAACCCCGTTTTCTTCCTCCCGCACAAAATGCTGAGCGAGACGAAAGGCGAGGTTCCTGACGAGGAGTACACGCTCCCGCTCGGGGAAGCCGCGGTTGAGGAGGAAGGCGAGGACGTCACCGTCGTGGCGACCCAGCTCATGTTCCACCGCGCGAAGGAAGCCGCCGCCGAGGTTGATGCCGACGTCGAAATTGTCAACCCACGCACGTTCGCGCCGCTCGACACCGAGACGATCGCCGAGAGCGTCCGGAAGACCGGGCGGCTGGTGGTCGTCGACGAGACCGTCGAACGATACGGAACGCAGGGACATATCGCGAACGAGATCGTTGAGAACGACTTCTTCAGTCTCGACGCGCCACCGAAGACCATCGGCGTGAAGGACGTCCCGATCCCCCTCAGTCCGCCCCTCGAACAGGAGGTCCTCCCCTCTGCCGATCGAATCGCGGACGGAATCGAGTCGCTCTTCTAACGGCGTTCGGCGAGGATCGCACCGCGCGATCCCCGCGGTCGGTTCGGCGGCTTGCGATCACTCGTCGAGCACACGCTCGGCGAACGTGCGGGCGTGACCCGGCACGTCCCGAGTCGGAAAGCCGTGATACACGGCATCGACGCCGCGATCCGCGAGCGACGCGATCCGGTCACGACAGCGCTCGGGCGGACCGGCGATCGCGAAGCGGTCGCCCAGGTACCGCTTGAGATCGTCCGAGAGCGACCGGGCGGGAGCCGCGTCCGACTGGCCGTGCTCGGCCATGTCGTGTCTGTCGACCAGTCGCTCGAGTTCCAGACGCAGATCCGGCGGTGCGTCGTCGGTAGAGACGCTGAAGTTGTGATACGCGATGGGCTCCAAGATGTCGAGCAGTTCGTCGACGGCCTCGGCGGTCGTCTCGGCGACGCACGTCGGGGCGAGCGCGGTGACCGTCACATCGTCGATCGAGCGGCCGGCATCGGCACAGCCCGCGGCGATCCGTTCGAAGGCGGCGTCAACCGCCTCGGGGTCGGTCCCGCCGCCGAAGATGACGCCGTCGCCCACTTCGCCGGCCATCCGTAGCGTCTTCGGACCTTCGGCCGCGACGTGGACTGCCGTCGGTGGCTCACCGGCCTCGAGGGCGAACGGTTCGCCATCGAATTCGACCATTTCGCCGTCGAACAGCGCGCGAATGTCCGTTACGGAATCGGCCAGTTCCGTGACGCCAGCGGGCGTCTTTCCGATAGAGTAGACGGCGCTGTCGCCGGCGCCGATGGCGAGCGTCGTTCGCCCGTCCGAAATTTCGTTGACCGACGCGATTGCGTTCGCCGTCACGGTCGGATGACGAGTGATGGGGTTGGTCACGCCGGTCGAAAGTTCGATCCGGTCGGTCGCCTCTGCGCACTGCGCCAGCGTCACATACGGATCCGTGTATAGCCGGTGGGAATCGGTGATCCAGAGCTTCTCGTACGGACTGTCGTCGACGTACTTCACGAACGATACGGCAGCGGAGACGCTTTCGGGGAATAATCCCACACCGTGATTCATGCTACCCTGTAGCACCGAATGGCATAAAACGGCTGGGGCGAACGGTCGGTCCCTCGACCGCGTTCTCGAACGCGGAGGCATTGGGCGACTCTGTCGTACGGACCCGCACCAGCGGTAGAATCGGGTTGGTGAGATTTTAAATAGATGGGTGAACCATGGTAGCAAACATGGTAGAGGTAGTGCGAATTCCGAAGCTCGGGCTCAGTGACTACGGCGACCTCGTCTCCTGGGAGGTTGAGACGGACGAGCGCGTCGACGCAGGCGACGTCGTCGCCGTCCTCGAGTCGGACAAAGCCAGCGCCGAGATCGAAGCGCCAACGGACGGCGTCCTGCTCGAGCAGTACGTCGAGGAGGGAGAAGAGATCGCTATCGAGGTGGGGAAACCCCTCGCGGTGATCGGTGAGGAGGGCGAGTCAGTTCCCTCGCTCTCGGAACTCGAGGACGACAGCGATACCAAAACGGGGTCCGAGAGCGGTGACGAATCGGCGAGCGCGGCAGACTCAGAATCCGCCGACGGTGCGACGGCCGATGGGGGTGCGGCGACCGTCGACGTCAAAGCGACGCCGCGCGCGAAGCGCCGCGCCAACAAAGAGGAGATCGAACTCGCGGGCATCGAGGGGACCGGACCCCAGGGTGCGATCACTGAGGACGATATCGAAGACCACCTCGAACGAAGCGAGGGCGAATCGACGACGGATGGCGCGGACGAGGGGACTGACGGCGATGAGTCCGATACCGATGCTGCATCCGCGACGGACGTCAAGGCGACGCCGCGCGCGAAGCGCCGCGCCGAGCAGGACGGTGTCGACCTGACGCGAGTCGAGGGGACGGGACCGCAGGGAGCGATCACCGAAGATGACGTTACGGAGTTCGCGAGCAGTGACGGAAGCGATACCGCCGGACCGCCGACGACCGCGAGCGACGAGACGACCGCCGACGGACTCACCGTCACGGAGTCGCGCGAACTCACCGGCGCTCGAAAGACGATCGCACAGCGTCTGAGCGAGAGCGCTCGAGAGAAGCCCCACGTCATGGGAACCCGCGACATCGGGATCGAACGCCTCGAAGAGGTCAGGGATCGACTCGAGGAGAAGGGCGTCGATGTCTCCCTGAACGATCTGATTCTCCACTTCGTCGGTCGGACGCTCGAGGATCTCCCCGAGTTCAACGCCCACTTCGAAGACGGCGAACATCGTCTCATCGACGAGGTCAACGTGGGATACGCAGTCGACAGCGAGAGGGGACTCATGGTGCCGGTGATCGACGACGTTCCGGGCCGCGACCTCGAAGAACTGGCCGACGAACGACGGCGACTCGTCGAGTCGGTTCTGGAGAACGAACACTCGTCGTCGGACCTGCAGGGTGGCACCTTCACCGTCACCAACGTCGGCGTCTTCGACATGGACGTCTCCTACTCGATCATCAACCCGCCTGAGGTCGCGATCCTCGCGCTCGGCCGTCGCAAGCCGATCCCCGTCGAGCGTGACGGCGAGGTCGCGTTCGAGCGCGCGATCACGTTCAGCCTCACGATCGATCATCGCGTCCTTGACGGCGCGGACTCCGGCGCGTTTCTCGAACGTCTCGCCGAGTATCTCGAGTATCCCGGTCGCGCGTTCGACGCCGTGTGATGATCGCGGAACACAGCTGCAGTTAGTAGGACGCTCCCTCAGGGAGCGAGGGCCGTGTCCGCGAGGACGCGGTCGTGAAACCGCTCTGTCTCCGTCCGCCGGTCGGGCGGAAACAGGCACATGACGTGATCGACGCCGAGTTCCTCGAGCGCCCACAGACGCTCTCGACACGCCGGGGGCGGTCCCGCGACCGCGAAGCGATCGCCGAGGTATTCCCAAACTTCGTCGTTAATCTCGTCCAGTGCGTCGGCTTCCTCGTCGCCGTGCTCCTGCATGTCATGGGCGTCGACGAGCGCCCGGAGGTCCGCCTGCACGTCGTTCGGCGCTTCCTCGACGGAGAAGCTGAAGTTGTGGTAGGCGATCGGTTCGATGACCGGCTTCAGCTTCTCGACCGCGTCGGCCCGGCTCTCGGCCACGCAGGTCGGCGTGAGCGTCACGATATCGAGCTCGTCGAGCGACCGTCCGGCGTGCTCGGCTCCTCGGCGGACGTTCGCCAGTCCCAGCTCCGCGACTGTCTCGGGGTTCGGACCACCTCCGAAGATGACGCCGTCGGCGACCTCACCGGCCGCTCGCAGCGTCTTCGGCCCTTCGGCGGCCACGTAGACGTCGACGTCGCGCTGTCGTGACTCGAGCTGGAACGGCTCTCCGCCGAGCGTGACCTCTTCCCCGCGAAGCAGACGCCGCATTTTCTCGGCGCTCTCTGCTAGCTCGTCGACGGAAGCCGGTCGTTTGCCGACCGAGTAGACTGCACTGTCGCCGGCTCCGACACCGAGTACTGCTCGGCCCTCGGAGAATTGGTCGAGGGAGGCAACGGCGTTAGCCGTCACCGACGGGTGTCGACTCTTCGGATTCGTAATGCCGGGCGCGAGCGTAAGCTCATCGGTGACCGTCGCACACGCCGTGAGCGTGACGTACAGATCGGTGTAGAGTTGCTGGGAGTCGATGGCCCAGAGGGCGTTCCAGCCCCACCGCTCTAGGGACCGGGCGTACTCGGTCGCGTCGTCGATCGAATCGGTGGCGACGAACCCGCCGAACTTCATGAGTCGTCGGCCGGATCATAGCCGTAGACCTCGCGGGCGCGTTCTTCCGTGATCAGGCCCTTCTCGACGTCCGCAGCGACGCGATCGGGGTCACGGTCCTCCGGATCGCCGAACCCGCCGGGTGTCGCGGAGACGAGCGTGAGCGTCTCGCCGGGCTCGAGCGTTCCGGGACCGTTCGGTGGAACCTCCTTGTTCTCGTCCGAGGAGTTCGTCGTCGCCCGTTTCCCCGACCGGCCCCCGCGGAAGCCCGAGGGGTCGCGGTCGGTACGACCGGACGTGAGCGCGAAGTAGACGGGGTGATCAGTCGGGTTGTGGTACGACGTCCGCATCGCCGGTCCGGAGCGGTGTTCGCCGGCGCCCTCCGTGTCGGGGACCAGTGCGGTCTCCTCCCAGCGGATGGGACTGTACCGCTCGAATATTTCGATCGGGGTGTTCTGTCCGTTGTACGGGAAGTAGACGCCCGGAATGCCGTCCTTGGTGGCGCTGGGGGGCATCCCCCCGGCCGTCCCGCCGACGGCGATGAACTCCTCGCCGTTCTCGTCGGCACCCGAGAAGGGTGCGAGCTGGATCCCCGCCATCTCCGAGAGCGCCGATTCGGGGACGACCTGTCCCAGCGCCCGGATGAGCGCGTCCTCCGCCCGCGAGTAGGTAAGGTGACGTCCCATTGTCGCCTTCGGTCGATCGCAGTTGAGGATCGATCCCTCGGGCGCAGTCACCTCGATCGGTCGGAAGAATCCCTCGGCGTTGGGCAGGTCCGGAACGAGCATGCACTTCACGATGTATTCGGTAATCGTGACGATGTTTCCAAACGGACAGTTGATCCCGCCGTCGACCTGCGCCGACGTCCCGTCGAAGTCGACCTCGAGTGCGTCGCCGTCGATCGTCGCGGCAACCCGTATCTCGAGGTCGTGGTCGGCGATGGTGAACTCGATCGAGTCCTCGTAGGTGCCGTCCGGGAGGTCGGCGAGTCGCTCGCGGAGCGCACGCTCGGTGCGATCGACGATCTCGTCGGCGACGCGGTCGAACGTGTCCGCGCCTCGTTCGTCGACGATTTCGCGAACGCGTTCCTCGCCGACCGTGTTCCCCGACCGCAGCGCCTCGAGGTCGCCCATCGCCTGATGCGGGATCCGGACGTTGCTCCGGATGACGTCGTCGATCGCGTCGTTTCGCTCGCCGGCCTCGTAGAGCTTCGTTGGCGGAATCAGAATTCCCTCCTCGT
This sequence comes from Haloterrigena alkaliphila, assembly GCF_017352155.2. Classification (NCBI taxonomy): domain Archaea; kingdom Methanobacteriati; phylum Methanobacteriota; class Halobacteria; order Halobacteriales; family Natrialbaceae; genus Haloterrigena; species Haloterrigena alkaliphila. The sequence goes on from NZ_CP084319.1 coordinate 40,009, forward strand.
AGACTTGCTCCGCGTCGGTCGACCAGCCGCCGCGGTTCCCGCCTACGTCATCGGTGTGACCGAGGCTCCCTACGATCGCGACGAGGTCGTCGTCGTGGAAGACGGGGTTCAGCACGACCACGTCCGAGAGGTGGCCGCCGCCGATCCAGGGATCGTTCGTGATTATCGTGTCACCTGGTTCCAGCGTCTCCGGCGGGAAGTGATCCTCGAGGATTAACCTCGTCGTCCGAGAGAGTGCCCCCGAGAGAACGGGGACGGACTGGTCGGAGAGTCCGATCGCGTCGCCGTCGGCGGTCATCACCGCCGTTGAGGCGTCTGCCGCCTCCCTGATGGAGAAGGAGTACGCCAGCCGTTCGGTCGCGTCGTACATCTCGTCGGCGGTCGCCTGGAGTCGGTTCCACAGGACCTGTGTCTCCAACCCCGCCGAATCGGTCGTCTCGGTGTTATCTGTCTCGGTCATAGTTCGATGGTGATGTCGTAGTCGTCTGCCACGGTCAGCGTCGAGTCCGGGTCGGCGACGACCGTCGTTTGGTCGGCCTCGACGACGACGGGACCGTCCACCGTCCGGCCCGCATCGAGGCCGTCCCAGTGGTAGACGTCGGTCGCGACGGTCCCGTAGTCGGGACCGAAGTAGACGTCGCGGCTGTCAGGTTCGGCGCTCCCGCCTTCGGGAGCGGTGAGCTGTGCTGTTTCGCCGGTTCCTGCCTCCTCTCTGAGTTCGAGTCGGTAGGTGAGCACCTCGACGGGGAACTCCAGCGTTTCGCGGTTGAACGTCTCTCGATAGGTGCGCTCGAACGCCTCCAGGGCGACATCAGGAGTCACGTCGCCGATATCGCAGTCCTCGAGGGGGACCTTGATCTCGTGGCCCTGATCGACGTGGCGCATGTCGAGGCTGAGAGATGCCTCGGTCGCGTCGGGATCGATGCCGGCCCGCTCGAGGACGGACGCGGCCTCCTCGCGCAGCGACTCGAACTGTTGTCGGAAGTCCTCGGCCGTGAGCGACGCGAGAACAGCCTGGCTCGTCGAGTTGGCCTCGTACATGCGCGGTGCTTCGGTGAGGCCGATCGATGAGCCGACGCCCGCACCGTACGGGCAGACGACCTCGTCGATGCCAAGCTTTCGGGCGACGCGGAACGCGTGCGAGGGACCAGCCCCGCCGAGGGCCGTCATCGAGAGCCCGCGAGTGTCGATCCCACGGGAGGCAGCGTAGCGGCGGAACGCCGTGGCCATGTTTTCGTTTACCACTTCGAATACCCGCCACGCGGCCTCGGTGACCGAAACCTCGAGTGGGTCCGCGAGCTCTTCGGCGAAGACGGTCTCGGTTTTCTCCGCGGCTAGGTCCATACGGCCGCCGTAGAAGTTCTCGGGGTTGAGGTAGCCGAGCAGGAGCGACGCGTCCGTCACCGTCGGCTCCTCGCCGCCTTGATTGTAACAGATGGGGCCGGGATCGGATCCGGCGGACTCGGGGCCGACCTCGACGAGTCCGACGTCGTTCACCGAGGCGATCGAGCCGCCGCCTGCGCCGATCTCGGTGAGGTCGATCAGCGGCGAGATGAGGTCGTAGCCGCTGCCCTCCTTGAACCGGTGGACCCGAGCGACGTCGGCGGCGTACTTCATCCGGATGTCGCCGTCTTCGACGATCGATCCCTTCGCGGTGGTGCCGCCCATGTCGAACGAGAACACGTCGTCGTTCCCGTGTTTCTCACCGAAGATGCGCGATGCGAGGACGCCCGCTGCCGGACCGGACTCGACGAGGCGAACCGGCTCAGCCTTCGCCGTCCGCACGTCGACGACGCCGCCGGACGACGTCATCATGTACACTTCACCTGCGAATCCCTCAGACTGCAACTCCGACTGGAGGTAGCTGAGGTAGTCCGCCACCACCGGCGCGACGTACGCATTGATGACTGTCGTCGAGGTTCGCTCGTACTCCCTGATGACCGGAACGACGTCGGCGGATAGCGAGACGTTCAGATCGGGATACTCATCGTCGATGACTTCCGCCACGGCTCGCTCGTGGACGTCGGACTCGTAGGAGTGCAATAGCGAGACCGCTATCGAGTCGATGTCGTGATCCTCGACCAGCGTTCCTACCCGCTCGCGTACCTCCTCGCGGTCGAGCGGTTCGACGACCTCGCCGTCGTCGTCCAGCCGTTCGTTCAACTCGAGGCGACGCTGCCGGGGGACCAGCGGATCGGGGTACTCCATCTCCCAATCGAACATGTCGTAGCGCGACCCGCGACGGAGCTGGAGCGTGTCGCGGATCCCGGCGGTCGTGAGCAGTCCCGTCGTCGCCCCCGTGCCCTCGATGAGCGTGTTCGAGACCAGCGTCGTACCGTGGATGACGCTGTCAATATCGTCGAACGAGACGCCGTTCTCGTCGAGTATTCGACTGGCGCCGGTTAGGGCGCCCTCGGCCGGGTTCGCCGGCGTCGTCGGCTCCTTGTCGACGGTGACATCGCCCGACCGCTGATCGACCAGCGTGAAGTCGGTGAACGTCCCGCCGATATCTATGCCAAGTGTGTGCATATATCGTCCGTTAGGGGCGTCCACGGACGGTCCGATATATGTTGTGGTCTGGTAACAGGATTCAACTGGGCGGTCGAGGCAACGCTATCGGGATTTTCGGGCATCCAGGCGAGGAATGCTGACGGCCGAGTTACGCGTCGGAGTTGCGCGCTCGCGTCGATCGAGATCAGAGCCGGTCGCCTTCGATTATTTCGAGGAGGTCCTCGATCAGTCCCGGAATCGGATACTGGAACCAGGCGTTGCGGACATCGTCGCTCGACCCTGTCTTGTACTGGTGGGCGCCCCAACAGCAGATCGTCAGCATAACGAACGCGGAGAAGGCCTGCCAGTATCGGACGCGCTCCCGATCGACAGTCCGTCCCGTCCGGCGTTCGTACTCGTCGTAGAACCACTCCCGCTCGAGCAGCGAACAGGCGAGTTCGGGTCGTTCGATCGGCTCGACGAGTTTTCCAGCGAAGTATCGGGTGCTCGCGTAGCCGAGATCGAACAGCGGATCGCCAACGCGGGCGAACTCCCAGTCGAGGAGTCCAGTGATTTCGTCACCGTCGACGAGAGCGTTACCAATCCGGAAGTCACCGTGAATCAGCGTCGTCTCCGGGACCGTCGGTTCGTTCGCGCGGAACCAGCGGATCGCCTCCTCGACCGCCGGCTCCCGTTTCAGCTCGGCAGTCCGGTAGAGCTCCTCCCAGCGGTCGATCTCGCGTGAGACCACCTCGTCGGCCGGTACGTCCTCGATCCCCGGGACCGCCGCACCGTCGATCGAGTGCACTCCCGCTGCGGCGTCGACAAACTGGTCGGGGAGCTTGCGGTCTGAGGAATCCCACGCATCGTACAATTCCTGTCGATCCCGCGGATCCCACGTGATCGGCGGTTCACCCTCGAGGTGGTCCATGACGAAGAGTCCGCGATCGAACGGGCCGCCGTCCGCGTCAAACCAGCGAACCCGCGGCACAGGGACAGGGGCGTCCTGGGCTGCCGCCACCGTTTCGTATTCCGTCTCGATGTCGTTCCCGGGCAGGGCCGCATTGTCGGCGTCGTGCTGGAGTTCGTTCTCGGCCCGCAGGACCAGTCGATCGGACTGGTCGTCGCCGTTCTCGCGGTAGTGGGCCGTGAACGATACCGTGTCTCGGGACCACCCCTCGGTGTGTGCGACGACGTCGTCGACGGACACCGGTCCGTCTGTGAACGACCCTGAGAGGTACTCTTCGAGAGCGTCGGAGGAAAACTCAGTCATTCCTCACCCTCTCGACCGAGGAGATGCAGCTGTCGGTCAACGCGCGTTCGCAGGAAGTCGTACATCGGTCGACGGGCGAGTGCGGCCCGCTCCCCGTCGAGTTCCCGATCGATCGCGGTCAGTACGTCGTCGGCGGCGGGCAGGAGCGTTTCCTCGAGGGTTCGTGTCGGTTCGTCCGCGCCGGCAACGTCGTCGCGGGCACCGTCGACCGCAGTGCGTACCGCAGTCGAATCGATCTCGTTCCGCTCGAGGACCGCCTCGAGTTCGTCCAGACACTCGTCAAGGGCACGACGTTGGTCACGAACGGCCGTCTCCCGTCCGTCGATCTCCCCTGCGAGGAACTGGAGCGTCGACGCCATCGAACCGACCTGGGCGTGGACGAACTCGTCGACGCCATCGTCGACAGCGGGTCGGATTTCCTCGCGGGTGAACGTGGCGAATCGGTCCAGTATGAGCTCCGGATCGAGGTATGGCATACCGTGGTATATTACGCGACCGTTACAAATAACTGCGGGTTGGCTCCGTCTCGCTACCCGAGGTAGCCGAAGAGGTGGCCGGCGACGTTGCGTTTCTGGATTTCCTCCGAGCCCTCGGTGATCCGGTAGCGCCGATGGTGCCGGTAGATGTGTTCGAATGGTTCGTGGCGGGTATACCCCTTCCCGCCGTGGACCTGCATCGCCCTGTCGGCGGCGTCGCAGGCCAGTAGGTTCGCACGGTAGTTCGCCATCGATACCTTATCGCTGACGCTCTGTTGACTGTCCTCGTCCAGTTGCCACGCCGTCTTGTAGACGAGGTTTCGCACCATCTCGGCTTCCGTGTGCAGGTCGGCCAGCGGGAACTGGATTCCCTGTCGCTTTGAGAGCGGTTCGTCCCATGTGTGGCGCTCCTTCGCGTACTCGACGGCCCGGTCGACGCAGTACTGGGCCGCCCCGACGCTCGAGGCGGCCTGCCTGATGCGGCCCTCGTGGACGAAGTACGACGCCTGCTGGAGCCCTTTCCCCTCCTCACCTAGGATCGCGTCCTCGGGGACGCGGACGTCGTCGAGGGTCACCTCGGCGTGGTCCGTAGGCATGTTGAACGTCCAGTGGAAGTAGTCGACCTCTAGCCCGTCCGTATCCGTCGGGACCCAGAACGCCGTGATGCCCTCGTGATCGCCGTCGTCGCCGTCGGTGCGAGCGAAGACGACATCGTAGTCAGCGGTGTGCATCCCGCTGTTGTACCGCTTTGCTCCGTTGATCACCCACTCGTCGCCGTCCCTCTCGGCGGTCGTATCCATGTGCGTCGCGTCGCTACCGTGCTCCGGTTCTGTCAGGCCGAACGCTGCGGTCGTCTCGCCGGTGATTAAGTCCTCGAGGTGGCGCTCCTTCCGCTCCTCGCTACCGAACTCGATTAGCAGTTCGGGCACGTTGAAGTTCCCGACCACGGCCGCCTCCTGCTGCAAGACATTGTGGAGGCCGATCCCCTTCCTCGCGAGGTGTTCTCGGATCACCGCCATCCCGAGGTTGCTCCCGTCTCGCCCGCCGTACTCCTCCGGGAGCATGTACCGGTACAGTCCCGCCTCATCGGCGCGACGGCGCATCTCCTCGAGTAGCGCCTCCCACTCGGCCGTCGGCGTGCCATCCTCCCAGTTTGTGCGCGCGTCCTCGCGGCGGTGATCGAAGAATCGTTCGTGCTCTTGCTGGAGCGGTTCGATTTCGTCTTCGATGAACGCGTCTATCTCGTCGAGCAACTGCTGGAGCTGCTCCGGGATCCGGAAGTCCATACGTAGTGACATTCCGACGTGATACATTAGCGTTCGGGTGAGTGCTGAGGTCGCGTTCGTCTCCGAACGCGTGGAATGGAGACAGCAGAAAATTGCGTACCGACCCTACAGGGTCCTGACGAGCCAAACCGTTAATATCCGTGCCGATGACCGCCGACCATGTCCGGATTCGTGAGATCGGAAGACGAAATCGAAGCGATTCAGGAGCGAATGGCGGAGAACAGATTTTACGACGCGACGCAGGTAGCGATCCAGTTCCGTACTCGAGAGTCGATAGTCGACCGCATCCTCCCGCCCGGTTTGGAGCCGACCGAGGAGCCGGTGGTACGGGTCGACGTCGTCGACGTCGGACGCAGTAACTGCGTCGGCTCGTTCCTCGGGGCTGGCGTCTACGTGCGGGCTCATCACGACGGTCACGTCGGCGAGTACTGTCTTACAATGCCGATGTCGACCGAAGCCGCGATCACGTGGGGACGGGAGCTGTTCGGCGAACCGAAGAAAAAGGCCACCATCTCGCTCGAGCGGAGCGGAAACGAGGTGAGAGGACGGGTGTCCCGGAGCGGCGAGTCGCTCATCGAGATAGACGCAACCATGGAAACGGAACACCAGCCCGATCCGAACCCGCAGACGATCTACCACTACAAATCGCTCCCTGACGCAACCGGGCGGGGGTTCCAGTTCGATCCGACGCTGGTCCGCGTCACGCTAGACACCGACCTTCACGCGTACGAATCCGGATCTGGCTCGCTTTCGCTGGGAACGGGTCCCGACAATCCCCTCGGCGAACTCGAGATCGAGGAGATTCTGGGAGCGGCGTACACCGAAGCGAACCTCCACTCGAGGCAGGAGAACGTGACCACCGTCGACCCCGAATCGTTCCTTCCGTACGCCTACGGGACCGGGCGCACCAATAACTGGCTCGAGTTGGATACTCTGTCCGACGCCCCTGACCGATGAAAGCCGCCGTCAGTTCGCATCTCTTTCATTCGTACGTCCGAACCGGGTTCTGAGCCCAATTCGGAGAGCACCGACGAGTCGGTCGGGCGTTACGGTCTCGGCGAGGCGAACGCTTTTCACGCCGCATTCTGTTCGATAGCATGCGCTATGGGATACCTATGCAACGTCGATACCGGCGGTACCCATACCGACGCTGTCGTCATCGACGACGACGGAGCGGTGACGGAGGCAAAAGCCCCGTCCACGCCGGACGACTTCTCACGGGGATTTTTCAACTCCCTGGAAGTCGCAGCGGAGAAGTTGGGCGTATCGCTCGAGGTCCTGCTGTCGAACACCGACCTCGTCTCCCACGGGACGACCGTCGGGACCAACGCCATCATCGAGGGGGAGGGGACCCGCGCAGGACTGGTCACGACTCGCGGTGCCGAGGATGTCCTGTTCATCATGCGGGCCGCCGCGGGGCGGTCGACGGGACTTCCGACCGAGGAAGTGCTCCGGTTTCAGGAGTCGACGAAACCCGACCCCATCGTCCCCAAACGCCGTGTTGAGGGCATTGACGAACGAATTGACTGTATGGGCGAGACGGTCGTCGAGTTCAACGAGGACCGCGCCCGCGAAGCTGCTCGCGAGCTCGCCGACAAGGGCGTCGATTCGGTAGCGATCAGCTTTCTCTGGTCGTTCCTGGACGCCTCGCACGAGGATCGAATGGCGGCCATTCTCGAGGAGGAGCTCGACGACGCGTTCATCACCCAATCGTCGGAACTCATCCCGAAGTGGGGCGAGTACGAACGAACTGCCGCCACGGCCATCAACGCCTACATCGGGCCGACGACCGCCGAGTACATTCGGAAGATCGACGACCGCCTGGCGGAAGTCGGTTACGATGGGACGCTGCTGGTCATGCAGTCCGGCGGTGGCGTGATGTCGGCCGAGGACGCGGTCGACGAGCCTCTTCGGACGATCGATTCCGGACCGGTCGGCGGACTGATCGGCTGTCAGTACCTCGCCGAACAGCTCGGACACGACGACGTCATCGCCGGTGATATGGGCGGCACGAGTTTCGACATCGGGCTGCTCACCGACGGCGAGCCGCTGACCGAGCCGACGAACGTGATCAACCAGTATGAATATATGATGCGGACGATCACGACGGAGTCGATCGGATCCGGCGGGGGCTCCATCGCCACAGCCGATACCCGGGCCGACCGACTGCAAGTCGGACCGCAGTCGGCGGGGGCCGACCCCGGACCGGCCTGCTACGGCCAGGGCGGTACCGAACCGACGGTGACGGACGCGGACCTGCTGCTCGGCTTCCTCGACGAGGAGGACTTCCTCGGCGGCCGCATGACGCTCGACGTCGACCGGGCGCGTGGCGCCGTCGAGCCAGTCGCCGACGATCTCGGCATGGACGTCATGGAAGCTGCGAGCGGAATCGTCCGAATCGCCAACGCGAAGATGGCCGATATGATCCGACAGCGGACCGTCAACGAGGGCCACGACCCGCGGAACTTCGTCATGTACGCCTATGGTGGCGCGGGACCGCTACACGTGCCCTCGCTGGCCCCCCAGCTCGGTATCGACGAGGTCGTGATCCCCGGCGGCTCGACCGCGTCGGTCTGGTCGGCGGTCGGCGTCTCGTCGTCGGACGTCCTTCACCGAGAGGAGATCTCGGACATCAGATCCGCACCGTTCGATCCGTCGGCGATTACGGCCCAGTTTCGGAGCCTCGAGGACGACGTCCGGAGCGACCTCCGCGATGAGGGGTTCGACGACAACGAGATCGACGTCGACCGGTATGCGGACCTCCGCTATCAGGCGCAGGTCCATCAACTGTCGGTTCCAGTCCCGAATGGAACGCTCGACGAGGACGATATGGACGCGGTCATCGACCGATTCGAGCGCGCTTACGAGGACCGATACGGCGAGGGGGCGGGCTACAGCGAGTCCGGCTTCGAACTCGTCACGATCCGCTGTGATGGGTACGGTGAGACGGTCAAGCCGGACCTCGAGACGTCCATGGCGGATGACGAGCCCGAACCGCGACGGACGACCGATGTGTACTGGCCCGACGAGGGCCGGTTTGTCGAGACACCGCGGTACCACGACGACGACGTCGGCCCGGGCGCACGTCTCGACGGCCCGGCCGTCGTCGCCATGGAGCATACGACGATCGCGATTCCGCCCGGCGATCGCTGCGAGATCGACCACCTCAACAACTACGTGATCACCAATGAGTGACAGCCAGCACACCGGTTCCGACATTTGGGAGGACTTCACGAGCGGATACGTACCTGACGAGGAGCTCGACGTTCATCCGAGCCTCTCGCTGCACGCGAAAGCCAACGATGATATTGACCCCGTCACTCACGAAGTCCTCAGGCATCGGTTGTACAGCATCAACGAAGAGCACGGCCAGACCCTAGAGAACGTCTCCGGGTCGCCGGTCGCCTACTACGCGCAGGACTTCAACCCGACCATCCTCGCCGAGGACGGCGAGGTCATCTTTCAGGGGCCGTACATTCAGTTCTTCTCGCCGATCGCGGAGCTACAGGTCAAGTGGATCCTCGAGAATCGTTCGGACAATCCCGGAATCGAGCCCGGGGACGTGTTCCTTGCGAACGACCCCTGGATCGGTGCGACCCACCAGCCCGACGTCCACTTCATCGCTCCGGTCTTCGAGGACGGCGAGCTCTTCGCCTGGGTCGTCAACACGCTCCATCAGTACGACATCGGCGGTATCGATCCCGGCAGCTTCTGTCCAGGTGCTGATGACGTCTTCCACGAACCGTCGCCGATTCCGCCCATTAAGATCGTCGAAGGCGGTGAACGTCGCGAGGACCTCCGACAGCTCTATCTACGCCAGTCGCGGCTCCCGCAGATGGTGGGTCTCGACTTCAACGCACAGCTGGCCGGCGTCAACGTCGCCCGCGACCGCCTGACTGAGGTCGTCGACGAGTACGGTGCGTCGACCGTCAAGGGCGTTATGCGCGACGTGCTCGACGACGCGGAGCGGTCGTTCACCGAGAAGCTCGAGACGATTCCCGACGGCACGTGGCGCGCCCGCGGATACATGGACGGGTCGCAGACGGGCGATACCGACCTCTACGTAGGCCAGGTGCAGTTGACCAAGGAGGGTGACACGCTCACGTTCACGAACGAGGGAACGGAAGACGAGGCCGGTGCGATGAACCTCACGTACGCCGGATTCCGGACCGCGATCATGAGCGTGTTGAACCCGATGATGATGTATGACGCGATGTGGGTCGCCGGCGGCGCGCTGCGACACATCGATATCGAGACGACGCCCGGCACGTTCACCCACGCCGAGTGGCCCTCGGCCGTCTCGACCGGCGGGCAGATCGGCATCGAGTTCGCTATCTGTCTCATCAACGACGTCGTCGCTCGGATGCTCGCGTCCTCCGACGAACACAAGCGGGACATCATCAACGGAACCCACGAGTCATCGGGCGCCGTCGCACAGGCCGGTATCGACCAGTGGGGCGACGAGTTCGGGACGATGAACCTCGACTGCATGGGTCTCGGCGGCGTCGGTGCCTCTCCTCACAAGGACGGCATCGACACCGGCGGAGCCTACTGGGCCCCGAAGGCGCCGATCCCGAACATGGAGCACAACGAACAGGACTACCCGATCCTGTACCTCTACCGGGACGAAGTTCCCGACTCCGGGGGTGCCGGCGAGTTCCGCGGCGGCGTCGGGATGCACTACTGCTGGATCCCTCACAACACGTCGCAGATCGAGAACGTGCTCGCCGGCGTTGGCGGGGCGGTGCCGCTCTCGCGCGGCGTCTCCGGTGAGCCGGGCGCCACGCTTCGCCCTAGAATCGTCCGCGATTCGGACATCGAATCACGCCTCGAGGCCGGGGAGATTCCCGAGCGAGCGACCGACGCCGAGGGAGCAGTGGCGAAACTGCCCTCGAAGTCCTACGACACGCAGGAACCCGACGACATCTGGGAGGTCCGGACCGCGGGGTCGCCGGGATACGGCGACCCGCTCGAACGCGATCCGGAGGACGTTGCCGAAGACGTCCGGAACGGATACGTCTCGGAGTCGGTCGCCGCCGACACCTACGGCGTGGTGCTGACGGAGGCGGGCGGACGAATCGTGTCCGACCTCGATGCGACAGCTGACCGGCGAGACGAACTGCGCGACGAACGACTCGCGAACAGCACGATCCCAGCGGAGAACTGAGATGGAAGTCCACGAATACCTCGAACTCGAACCCGATGCGCGCGTCTTCTCGTGCCGCGAGTGCGGTCACGAACTCTGTGACGCCGATCGGAACTTCAAGGAGTACTGTGCGATGGAAACGTCTCCCGTCGAGGAGATCGGCCCCGCGTTCGACGCGCCCGCCGACATCCTCGGGGAGAATCACGGACTCGAGTTCCGCCGGTTCTACTGTCCGAACTGCGCGGTCCTGATGGACCACGAGATCGCTCGAGAGACGGATCCGATCCTCCACGATCTGGAGATCGACCTCGAGGCGCTGTAGATCAACCGCTCCGGCGAAGTAGCGCGGTCCTCGGCGTCAACAGGCGTCTGGACTGAACCATACTCTTTTGTCGGATGTTATCGTCTACCAGCGTATGAACGGGCTTACCGTCGGCTACCTCGCGGAACGGAACGCGAGAACCCAGCCGGACGCCGAGGCGATCGTACAACGAGAGGGCGGCGAGCGGACCGAAACCGTGACATTCGAGGCGTTCAACCGTCGGATCGACCGCCTCGCGAACGCGCTCGCCGACCGGGGAATCGAAGCGGGCGACACCGTCGCGACGTACACGGGGAATCGGATCGAAACCGTCGAGAGCTATCTCGCGGCGATGAAACTCGGCGCCCTGCCGGTACCGATCAACCACCGGTTCAAGGCCGGTGAGGTGAGCTACGTCCTCGAGGACAGCGACGCGACGCTGTGTATCTTCGACGAGGCGGGTCGCGAGGCGATCACCGGCGTCCACGAGGAGTTCGACGCGTCCGTCGGAGAGTACCTGTACGTCGGCGAATCGACGCCGGACTTCGCGAACGACTACGAGGCGGTTCGGAGCGGCGCGTCCGCCGATCCCGTCGAGGTCGTCCCGTCCCGATACGACGACGCAGCCATCATGTACACGAGCGGAACGACCGGGAAGCCGAAGGGGTGCGTGCTCACTCACGACAACATCGTTCAGGCCGCGGAGAACTCACTCTACGAAGTAAACCTCTCCCGGGACGCCCGATTTATGGTCGTGACGCCGCTGTTCCACATCGCCGCACTCGGGCTGTTCATGATGGCGTTTTACGTCGGCGGAACGACGATCCTGGTCGACGACTTCGAGCCGGTGTCGGTCCTCTCGATTCTCGAGGAGGAGTCGGTGACGGCATCGTTCATGGTCCCGATGATGAGTCGCGCGGTGCTCGGGGCCGATCCCGGGGCGTACGATCTCTCGCAGTTCGAGCACTACATGACCGGTGCGGCGCCGTCCGAGCGATCGCTCAAGAAGGAGATCATCGAGACCTTCGACTGCAAGCTCTACGACGTCTTCGGCCAGACTGAACTGTCTCCCTCGACGACGATGCTGCGTCCGGAGAACGTCCTCGAGAAACCCGAAACGGTGGGTCGGCCGATCATCAACGTCGAAGTCAAGGTCGTCGACGAAACCGGCGACGAGGTCGACCCTGGCGAAATCGGGCGGATCGCGTACCGCGGTCCGACGGTGTTCAAGGAGTACTACGGGATGCCTGAGAAGACCGCAGAGGTGTTCGACGACGGCTGGTTCATCTCCGACGACCTCGTTCGGATCGACGACGATGGCTTCGTCCATTTCGTCGGCCGAGCCGACGACATGATCATCACCGGCGGTGAGAACGTCCACCCCGCTGAGATCGAGGAGGTCCTCCACGAACTCGAGGGCGTGGACGAGGTCGCGGTCGTCGGCGTCCCCGACGACCAGTGGGGCGAGCGAGTGAAGGCCGTCGTCGTCCCCGAAGACGGGGGTGCGCTGACCGAGGACGACGTCGTCGGCCACGTTGAGTCGAACCTGGCTGGGTTCAAGAAGCCCCGCGAGGTCGAGTTCCGGGACCAACTGCCGCGGAACCCGACTGGAAAGGTCCTGAAGAGCGAACTCGCCTGAGCGTTAGCGCCCGGGCTCCACGACCAGCTTTCCGACTGTCTCGCGATCGGCCATATCGGCGAACGCGCGATCGGTTTCCGCGAGCGGGTAGCGCTCGTGGACGACCGGCTCGAGTCGGCCGTTTTCGACGAGGTCGACGAGTCGCTCGAGGTCGCGTTGGGTCCCCATCGTGCTTCCGATGACCCGCTTCTGATTCAGGAAGAGATCCCCCAGCGTGAGCGTCGAGGTTGGACCTGCCGTCTGTCCGCAGATCACCATCCGTCCGCCGCGGCGGAGAACGTTCAGCCCGACCTCGGAGAAGGGGCCGCCGAGGTGGTTGATCGTCGCATCGACACGGCCGACCTCGAGGACGGCATCTCGGATCGTATCGGGGTTGCCGGACTCGACAACGTGGTCGGCGCCGAACGCTTCGAGTCGATCGAGTTTTTCGCGGGACGTCGACGTGCCGATCGTCCGCGCACCGAGGATATCCGCGAGCTGAACGGTCGCGACGCCGACACCGCCGGTCGCCCCAGGCACGAAGATGAGGTCGCCGGGGCCAACCTCCGCTTCGTCGAGCATTCGAAACGCCGTCATGTACGAGACGGGAAGCGCCGCCGCATCCGCCGGTTCGACGGCGTCCGAGAGCGGGATCAGCCGATCGGCTCGAACAGTCGCGTACTCCGCTAACCCGCCGTGATAGAGACTGAATCGCTCGCAGTAGCTCTCCGGCCCCTCCCGGCAGAACCGACAGGAACCACACGTCTGGTTCGGACAGAGGAGCACCCGTTCCCCGACCTTGACACCTTCGACGTCGTCGCCGACAGCCGAGACGGTTCCTGCAACGTCCATGCCGGCCACGTACGGGAGGTCCTCCTCGTCGACCCGGAAGTCGCCGTTGAGGATCCACAGGTCGTGGTGGTTGATCGAGCAGGCCTCGACCTCGAGGACTGCCTCTTCAGGACCCGGTTCGGGATCGTCGAACGATTCGATCGTCACGTGCTCCGGACTACCGAATCCGGTGAACGCTGCGGCGCGCATATCGTTTTGATCGGACGCTGGTGGCATATAACTGCGGTTCACGGAAGGTGACGTCGAACGGTCGAAGACGCGCCATCAGATGAGTGACCGGTACGCCGATCGGTCGCCCGCGTTCCGGGCCGCGAAAAGCGTTTAACCGCGTACGTGGTGACACTCCACGTGACATCGAGCATCGAATACACCGTCGATTCCGATCGAGCAACGGCGCACGTCACACTCGACCGCCCCGACTCGTTGAACACGCTGAACGATCACTTGATCGAAGAACTCGTCGAGGCGATCGCTCGAGCCGAGTCCGACGACGAAGTGCGGGTGATCGTCCTCCGAGGTGCGGGGGAGGAGGCGTTTTCGGCCGGTTACGATATCACCCCACAGGGGGACGAATCCAACCCGGTTCCGTCGATCGACGATCTCCTCGACGAGTTCGACGCCGCGACCGAGCACGTCCACGCCGTTTGGGAGTGCGACAAGCCCGTAATCGCCGCCGTCGACGGCTACTGTCTCGCCGGGGGCAGCGACCTGGCGATGGCGAGTGACATCGTGATCGCAACCGAGAGCGCGGAGTTCGGGTATCCAGGGCTGCGGATGGCGGGCGTTCCGCCGACGCTGATCTACCCGTTCGTCATGAACCTTCACGAGGCGAAAGAGTTGCTACTCTCCGGGAAGATCGTCGGCGCGCAGCGAGCGCGGGAACTGGGCATGATCAACCGCGTCGTTCCACGGGATAGACTCGAGGACGTCGTCCGTGCGGAGGTCGAGGAGATACGAAAGATGCCCGGGAACAACGTTCGTATACTCAAGCAGGTACTCAACGGCACCGCTGAGATGCAAGGCGCGAAACCGATGTTCACGTTCGGAGAATTGTTCGACGCGCTCGGTCACCATACGGAGTACGGGAAGGAGTACTACCGCATCGCGGCGACTGAGGGGTTCGACGCGGCGCTCGAGTACATGAACGAGCGGAACAAGGGGACGAGACCGTCCGACTGATCGGTGTTCGCTCGTTCGTTGCAGTCCGTCACCAGCTGTTAGTACACTGCCATCTGTGGTCAGTTCTCTTCGCGGAGTTTGTACTTCTGGATTTTGCCGCTGGGGTTGCGCGGGAGTTCGTCCCGGAGTTCGTACTGCCGCGGCCGTTTGAACTCGGCGAGGTCGTTACTGTCCCTACAGAACGCATCGAGTTCGTTCGCAGTCACGTCGCCGTCCGGAACGACGTAGGCGACGACGCGCTCACCCCACTGGTCGTCCTCCTCGCCGATTACCGCAACTTCGGCGACGCCATCGTGCTGATAGAGGACGTTCTCGACTTCCGTCGGATAGATGTTCTCGCCACCGCTGATGATCATATCGTCGATCCGATCGACGAGGAAGAGGTACCCGTCCTCGTTGAGATACCCGGCGTCGCCCGTGAAGAACCAGCCGTCGCGGATCGCATCCGCCGTCTTCTCCGGCTGGTTCCAGTACTTCTCCATCATCGGCGGCCCCTGGAGGATTATCTCGCCCGTCTGGCCGGTCTCGACCGTGTCCTCCGGACCGACGGGATCGTTCGGATCCTCGTTCTCGGTTGGTTCGACGATGCGTACTTCGTGGTTCGGCGCGGCGCGACCGACGCTCTCCAAGTGCTCCCGGACCTCGAAAGGAAGGATGAACGTCGCACACGGACCCATCTCCGTCATTCCGTACGCCGTAGCGTAGTCCTCGGTGAACGTCTCGATGCACTCCTCGAGCAGCGACGGTGGCATCGGCGCGGCGCCGTAGACGCCGAGCTCGAGCGACGAACCGTCGAAATCGTCCATCTCCCGGGACTCCTCGAGCAGCTGCCGCCAGATGCGTGAGGCCACGAAGAGATGAGTGGCCCGCTCCTCGTCGACGGCTTCGAGGACCCGTCGGGCGTCGAACTCGTGAAGGATCACCGACTTCCCACCGAGGTTGATTCGGGTAAGGAGCCCGCAGTTGAGCTCCGCGTTATGATACAGCGGCATTACGGAGACTCCGACGTCCGTAAAGTTGAGTCCCATCTGGCCGCCGTAGAGCATGTTGTGATAGGTCGCGTCCCGATGAGAGTGGACGACCCCCTTGGGACGGCCAGTAGTGCCGCTCGTGTACATGATCGCGTACTGGTCCGTCGGATCGATCGAGACCTCGGGCGCACTCGCGTCCGCGCTCTCGAGCATCTCGTGGAATCCGTCGGCGTACTCGGGGCCGTCTTCAACATCGTCGTCAACGTAGACGTACTCCTCGACCGTTCCGAACTCGTCGCGGCCGCGCTCGACGGTCTCCCGCGTCGCCTCCTCGAAGATGAGGACTGTCGACTCGGAATCGTTGAGGATGTAGCCGACCTCGCTGGGCGCGAGGCGGTAGTTCACTGGATTGAACGCGGCGCCGACCCGCAGGAGTCCGAACAGTGCAATCGCGAACTCCGCGGAGTTGTGAAGCAGGAGCGAGACGCGGTCGCCCTTCTCGACGCCGCGATCCGCGAGCGCGTTCGCGAACCGATCGACTCGGTCGTCGAACTCCTCGTAGGTCAGCCGGACGTCCTTTCGCGGGTAGACGATCGCCTCCCGATCAGGATACTTCCGCGTCGTCCGCGACAAGGTCTCCGGTAGCGTGGGAAGATAACCCATGACTCAACGTTTCCGGAATCACCGTGTTAGCTCTTTCGTCCGAAGCGGTCGCTGGCCCCGGGTTTTATTAGATGGACTGACATTGCTTCGAGCGTCTATGCGAGCCTATGACAGAGCAGACTCTCGAGGATGCATCCCTCGAGATCGACCGACCGGACGTTCTGCTCGGGGGACGTGATCGTGACCGACCGCGATTCGACGGGCCGCCGGCCCGAGAGAGTGAACGCACGCTCAACGACGGTTGAATCGAGCGGCAATCGAACGACGAACCGGAGAACCAGAACACGTACATGACGTTATTGACAGCGGAGCATGAAGCAATTCGCGACGCAGTCCGTGAGTTCGCGGAGACCGAGATCGAACCGATCGCTCGAGAGTACGATGACCCCGGCGCCGTCCAGTTCCCGCGAGAGGTCTTTCAGGAGGCCGCCGAACTGGACTTTCTGGCGCCACATTACCCAGAGGAGTACGGCGGTGCGGGGATGGACTTCCTCGGGTCGGTCATCGTCCACGAGGAGTTTAATCGTGCGGATCCCGGAATCGGGACCGCCGTCCTGACCGGCAAGTTCGGAACCGAGATGATCCTCGAGTACGGCGACGAGTGGCAGAAGTCCGAGTTCGTCCGGCCGGTGCTCGAGGGCGAGGCCGTCTGTGGAACGTCGATCAGCGAACCGGACGCCGGAAGCGACGTCGCCGGAATGCGAACGACGGCCGAGAAGGACGGCGACGAGTGGGTTCTCAACGGGAGTAAGACGTGGGCGAGCAACAGTCCTGTTGCGGAGTTCATGGTTGTCATGGCGAAGACAACCCCCGACGCCGGCCACAACGGAATCAGCGCGTTCATCGTTCCGACCGAGACCGACGGGTTCGAGGTCGAACGCGACATCGAGAAGATGGGACTCCGAGCGAGTCCGACCGCCGAAATTAACATCTCGAACGCACGCGTTCCCGAAGATCACCTCGTCGGTGAGGTCGATCGCGGTTTCGCGCAGTTGATGGAGTTTTTCAACGAAAATCGAATCCTCGTTGCAGCTAACGCTCTCGGCGCCGCCGCCGGAGCGTTCCGCCACGCGTACGAGTACGCACAGGAGCGAGAGGCCTTCGACCAGAAGATCAGCGACTTTCAGGGCCTCCAGTGGAAACTCGCGGACATGAAGACCGATATCGAAACGGCTCGTTCGACCACCTACCGGGCGGCGGGCGAGGTGATGGCCGAAAACGATCCGAGACACCTCGCCTCTATCGCCAAGTACTACGCGAGCGAGATCTGCGAGGATGTCTGTTCGGAAGCGATCCAGATCCACGGTGGCTACGGGTACACGCGCGAATTCCCGCCCGAGAAATTCTATCGAGACGCACGCGTACAGAAAATCGTCGAAGGAACGAGCGAGATTCAGAAAAACATTATCTACGATAGCATCGACGAGGCGAATCGGTGAACTAATTTCGATATGATCACTTCACAGTTTATTCGAGGCGAAAACTGTCACCCGTCAGAACTGTAGACCGGCACACGTCTCTAATGTCTCTTGTATTATAGAAAGTGATATAAGGCAATCTCCAGCATGTACTGGTAGTCGATACCAATGTACAAGGAGGTTAGCGAGAACTCTCGCTACGCTAGTGGTGGGACTGATAGGACGAGTCGGCGAACAGTACTGAAAACGATCGGCGCGGGTACAGCCGTTGCATCGGTTGCCGGATGCCTAGGTGGCGGTAACAGCGATGCGATACGGATCGGGCACATCATGCCCGTCGAGACGGACAACGGACTCGGTTCGGAGCGGTCTGCACAGTTGGCGGTGGATCAACTGAACGAAGACGGCGGAATCCTCGATCAGGACGTCGAACTCGTTACGGCCGACTCCGCAGCCCAGCCCTCGGAGGCCCACTCTGCGGTCACGGAGATGATCAATCGAGAGAACATCAACATGCTCGTCGGGACGGTCGTGAGCGAGGTTGCGCTTCAACTCGTGGATTTGACGGCTGAGAACAACTTGCCGTTTTTGATCACGGGTGCAGCGTCACCGCGGATCTTCGCCGACAACCACCAGCAGAACTACGACCAATACAAGAGCGTCTTCCGTCCGGGGCCGGTCAATTCGATCAAACAGGCCGAATATCTCGCCCAGTACGGCGAATTCCTCGCCGAGGAACACGGCTGGGACACGATGGCTGTCGTTTCGGAGGACGCTGCTTGGACGCAGGACATCACCGATATCACGGCGAGCCGACTCCAGGAGAACGGGATCGAGGTATCGGTCAACGAGCGGGTCTCACTGGACACGAACGACTGGGCCCCGATTCTGGACGACGTCGAAGCCTCCGGCGCGCAGACGATGATCGGCGCCCTTTCGCACATTCCGATCACCGGCATGACAGCAGCGTGGTCGCGAAACGAGTACCCGTTCTCGCTCGACGGCGTCATGATCGCGGCGCAGTCGCCACAGTTCTGGTCCGACACCGACGGCACGGCAGAGTACTTGGCTACGGCGACGGCGGCGGCGGACGGGTTCGCGGACATCACGCCGAAAACGAGCGAGGTGATGGACGCCTATCAGTCCGAATACGACTCTCGGCCGACGACGCCGACGTTCGTCGGGTTCATCACCCACGACGCGATCAACCTCTACGCGGAAGCCGTCGAGCGCGCCGGAACCGCCAACCACCGAGAGGACATCGATTCGATCGTTGAGGAACTTCAGGCGACGGACTTCGAGGGCTCGTACGGACAGATTCAATTCCAGGGTGAAGACGACGAGTACCCGAACGACGTCTACCCAGGCGAGAGTCCGGGCGATGAGTTCGCGCCCTTTACCGTCACGCAGTGGCAAGAAGCGGAGGGCGGTAACGGGATCGGGGACACGAACGGAACTAAATTCTGTGTGTGGCCGGAGGAGTACGCAAACGGTGACCATCAGGCACCGTCCTGGATGTGAGTCCGTGACATATGATCGGAGATATCATAACGATACTCATCGTCGGTGCGATGATCAGCGCGATTTACGCGTTGATCGCGATTGGGTTCACCATGGTCTTCGGCGTCGGCGGCGTCCTCAACCTCACCCACGGCGTCCTGCTCATGGCCGGTGCGTACACGTTCATGGTTGCGTACCCGTACGTCGGACGGATTGGCGGCGTCATCGCCGGCGTTCTCGTCGCAGCGGTCTCGTCGTACGCCATCTACATGGGCCTTGTCAGATACATCGAGGATAACGTCGTAATCACGTTCATGGCGACGATCCTGGCCGCGCTCGCTATACAGGAAGCGACGACGATGGGGTTCTCACAGCAGGCGCGGATCCTGCCGTCCCTGCTTCCGGGATCCATCGCGGTCGCCGGGACCCGTATCCAGTACGACCAGATACTGGCATTCGTCCTCTCGTGGGTGTTGATCGGGCTACTGTGGTACTACATCAAGCGGACGAAAAACGGACGGGCGATCCTCGCGACCTCGATGAGCGAACGCGGTGCGATCTTCACCGGCGTTGACCTCCCAAAGGTCCGCCGCCAGACCTGGCTGATCGCGGGCGCGTTCGCGGGCGTCGCCGGTATCTTCATCGGCCGCCTCCAGCAGACGAGCCCCGAAATGTGGCTCGAGCCGCTCACGCTCGCGTTCATCATCGTTATCATCGGCGGCGTCGGGTCGATCAAGGGATCGATCATCGCCGCCTACCTCATCGGCTATCTCGAGACACTGACGGTCGAACTCATCGGTGCTCCGTATCGAACTGTGGTAGCGCTGCTGGTCATCATCGCGGTGATCATGTACAGACCCGAAGGCCTCTACGGGAGGGAATACCTTGAGTAACAAATACGATAGTTCCGGCGAACCAGTATTGCAACGGCTCTCGAGGGAATTCCTCGGTGAACCGAATCGGTACCAAATCGGCGCGGTCAGCGCCGCCCTGATCGCGCTCCTCACACTGCCGTTCTGGGGAGCCCGGTACCAGTACGTATTCGCGCTCGCGTCCATATGGGCCATCTTCGCGATGGGCTGGGATATCATCAGCGGACACACGAACTACATCAGTTTCGGCCACTCGGCGCTCTCGGGCGGAGCGGCGTACACCACTGGTATCCTCATCTACAACGTGGATCCGGGGCTCCCGATGTCAATCACGTTTCCGCTCTCGGTCCTCGCAGCGGTCGCTATCGGCCTCTTATTTGCAGCGCCGACGCTGCGACTCAAGGGACCGTATTTCTCGCTCATCACGCTTGTCGCCGTGTTGGTCCTGACACAGCTCGTCTACATCTACGGCCAGTACACCGGTGGTGAGTTAGGAATTACCGCCGTCGAGACGCTCACGTACAACTTCACGGAGATGTACTACTATTCGCTCCTTCCGATGCTGCTCATCGGCGCCGTGTTGGTCGTGGTGAGTCAGTCCAACATCGGACGGATTCTCCGTGCGATCGGCGAGAACGAAGAAGCGATCGAATCGGCGGGAATCGACACGACGAAGTTCAAACTCTGGGCGTTCCTGTTGAGTTCGATCACGATGGGGATCGGCGGGGCGATGCTCGCTCACTTCTACGGGAACGTCGATCCCACGACGGTTCTCGTAATCGACCGGAGCTTGGAGATGGTCGCGATGGCGGTACTCGGCGGCATGGGAACGATCGCCGGTCCGCTCGGAGGCGCGTTCGTCTTCGTCTTCCTCCGCGATGAGGTATTGACAACGTTCGGATCCACCGGGCGTTGGTTCTCCCTATGGGTACTCGTGTTGCTCTTCCTCGTCTTCCTCAGGGACGGCCTCTTCCCGTTCATCTGGTCGAAACTCGGCTCGATAGGGGGGTCCGACGATGAGTAGCGAATCGGTCTTCGAGGTCGACGGGCTGACGAAGCGATTCGGCGGACTGGTCGCGGTCGACGACCTCTCGTTCGACGTCCAGGACGACGAGATACTCGGTCTCATCGGCCCCAACGGGTCGGGGAAGACAACAGTCTTCAACTGCATCATGAGTATCTACTCGGTGACCGACGGCAGCATCCGATTCAGAGGTCACGATATCACGGACATGGACACACACGATATCGTCAATAACGGTATCGCACGTGTCTCACAGGAGTCGAATCCGATCCCGTCGTCGACGGTCGGCGAGAATATCGAGCTGTTCACGTATCCCAACAACATCTTCTCGCTAACCGGCGGTGCGAACCAGAGTGAGGTGCTCGAACTCGCGCGCATGTTCGGTCTGGACGAGAAGATGGATACGCTCCCCGATTCGCTTCCCCACGCCGACGTGCGAAAGCTCGAGATGGCCAAAGCGATGGCGACAGGACCGGAGATGCTCTTGCTCGACGAACCGTTCGCTGGAATGAATCAGGCCGAGATTCGCGACCTGTCCGAGCGTATCCGCGAGATTAACGCCCAGGGACGTCCGATAATCATTGTCGACCACAACATGAAGGGACTCATGCCGATCGTCGATCGCGTCGTCGTCATCAACAGCGGCCAGAAGATCGCTGAGGGGTCGCCCGAGGAAATCGCGGACGACGAGACGGTCCAGCAAGCGTACCTCGCAGGAACGGAGGTGAGTGGCTGATGGCCGATCCGGTCCTCGAAATCGAGAATCTCGACGTCTCCTACGGGAAGACCCAGGCGCTCGACGACGTCTCGCTGCGAGTAGAGGAAGGCGAGACGGTCGGCGTTATCGGTCCGAACGGCGCGGGAAAAACGACACTGTTCGACACGCTCTCTGGCATCAAGGAGTACGACGGGAGTATCAAACTGTTCGGAAAAGAACTGTCCGATCTCTCCAAACGAGAGATCGTCGACCGGGGTCTCGTCCACTGCAGCGAGGAACACGATCTCTTCCCCTTCTTTTCCGTCCACGAAAACCTCCTGATGGGCGCATACCCTCGGAAGGATCAGAAGGCCGCTATGGAGACGATCGACCGGGTTTACGAGCTGTTCCCCCGGTTAGACGAGCGCAGAGAGCAGGACGCGGAGACGCTGAGCGGCGGTGAGCAGCAGATGCTCGCCATCGGTCGGGCACTGGTCAGCGATCCGGAACTGCTCATTCTGGACGAGCCGACGCTCGGACTCGCGCCGGTCATCATCAACGACCTCGACGATACCTTCGAGCAACTCCAGCGGGAAGGGCTCACCATCCTGATCGCCGAACAGAATACCACCTTCGCGATGCGTCACGCCGAACGGCTCTATCTGCTCGAGACCGGCGAAATCACCCTCGAAGGCCCGGCGGAAGAGCTCCAAGAGGATGAGTACGTTCGCGACGCGTACATCGGCGTGACCTGACGCATCGCCGTTTCCGTTCCGACCGCGGACTACAGCAAATCGTTTTTCGGCCGTACGCTCGAACTCTCGAAGAATCTCTGTGTGACTCTAGAGACGTGGGACCGCGTTCGTGAACGCGTAGATTTACCATCGTGCGTGTGATACAACCACACAGGATGATGAAGGCTGTATACCTGCATGGACCGAGAGACCTCCGTGTCGAGGACGCCGACCGGCGGGACGTCGCTCCAGGAACGGTCGCGGTCGATATCGAGTACACAGGGATCTGCGGCTCGGATCTCCACGAGTACGAGGCGGGACCGGTTCCGATCCGGGCAGAGGGAACCGATCACTCGATACCGGAGTCGGACTGGGACGAGCACTTGCCGAAACCGATGGGACACGAGATCGCCGGCACCGTCTCGACTGTCGGTGAGAACGTCGAGGGCATCGACGTCGGCGATCGCGTCACGTTGAACATGGTGGCCGGTTGCCACGATTGCCGCTACTGCGCGACGGGCAAGTACCACCTCTGCGAGCAGGGCGACGGCGGCGTCGTCTCTAGTCGCGGATTCGCCGATCGAATCGTCGTTCCCGAGTCGATGGCAGTGCCCATCCCGGACGAGGTATCGCTGCGTCACGCGACGCTGGCGGAACCGCTCGGTGTGTCCCTCCGTGGCGTCCGCCGATCGGGGCTCGATTCGACCGATCGCGTTGCAGTGTTCGGAGCTGGCCCTATCGGCCTGGGCGTCGTTGCGGCCGCGGCGGCAGGCGGGGCACGCGAGATCTACGTCAGCGAACCACGAGCGGCCCGTCGGGAGGCCGCAGAAGCGCTCGGCGCCGACGTTGTTATCGATCCGACCGCCATCGATGCGGTCGAACGCATTAAGCGCGAGACCGACCGCGTAGAGGTGTCCTTTGAGTGTGCTGGAACGGCGACGACGCTGACGGATGCTCTTCGAAGCACCGCGTACGGCGAAACGGTCGTCGTTCTCAGCGTATTCGAAGAGGAGGTTTCTATCCATCCGAACGATATTATGCAGGCAGAACGGCAACTCGTCGGGTCATTTGGCTTTCAGGGCGGACCGCTGGCCTCGCGGTCCGAATTTGCGACCGTGTTAGATCTGATCGGCGACGGCCGCATCAATCCTGAGCCGATGATCACCGATACGGTACCGCTCGACGGCGTCGAAGCGGCGTTCGAAGATCTTCGCGATCCCGATAGCGATCAAATCAAAGTGCTCGTCGAACCCTGATCGACTTCTCCGGACGACCGTTTGCGATCGATCATCTGTTTAGCGTGTGTATCGCCTGATCGAGCGCATTCTCGCACGCTTCCATGACCGCTTCGGAGAGCGTCGGATGCATGTGAACGGTTCCGGCGACGTTCTCGAGAGTCAGCCCTGTCTCGACCGCCAGCCCGAGTTCACCAATCAGCTCGGACGCGTCCGGACCGACGATTTGCGCCCCGAGGAGTCGGCCGGCGTCCTCCTCGGCGACGACGCGGACGAACCCCTCCGTCTCCGAGAGGGTAAGCGCTCGGCCGCTCGCGTCGAACGGGAACTCCCCGACAACCGGCGAGTGACCGACAGCGCGCGCTTCAGCCTCCGTTAGTCCGACGGTAGCAATCTCCGGATCGGTGAACACCGCAGTCGGAATCGCAGCCTCATTGAGTTCGGCATCGCCCCCGGATACGACTTCCGCGGCGACGAGACCCTCCGCAGCCGCTTTGTGTGCCAGCATCGGCTCGCCGGCGACGTCACCGACTGCGAAGACATGGTCGCGAGTGGTCCGCATCTGGTCGTCGGTTTCGAGGAACCCACTCTCGTCCGGTTCGATTCCGATCGGTTCGAGATTGAGCGTCTCGGTAACGGGCTGTCGACCGATCGCGACGAGGACTTGCTCCGCGACCGTCTCCTGTTCGTTCCCGTCCGTGTCTTCCGTCTGGAGGATAACGCTCCCGTCGTCCGCTCGAGACCACTCGGTCGCGACCTGACCGAACTGGAAGTCGACGCCGAGCGATTCAGCGCGTTTCTGAACCGGCCGAGAGAGATCCGATTCGTACCCCGGCAGGATGTCGCCTTCCATCTCGACGACCGTCACGTCCGTTCCGAGTTTCGCGAACACCGTCGAGAGTTCCATCCCGATGTATCCCGCACCGACGACGGCTAGCGACCGCGGCGCCGCCTCGAGCGCGAGTGCCTCCCGGGAGTTCAGAATCGGGTCGTCGTCAAACGAAAAGCCCGGAACGCTCATCGGACGGCTGCCGGTCGCGACGATTGCCGTTTCGAACTCGAGTTCGTCGACGGTACCGTCTTCCGAGACGATTTCGACGGCGTGATCGCCCGCAAAGCGTGCCGTCCCCTCTCTCACGGTGACACCGTTCGCCTCACAGAGGCTCTCAACACCGCCGGTGAGCCGTTCAACGACGTCGTCCTTCCACTCGACCATTTCACCGACGTCGACGAACGGTTCCGCATAAATCCCCATTTGCGAGGCGGACTCGAGTTCGGTGACGAGGTTCGAGGCCGTTAGCAGTGCCTTCGAGGGGATACAGCCGTGGTTGAGGCACGTCCCACCGACACCGTCTCGTTCGACCAGGGTGACGTCGCGGTCACGCTGTGCGGAACGAATCGCAGCGGTGTATCCGCCCGGACCACCGCCTATTACGAGAACGTCAGTCGATGACATAGGAAGTACGTGGTCAGACTAGCTTATAATGATTTGGTGATCGATTCGGTGCCCAGCGGCCGTCTCGCCGGTAGTTTCCGCGACATCCGCGTCTCAGGACTTTCAACTCTTGTGGGTATCACTAACAGTTGTTTTTAGCATGCAACGACCTACTACTGAACATAATACCCTAAGTCCGTTATTTACCGTTGATCGATTATGGAGCGGTTGGGAAATCACAGCCGTTACCACGGTCGACTGATACTGTATCACGATATCGTGATAATTGGCTAATCCCGAACTTACTTAACCGGATTTCCCGTACCTTTAATCGTTATGAGGGCCCGTTCCACGAGCGGCAGTGGTGATCACCGTGACGGATGAGGACCAGTATCTGAATCGACTCGTCGACGAGGACGCGTTACGGAGTTACCTCGGGGAGACCCTCGGCGAGGCCGAGTCGGTCTCGGTGCTGCGCCACGACGAAGGCCACTCGAACGAGACGCTGTTCATCGAGTGGGACGACCGCGAGTACGTGTTGCGACGCCCACCCGCTGGAGAAACCGCAGACACGGCTCACGACGTCCTCAGAGAGTATCGTACAATCGACGCACTCCAGGAGACGAGCGTCCCGGTTCCCGAAACCGTTCTCGCGTGCGAGGACGAGTCAGTGATCGGCAGTGAGTTCTACGTCATGGGTCGTGAGGCCGGAGACGTACTCCGAGACACAGAGCCCGAGCGGTTCGCGACGCCGGATCACCGGACTGCGATCGGCGAAGAACTGGTCGATGCGCTCGCGAGCATCCATTCCGTCGATTACGAGGCGGTCGGACTCGGCGACTTCGGACGTCCCGCCGGCTTTACCGAACGACAGGTCGATCGGTGGCAGCAACAACTCGAGTGGGCGTTCGAAGTAACCGAAGCCGAGCGTGAGGTCCCTGAACTCGACCGCGTCGGTGAGTGGTTGCAGGAGAACGTCCCGGCGGATCACGCACACACGCTAGTTCACGGTGATTACAAACTTGACAACGTGCTGTTCGAACCGGGCGTGCCACCACGACTAGGTGCCATTTTCGACTGGGAACTGTCGACGCTCGGCGATCCGTTAACGGATCTTGGATGGATGCTGCTCTTCTGGCACGATCCGTCCGATCCGGCTCCGCCGATGCCGGAACTGATGAGTACGGTCATGGCTCAGGAGGGGTATCCAACTCGAGACGAACTCGTCGCTCGATACGAACGGCAGACGGGCGTCGAATTCGAGAATCGACGGTTCTATCAGGTACTCGCGGCGTACAAGATGGCCGGACTCGGAGAGATGTTCTTCCGGCGATATCTGGAAGGAAACTCCGCCGATCCGTTGTATCCGAAGATGGAAAAGGGCGTGCCGCTGCTTGCCGAACAGACGGTCGCACTTATCGAGGGGGAACGAAACCTGTGAGCCGCCCGATTAGTACCGTTAGGTTGTCGTTCAGCTCCGTAGTTGAGAGAGGAGTCGACCGCATCCCACGACTGTGACCGCGCTAGATGGACCCGATGTTTCATAGTGATGAACGTCAATACTACGGAAACAGAGCATGGGAAAACCGAGCACACCATTGGGACTCGGAAACGTGAATGGACTTCTGACAGACGACGGTTCATCGGCTAGCAAACCGGAACGATGTCTGATCTGACTCTCCAACCGTTTTTCTGGCGCCCGACGGCGCTCTTCCCAGAGAAACGGATTGTCTCGCGAACTGCCGATGGCGTCACGGACTACACGTATGGCGCGGTCGGTATCCGCGTCCGATCGCTGGTCGCTGCACTCCAGGACCGCGGCTTCGGTTCCGGCGATCGGATCGGTACGTTCGGGTGGAATCACCACCGCCACCTCGAGACCTACTTCGCAGCTCCGCTGTCTGGTGCCCAGTTGCACACGATCAACGTTCAACTGGGCGACGACGATATCGTCTACATCGTCGAAGACGCCGCCGACGATATCCTGTTCGTCGATCCAGGCGAACCGTTCGAGACGATCGAGCGGTTGTGGGACGACCTACCGGTCGACGAAGTCATCGTGATGTCCGAATCGATCCCCGAGACCAACGTTAACGCCGTCGCCTACGAGGACCTCGTCGACGAGTACGATCCGGTCGCGGAGACCGATCTCCCTGACCTCGAGGAAGACGATCCGGCCGGGATGTGCTATACGTCCGGCACAACTGGACGGCCAAAAGGCGTCGAATACTCCCACAAGATGATCTATGCCCACGCGATGATGGTAATGACGCCCGCCGGTCTCGACGTCAGCGAGCGCGACGTGGTGATGCCGGTCGTGCCGATGTTCCACGTCAACTCCTGGGAGTTTCCGTACGCCGCGACGATGGCCGGTACAACGCAGGTCTATCCTGGACCCGCACCGAGCGCGGCCGACCTGCTGGCGTTAATCGAAGAGGAAAGCGTCACCATGACCGCCGGCGTGCCGACGGTCTGGATCGACCTCCTCGAACACATCGACGAACACGGCGGGGACCTCTCTAGCTTAGAGCGGATTATCGTCGGAGGTAGTGCTGCTCCCGAGGAAATGATGCGGCGCTACGACGACGAGTTCGACGTCACCGTCGAGCACGCGTGGGGAATGACTGAGACGATGAGTATCGGCTCGGTCTCCCGACCGAAGGCCCGGATGGACGAGTGGGACCGTAGCCGCAAGTATGAGAAACGCCGCAAGCAAGGGCTGCTCTCACCGGGCCTCGAGATGCGCGTCGTCGACGACGCCGGCGATGAGATCGATTGGGACGGCGAGTCCGCCGGCGAACTGCTGGTCCGCGGCCCGTCCGTCGTCACGGAATACTACAACCGTCCTGAAGCTAACGAGAAAGACTTTGACGGCGACTGGCTGAAGACCGGCGACATCGCTACTGTCGACGAGGACGGCTACATCGAGATCGTCGACCGCGCAAAAGACATCATCAAGAGCGGCGGTGAGTGGATTTCCTCGATTGCGCTCGAGAATGCCCTGATGGCCCACGATGCGGTCGTCGAGGCGGCCGTAATTGGTGTCCCACACGAAAAGTGGCAGGAGCGGCCGTTCGCATGCGTCGTAACTGCTGAAGGAACGGAAACGAACGAGGATGAATTACTGAACTTCCTCGACGACGAACTCGATCAGCCCGACTGGTGGTACCCTGATGAGATCAGGGAAGTCCAGATAATTCCGAAGACGGCGACCGGAAAGTTTGATAAGAAAGCCCTTCGCAACCAGATCAACAGAAATCCGACCAATGAGTGACCAATTTGACCTCTCTGAACGAGTCGCAGTGGTAACGGGCGGCGGGCGTGGCATCGGTCGCGCCATTGCCGTCGAACTAGCAAACGCCGGCGCAGCAGTTGTTCCGAGCGCCCGTTCGACTGGCGAGATCCAGGCGGTCGCAGACGAAATCAGGAACGACGGCGGAGAAGCGCTCGCCGTTCCGGCGGACGTGACTGATCCGGACGCCGTTGCGAACGTGATCGACAAAACCGAAGACGAGTTCGGGGGTATCGATGTCGTCGTCAATAACGCCGGCTTCAACCCTGACGATGCGCTCGGCCGTCCGAACGACGTCCCGACTGAGAGTCTCGATCGCGTCCTCGACGTCAATCTGAACGGAGCCTACGAGGTGACGACCGCGGCCGCTGACGGGCTTCTCGAGAGCGACGGAGGCTCGGTGATCAACGTCGCCAGCGTCGGTGGCTTGGTCGGCCTCCCGCGACAGCATCCATACGTCGCCTCGAAACACGGCCTCGTCGGTCTTACGAAGAGCCTCTCACTCGATTGGGCGCCCGACGTCCGTGTTAACGCCATCGCACCAGGATACGTCTCGACGGAACTCACCGATGACCTCGAATCGAACGAACAGCTTCGACAGTCAATCATCGACCGCACGCCGCTCGACCGATTCGCTGACCCCGAGGAGATCGCCGGTCCGGCGGTCTTTCTCGCGAGTGATGCTGCGAGCTACGTGACTGGGACTGTTCTCGCAGCGGACGGTGGCTGGACCGCACGATAACAATGGTTCTTTTCCTTACTGGGATTGATTCAACCTCTTTCGTCGGGCGAGCGTGCGAGAGAAATTCTGGCAGTTCGTACACTACTAGAACTCATAACGAAATATCATACACTCAATAACTGTGTGCCAGTGGCGACACTAAACTAGACAGTGCTACTCAGATAGCCGTGTTCAGATAACATCTAAATGGATGGCTGTGGGATAGAACGTATGAAGAACGAATTAACTGAGAAGAATCAAGAGCTCCCAGAAAGGGCAACACTTTCCGTCGACAACATTGGGGGAATTAACGAGACAGAGGTGACGTTTCAGGAGGGAGTAACGGTTCTCGCCGGACGGAACGCGACGAACCGAACATCGCTCCTCCAAGGACTCATGGCGGCACTCGGAAGCGATCGCGTCAGCCTAAAGGCCGACGCAGATAAGGGGCACGCGTCGCTTGAGTTCGGCGACGAGACCTATCACCGAACTCTCGAGCGACGAAACGGAACAATCGTCACCGACGGTGATCCGTACCTCGAAAATCACAAACTCGCGGACCTATTCGCCTTCTTACCCGAGACTAACGAGGCACGACAGGCTGTCGCTCGTGACGATGACCTTCAGGAACTGATCATGCGGCCGGTCGACACCGAGGAGATTCAGGCCGAAATCCAACGCCTCGAGCAGCGCAAACAGGAAATCGACGAACAACTCGAGGAATTGGACGAACTCGAGACGCAACTTCCCGATCTGGAGGCGAAACGAAAGCGCGTTACCGACGAGATTGAATCGCTAGAGGAGGAACTTGAGACCGCGCGCGACGAGCTCGAGGAGACGAACGTCGATGTCGAAGAGCACCGCGAGGAGCAGTCCGAACTCGAGGAGCGACTCGTAGAACTTCGCAGAATGCGCTCGGAACTCGAACGCGTCCGCGATCGTATCGAGACCGAACGCGAGAGCATTGACGCCCTCAAGGACG
Source organism: Haloterrigena alkaliphila (assembly GCF_017352155.2). Taxonomy (NCBI): domain Archaea; kingdom Methanobacteriati; phylum Methanobacteriota; class Halobacteria; order Halobacteriales; family Natrialbaceae; genus Haloterrigena; species Haloterrigena alkaliphila. The sequence continues at coordinate 70,174 of NZ_CP084319.1, forward strand.
AACGGGAAGAGGTCCAAGAGCAACTCGAGGAACTTTCGACAGGCAAGGACGAAGACATCGGGCGCATCGAGTCAGAAATCGAGACGCTACAGGATGAGAAAGCCGAACTCTCCGGCGAGATCTCCCAACTCCAGAGTACCATACAGTTCAACAGACAACTCCTCGAGGAAGGGGAGTCAATTCTGCCGGAGAACGAACAGAGCGGAACCGGGAGCGACGGATCCATCACGGATCGGCTGGCCGTGGACGAAGAGACGGTCACCTGTTGGACCTGTGGCTCGTCGGTCGTGCGCGAGGAGATCGAAACGACAGTCGAGCAGTTGCAGGATGTGCACCAGGAGCGACTCGAGAAACGCTCGGAGATCAGTTCCGAACTCGAGGAGCGTCGCGAAACGCTCTCGGAGATCAACGAGAACCGAACCGAATACCGGCAGACACAGCAGCGTCTCGATTCGATCGACGACGAGATCGACCGTCGTCGCAATCGGATCGAGGATCTGACGGCCGATCGCGAGGACCTCACCGGCGAGATCGACGACCTTGAGGCAGAGATCGATGACCTCGAGACGGCCGACCAGAATGATGTACTCGACCAACACAAGGAAGTCAACCGGCTGGAATTCGAACTCGAGCGAAAGGAGCGCGAGCGCGACGAGATCGAAGACGAGATCGCGTCGATCGAACAGCGACTCGACGAGCGAGGAGGGCTCGAAAGCCGCCGTGAGAAGATCACTGACGAACTGACTGACCTCCGGACGCGGATTGACCAAATAGAGGCGACCGCCGTTGAGAGCTTCAACGAGCACATGGAAAACCTTCTCGAAATCCTCGGGTACGACAACCTCGACCGGATCTGGATCGACCGCACCACCCGGGAAGTCCGCGAGGGACGCCGGAAGGTTACGAAGTCGTCGTTCGACCTTAAGATCGTCTGGAGTACTGATTCCGGCGTAGCCTACGAAGACACGATCACCCACCTAAGCGAAAGCGAACGCGAGGTAACCGGGCTCGTGTTCGCGCTGGCCGGCTATCTCGTCCATGACGTCTACGAAACGGTCTCCTTCATGCTGTTGGATTCACTTGAGGCGATCGACTCAGAGCGGATCGTGAATTTACTCGATTACTTCGAGACCCACGTGCCATACCTCGTCGTTGCGCTACTGGAAGAGGATGCGCAGGCGGTTGAGACAGAGCACGCCCGAATCACGGAGATATAGGCGCCATCTGCGGTAGCGGTGCTAACTCGACCCCTTTTAGATATTCGGAACAACCTGTCGACGAATCGCTGACGGCAGAGTCTCCCTCCTCAAATCCAAGCACGGAATCGACCTAGGAACCTATAGTCGATCAGAATTCTCCTGACGAACTCGGTGTTGAGTTGTCGTCATCTTCCGGTGCTGAGTCGCCATCGCCTGGAGAAAAGGGACCAGCATCCGAGTACAGTGAAGTCAAACAGAAACCGTTCTATGCTCGGACCGAGACAGTACGGGCATTCGAGAACCAGATTCGGACGACGATCGGTCCGAAACTCGCCGAGGCGTCGGTCATCGACGAGGAGACCCGTGAAATTCACGATGCTGTCCTTCGTCTCACTACCGAACAACTGGAACGAATTACCAAACTTGTACTCGAGGAACGACGCCAGTCTGGAAACGAGTGAGTCCATTGCGGCCGAAACTCAGCGTTTTCACCCACGATTTGATCACAACTCATAAATTGGAACTTAGAAGGACGACATAGGTGTTTTTACACCTCTCTGAGCTATGGGTTTAGAAACAGATATCGCAGTATCAACGTCAGAAACCGTATTATGATATACCCAACAGTACCCATTCAATGGCGCTGTTTCGTTAAGCGTGAAAAGTGAGGCGGTGTGATTTTTGGTGCTCTATGCTAAAAACCCACCGCTTCAGTCGGTGTATCGACTCGATCGATTTGAGTTTTGTGGAGCGAGAGCGGACACTGCGTCAGCTAATGGAGCCCGGTATTCGACTCTATCTTGCTGATCTCTCACTTTCGGACACTGTTCGAGAGTTAGAGAAGTTTGTTGTCGAACGCAGTTGCAAGGCAGTCCATGATTGGATCCACAAGTGGAATCTACGGCCGGCAGATGGCAAGAAGCCGAATCACGTCGCGCCTGGAACAGTGATTCAACTCGACCAACATCGGTATTGACTGTACACTGCGGTCGATCTAGAAACGAATATAATCTTCCACATAAGGCTATTTTTGACGATTACAACCACGTTGACAACGGTTTCTAGAGGAATTCACTGAGAAGCATGACCTCGACGATGCCGTCTTTCTCGTCGATGGCACAAAATATCTCCAGATGACACTCCGTCGACCTGGACTACGGTTTCGATACGAGAACATGGGAATTAGAACGCTGGTGAACGTATCTTTTACGAGATAAAACGACATACCTCTTCGCTCTCAAACTGTTTTAGCCACGCAGATCCGTCAACAGGTGAATCGTGACTCCAAGCCTTCGGCGTCTAGCACAATGCTACAAAATAAACACTACTCTCATCGAAGAATCCGGAGAGACCGGAGAATTCACAGAATCCACAGCGCTCATCCCAATTATTTTGGAACTACCATAATCACGATCCCGACGAGAATCACCCCTATCTGAGCGAGATTGCCGACTACTGGCGTTGCTTTTGATGACAACCGAGAGCTGAATCCCTTCGAGTTGAGACCAATAGAGAGTATAGCCGTACCGATGACCACTGCTACCGCCGTTACGATGGTGTTCAGTGTGACATTTGGTGAAACCAGTTGAGGGTTATAAATGAATGCGAAGGGAAGGATAAATACAGGAATTGCTATTTTCATCGCTTCGGCACAACTTTTCCAAAAGTCAGCATCAGCAATTCCACTGGCAATAACAATTCCTGGGGCAATTGGTGGAGTGATGGCAGCCAAAATCGCAAAGTAGAGCACGAAGAAGTGTGCTGGTAGTTCTGGGATACCGAACTCAATCAGGTTAGGCGCGATGAGTAGTGCAACGACGAGATATGATGCACTTGTTGGCATACCCATCCCAAGGATGATACAGAGGACCATCGTCATGACTAGCAAAATAGGTAATACACCGCCAGATATGTCAATGAGAGCAAACGCAAGAGTAGCAGGCAATCCGGTGGTGAACAACGTATCGACCATCAGTCCAATCGCCGCAACGACGACTGTAAGTGGGGCGAGCGACTCCATGCCATCTCGGATCCCGGTTCCGAACTGTGAAAGTGCTGATTGCGGAACTGCATTGAGTTCCGTTGTCGGGTCAAGGAGATTGCTTACAATCAGGAATACAAACCCAGTGAGAACCATTGTACCTGCAGCGAACATCCCTGCACGCATCACAGTCGTTCGAGCGACGCCTAATTGATAGAAGAGAACCCCAATTGGGATGAGGAATTGTAGAACCTCAAGAAGGCGATAACCAAATGCGTCCTGGCGGGGATGCTCTGTCTCCAGCCAATCCCGCATCTCGGGAATCTCTTCAATAACGCGGGATCGCGAGAGTAACTGGGTGTCTGTTTCTTGTTTGTTGATCTGGTAGACAGATATGGAGATTGTGAGGTAGAAGATCAATGCTGGGACAGCAGCGGCCACAAAAATATCCAGAAGGGGCCGGGCGAGGATGTCAGCCATAAGGAAGGCAGCGACACCCATCACTGGAGGCATAATCTGTCCACCCGAGGATGCGACAGCTTCTATTGCAGCAGCCTGTTCTTTCTTGATGCCCGTACTCTTCAGAACCGGGATCGTGAAGGATCCGGTGATTGTTGTGTTCGCCAAGGCGCTGCCATTGATCGATCCAATTAACAGACTGCTGACGACGGCCATCTGGCCGACGCCGGTTTTCACCCGACTTGAAAGCCAGAATGCGCCGCGGACAATCAGCCCGAAACCGCCGAAACTACGGAGTAAGCCGGCTAGTAAAAGGAATGGTGCAACCATCGTTCCCATGATTTGAGTGAGGGACCCATAGATTCCTTGAAAGTCCAGCATTCCCACCTGAAGGCCACGTTCGATGCTTAGGCCACCGTGGTAGAGCCAAGATGGGAAGAGATACCCAAACTGACTGTAGAGAATGACTGCAATAATCATTCCTACAAACGCTGTACCGTATGCGTCGTAGGTTAGGTAGAGAATGGTAGCGATAAACACAGCTGCAATGACATAATCGACCTGAGTACCGTATCCTACACGGACTGTCTGGAGCTCTTGGAAATTCGTAATCACATACACAGTGGTAATTATATTAGCTACTAGTGAGATAACCAGAGCTACAGTCCGACCAGTCTGTTCTTTCTGTCTAGCTTCGTGGGTATTTTCGATAGTATAAGCCGTAATTGCGCCCCCAAGCACGATAACACCGAATAGGGGCCTTGCAAGTCCCTGTTCAATTGTTTGCCAAGATACGAATGCCCAGAAGGCAATGGCAATTATATACTGAATTGCAGCAATCCGAGGTATCGATTGCAGGGATGCAAATTTTGCTGACTGTTTTGAGGAACTCATTATGTTATTACGGTTTAACCTCAGGCGGTATCATCTTATTTACTAATTTGGGATGTATACGATATGTAATTGAACAGTCACTGGGATCCAATTGACCATTCGTCAAGAGAAATACCTCGGCTTTCGAGGTATGCCGCTGCACCAGGATGGATAGTAAAGTTGGGGAGGAAACCACTTACGAGGGCTTCGTCGGTTGCATCTAGAACACCACTGTAAGTTTCTTTGACTTGATCCCAGTTCTCAATCCAAGTCTCCGTCACATGTTCGACAAGATCCTCGGAAAGGTGGTTGCCATAAATAATATTTGCAGTGTCGGTCCAAGCAGTAACTTCGTCTACATTTCCGAACGGTTCTGGTTGAATTGTTTCGATCGGTGGAGACGTGAGGCCAGAGACCTGTTCCCGTTGTTCGTCAGTCATCTTGACAGCTTTCAGGTCAACTCGATTCATCAGTTCTTGCATACCACCGGATGCGGAAGTACCGCGGAGTGTGGTATAACCACCACAGGCCTCAATACGGCCGTTTTCCAGCGCGGATCCAAATTCATTTAGTGGAATCTCACGATGCTCGTAGTCGCCTTGAATACCGAGCTCTTCGAACACGGTCATCGTCAATTGATAGAGCGCGGAACCAGTTCCGAAGGTTGTGATTGTTCGGCCCGTGAGGTCATCGTACGTTTCGATGTCACTGTCAGCAGTGGTCAGCATGAAACACTCTGCACCAGTAACGGAGAAACCGGTCCAAAGTGGATTACTTGGGGGTTGTTCCGCAAAGGGGCCCGTCTCCTGGAGGGCATCATAATGAAGGTTATTCGAAATAATGGCCAGATCGTATTCATTCCCAAGCGATCGGGCATTGGCTACCTGTCCGCCCGAGGATTGGGCGGAGAGATTGACTTGGTCGCTGTGCTCTCGAATAACGCTCTGGAGGGCCTGCCCTATCGAGAACGTTGAAGAACCCTGTTCACTTGTCCCCATCACCCAGTTCTCGGATCCCCCGCCGCCAGAACTGCAACCAGCGATGGAAGCGATACCAGCTGCACCTACTGTTCGAAGAGCGTTACGACGACTCACTAGTGAATAGTTATCGCGGTTCATTGTATGCTCTACTGCTACTGTGATGATGTACCACAATAAATATTGTGATCGGTTGAACATGGTGTCTAATGACGGTATTCAGCCAGACATTTGCTGTTACATAGGTAACAACGATAGCGTTCTGAACGAGATCTCCGATAGCCTCAGTATCAAACCTGGCCCTCTAGAGGTTTCCTCGCAGCGTTCGCTGATTCCTAGTGACTATCGATTGATTTCAGGTTTAGAAACTGACACCATTAGGTAGAAGATGGTCGCGATGAACGCGGCTCGAAGACATGATCGGTCGTCTTGATAGATCTAACGCGCACTTTTTGGAGTTTTTGGAAGCTGGAGACTACTTACACGGTCGTTCCGACACCGTAGACCAGCGTGACAGTGAACGCTGCTGCCCGATACGGCTGGTCAGCCTCGAGATTCTTACCGGTGACCTCGAACGAGACGTCACAACTGGACAGCAGACTGCCCAACAGAGTCTGCGCGATGCTCTCGGTCAAATGTAGCAAGCGGTGATCCCCTGATACGCACGCAAACGCGCGCGTACAAAATCAGTGCGCGGGTACCGTGAGGTGGAACTTCAACATCTTCTTCATTCACCATTTCCCTGCAGTTCGTAGGCCCGCACTTCATACATTTCCATAGTGACAGTCGTCCTTGACTGCTCACCAACCATCTAGCCGTTTGCCAGCGTCCAGTACTTACAGAAAATCCACAACCCCGGAGATGCACAGGGATCTCGATGAGGAACTGGCTCGTGAGGTTATCCTCTTCGTTGTCGAGTAATACCTGTCACGTATGGGTTTTCTAGTGGTGAATCCCCGAGGGGTACTTGACTCCCGTAACTCGAGGACCCCCTCGTCAGACCAGTAGGCCGGTGAATCTCCACGATTTGGATTCGAACGTTCAAATCGGCACAAAGCTTGATGCTCAAGACAGTGATCCTCTTTCCAAGAAATGTAACGGAGTCCAACATATCCTAGTCGATTTTTACGAGGGGTAAATCAATACGATGGTACGTTACTGAGTCCCAATTGGGTGAATTCCGACACCTTAACATCGTTATCATACAGCAATGCAAACTCTATACCAGATGAAGCGTAACTGTATTACAGATGTATGTGTGTAAATGACTTCGAATCCGCTCGCTAGCTCTCCATGAGCGTTTTACCCATGGTGAATACTATTCAGGGATATCTGGTCGATGGGATTACCAGACTCTATTGAGAGCCGATGCGGATGTCGAGTCGGTACCGAGAAAGTCACCGGTCTCCTCAGCTTCTGGCCCCTCTCCGCACAGCGTGGTGACAGTGAGGGTACGAGCGATGGTAAATGCCCCAAACGACGTACCGAAAGTCGGCGACAACAGTGATACCAAAACCAAAATAATCAACTGGACTCCTCGTGAGCACACTGTAGTGACGGAAAGAGAGACTTGGCTTCGAATGCTCGGACAGCAGTGGCGACGCGTCTTCGCTCTTGCATCTCCGGTGATGGCCGAGCAGGTTCTCAGGACGTTGATGCGGACGACAGATATCGTCATCGCCGGATTCTTTTCTCCCGCAGCCATCTCCGCGGTCGGTCTTGCCGACCTATACGCGCGGATTTCGCTTCAGATCGGACTCGGAATCGGCGATAGTGCAATCGTCCTCTCGAGTCAGGACACAGGCAGCGACGCGACGACCAACCGTGACGAAGCGATCACCCAGGCGCTGCTCCTCGGCACCGTCTTCGGGCTGCCGCTCTCATTATTCGGCCTCGCGTTCAGCGCAGAGGCAATCGCTGTGATGGGTTCCGAGGCTGACGTGGTCCGGATTGGCGCGGCGTACCTCACGATTATCATGGCCGCTGCACCCGCGTCGATCGTGACGCTGATCGGTGCGCGCGCGATACAAGGAACGGGGGATACGTATACGGCAATGCTCGTCAACGCGTTCGCGAACGTCCTCAACATCATCGGATCGATGACACTGGCGTTCGGCGTCGGCCCAGCACCCGAATTGTCGATCGTCGGCGTCGCCGTCGCAAGCGCGGTGTCCGATATCGTCGCCGCGACGCTCTTTCTCGGCATCATCTATCGCCCGCAGAGTCCGTTCACGTTTGTGGCACCCACCCAGATGGTCTTGACAAAACAACTCCTTGTGCTCGCCTGCCCGCGTATCGCGGAGGGTTGTTCGGAGATTGCCGCCCAGTTCCCGTTCAATGCGATCCTACTCGTCTTCGGTACAGAGGTGAACGCGGCCTACCACATAGGCCAACGACTGTACCAGCAGGTTGCTGCCCCACTGTCACGGGGGTACAGCGTCGCTGCGAACGTTCTCGTCGGCCAGGCTCTCGGCCGTGACGACCCCGTCCAAGCTTATGCCGATGGTCTGACGACGACGCTTTTGGCCGTCGGAACTATTGGCCTCGTCGGAATCGGACTCTACTTCGGTGCCGAGGGGTTCGTGGGGGTGTTCTCGACCGACACCGGCACGTTCGACTACGCCGTCCAGTTTACTCGAATATACGCCATCACGGCCTTCCTCATCGCGGCCGCGGTCGTCATGGCCGGGTCGCTGCGAGGCGGCAGCGATACCGTGACGCCGTTTCTCTCACGGCTGACCGGGACCAGCGTCTTTTTACTCGGCATCTCATACATTGGCGGCATCAGACTCGGATACGGTGTCACCGCTGTTTACGCGGCAATCGTGGCGGATTACATCTGTCGGACGTGTCTCGTCGGCATCGTGTTCTACCGGCGACAGTGGGTTGGCCGCGCGCGATCGTTCATGGTCGAACGCGGCAGCATCTCGGGTGAGACGGTGTGCGAGGAGGAGTAACTGGGATCGATCTTACTCTCCCTGTACAATTCCGTCGTCGAGCAAGCGGTCGATCTCCTCGTCGTTGTACGCGAACTCCGCCAACACCTCGCGGGTGTGTTCGCCTAGGTCTGGCGAGACCGACATCACCTCTCCCGGCGTCTCCGAGAGCTTGACGGGCGTTGTCGCGGCGATCACTTCGTCGCCGTCGCCGTCCTCGATCAGACGAAGGGTGCCTCGCTCGTGGAGGTGCTCGTCCATTGCGGCCTGGGCCACCGTCTGGAGCTCTGCGGCCGGCACACCCGCCTCAAGTAACTGCTCCAGCAGCGTCGCGCGGTCTTGGGAGGCGAACTCTTCCTCGATCGCTTCGAAGAGGACCTCGCGATTCTCGAGTCGCTTCTCGTTTGTCTCAAATCGCGAGTCGTCGATCCAGTCGGGTCGGTCGATGGCGTTCGCGAACCGCTCCCACAGCGGCTGAGCCGGCGTGGCCAAGTAGATCGGGTCGGTGGCTGTCTCGAACACGCCTGAGGGCGCGTACTGCTCCCAAGAGTGACCACGCCGACTTGGGACGTCACCGTGCATGCTGTACTGGGTGTACCAGTCGCTCATGTACGTAGCTGCGGTGTCGAAGAGGGTCGCTTCGACTTTCTGGCCCTGACCGGTCTGGTTCGCGTGCCACAGCGCCATGACGATGGCAAAGGCGGCGTAGGTACCGGTCCCGGAATCAATCGTCGGGGGGCCGATACGTGAGGGCTTCCGGTCGGGTTCCCCTGTCGTCCACATCATCCCCGAGGCAGCTTGCGCCAGTGGATCGATTCCTGGTCGGTCGCGGTAGGGGCCCTCCTCTCCGTAGCCGGTGACCGAACAGTAGACTAGTTGAGGGTTGATCTCAGCGAGAGTCTCGTAGTCGGCACCGAGGTCAGCCATCTTCCCTGGCCGGTTATTGTGGATGAGGACGTCAGCATCCTCGACGAGGCGGTGGAGGACCTCAGTCCCCTCCTCGCTCTTGAGATCTAACACGATCGAGCGCTTGTTTCGACTGACGTTCGGAAATGCCGCGCCGCCAGAGAGTTTCCGTTCGGTCGCACCGCCCGGCGGTTCTACGGAGACAACATCGGCGCCAAAATCGGCGAGCAGTGTCGCTGCCATCGGGCCGGCGATCCCCTGCGAGAGGTCAAGTACAGTCGTCGCTGTCAGTGGTGTCTGACCCATACCGTCGCTTTCATCCTAGCTGTCAAAATTGTTTGGGTGTGTTCCGTCAGTGATTTAATTTCTCGCGAGCCGTCAGCTATCCCTACTCGCCCCCGCGTTTCCCATCACGGATGACCTCCTGCTCGAGGAGCGTGTCGATTGTCTCGTCGTCAAAGCCGTACTCGAGCAGAATGTCTGCCGAATCCTCGCCGAGTGCTGGCGGGCCCCGCTCGATGGTACCCGGCGTCTCCGAGAGGACGACGGGCGTAGCGGTGGCGGTCACCTCCTCCCCGTCGACGTCCTCGATTTGCGTGAGCGTCCCACGTTGCTGTAGGTGTTCGTCTCTGGCGGCTTCGGCCACTGTCTGGAGTTCTGCTGCCGGCACCCCCTCCTCGAGAAGCGTGTCGATTAGTTCGTCGCGAGTGTAGTCGTGAAACTCCGACTCGAGTGCAGCGATTAGTTCGCTTCGGTTTTTTAACCGATCTTCGGTCGTCTCGAATCGTGGATCGTCGATCCAGTCTGGGCGGTCAACGGCGTGACAAACGCGCTCCCAGAGGTGTTGGAAAGGCGTTGATAGGTAGATCGGGTCGGTTCCAGTCTCGAAGATGCCAGAAGGGGCGTATAATTCCCAAGAGTGCCCCTGACGCTGGGGTTGCTCGCCGGTTTTGTCGTACTGGGTGTACCAGTGACCCATGAATACGGCCGCAGTATCGAACAGCGAGGCTTCGATTTTCTGGCCTTCTCCAGTCTGACGCACATGTCGGAGTGCGGGCCAGATAGCGAAGGCAGCATAAATTCCGGTTCCGATGTCGATCGTCGACGCACCGATACGCGAAGGCTTCCGATCGGGTTCGCCAGTCACCCACATTAGTCCGGACATTGCCTGTGCGAGCGGATCGAACCCCGGTCGGTTGCGGTAGGGGCCCTCCTCGCCGTAGCCAGTGATCGAACAGTAGACTAGTTGGGGGTTGATCTCAGCGAGAGTCTCGTAGTCGGCACCGAGGTCAGCCATCTTCCCCGGCCGGTTGTTATGGACGAGAACGTCGGCATCCTCGACGAGGCGGTGGAGGACATCGGTTCCCTCGGCAGTCTTGAGGTCCAACACGAGAGACCGTTTGTTCCGGCCGAAGTTCGGCATCGTTGACCCGCCGCCGTATTCCCGTTCAGAACCGCCGCCCGGTGGTTCGATCGAAACAACGTCCGCGCCGAAATCTGCCAGCAAACTTGTTGCACACGGGCCCGCAACGGCCTGTGTCAGATCGATAACTGTAATGTCCCCTAAAGGGTTCTCGGACATGGCACGATATAGCTGATAGATCAACAAAACAGTTTGGATCAGTTGACCACATCGGGTGGCAGTAGATCATCACGATCGTGAGCAGCTCTCGACGCCGTGAAACGCGTCTATAAGCATGATACTGCTAACGGCTTGGTATTCTACTCTCAGGAGCGGGTTCAATCAGGGTAGTCATCTCGGTTGTGTACTGAGCACCGGGGCAATCAGACGCCGATACGTTAGGTCCGGATGAGACAACGAAGGACCGCCTATCGAAACTCAAGCGTCGGAAATATATGAGAATCAATCGTCGTGCCGACCCCACCATTGGGAGAGCGCGATCAGTTCCAGCCCATATGAGTATCCAACCTAACAATCGGCTAACCCACAAAAGATCACAATCTGATAGTCCCCACAACAATTAATAGACAGAGCATTCTCGAGTGTGATATGGGTGGACAAAACCCACATGCGGTTAGTAGAGACTATCGTATCGATCGACGACGGTTCATGGCAACTGCGAGTACCGTTGCAGGACTCGGCCTCGTGGGGTCCGTGTCCGCACGCAGCGGACCTCCCTCGGCCGGCGCCAAGGACGGAAATGACGACCCGGAGGCCCAATCGCTAGATGTAGTCGACGAAGAGTGGCTCAGTGACCGGCTCGTGGAATACACGTTCGATAACCCATTAGTTGACCCTCCACTCGACCAGACGAACACGAGAGTCTTCGTACCCTCCGGATACCACGAGTCAGAAGAAACGTATCCGACGTTGTACCTGTTCCACGGGGGACCGGGATCAGCTGCTGATTGGACAACAGATGACAGCGGCCCTGGACCGCTGCAAAATTACTTCGACGCCGATATCGTGGTCGTAATGCCGGATGGGACGGATGGCTGGCACTCCGACTGGTACAACGACGGAGCGTTTGGACCGCCGAAGTGGGAGACGTACCACGTCGAGCAACTCATCCCCTTCATCGAGAACGAGTTCAGGGTACGATCAACCCGGCAAGGCCGGATCGCGGCTGGGTTCTCGATGGGCGGGGTGGGTTCGTTGACGTTGGGGGCTCGCCACCCGGATCTGTACGCCGGCGTGTACGCCCTCTCTGGGACACCTTATCTCTTAGACTACGCGAAAGAGGTAGTCGAATCAGGCGATTGGGGGCCAGGAATGGAAGGGAGACTCGGAGCCTGGGGAGATCCACGCGAACAAGAGACGCGTTGGAAGGGCCACAACGCGCAGTACATTACGGAAAACCTCCAAAATACCCGAGTCCATATCGCCGTTGGCAACGACGGGCCCATCGAACCGCGGGCGTATGAATTCGGCGTCGAACTCGTGGAACGGCTAGACGCTGCGAACGTCGAGCACGACTTCTACGTTAACCACGACCGTGGTCACAGCTACGAATGGACACACCAGGATATCAAACGCTTACAGGACGACTTCCTGGATGTATTCCAGCGCGACCCCGTCGATCCGTCGGGCTTCAACTACCGATCCATCGAGCCATGCTTCGACGTGTGGGATTGGCAGGTCAATCGTCCAGCACTCACTCGAGAGACTGCCGAGTTTCTCGACCTTGAGAACGTGACTGCCGACAGGTTTACCGTCACTGGGAGAGGCAAGATTGAATTCGTTACACCAGGGTTCTACGAGCCCCAGGGCCGTTTTGCTATCACTGCCGACGGGAAGACATCGAGTGTTAATCCAGGTGTCGTTACGGCCGATGATGAGGGCCGATTGTCGTTCACCGTGAAAGCGGGCCCACCGGGCAGACCGAATGGCGGCGTACCCGAAGAAAGTGCCGTTGGCGACCGAAAGAAGGTTGAGATTTCCATTATGCGTCGTTAGCTAATCACACAGAGAACGAGAGTCGGTCGCAAAGTCACTGCAGCTCTCGAGGGGGCCCATGTGAAACCCCTCTCGTCGAGCTCTACTTCTGGATATCGTTCAGAGTGGCCTGTTTGCGGGGCAGAATTCCATTATCCGAACGATATTCGATTCTCTCTTCTGACGTATGGTTTTTACCACACGAAAATATATGGTCGATGCGGCCTATTACTCTTCCAATGACCAGCACTCCCCCAAAAACGATCAAAGCCGTCGAACACACCTGTACGATCCTCAATGAACTCCGGGGGTCTGGTGGTCTGACGGTCACAGAACTATCTGACCGCGTCGGGCTTACTCCCGGCGGTGTGCACAATCATCTGACAACTCTGAAACAGCAGAATATGGTTCAACAAGACGGGACAACCTACCGACTCGGTCCTGACTTTCTGCTATACGGCGCACATATCCGCAACAACAGCGGTCTGATACAGGCCGGGAAAGGAGTTGCCGATAAACTCGCCCACGAAACCGGTGAAATTGCTAGCCTACACCTCGAACACGACCGGAAACTGTTCGTCATTCACGAGCGATTCGGTGATAACGCGATCGGTCGATCATACCACATCGAGAAGCGGGCAGAGGCGACGAAGTATCTCCACTGCACCGCCAGCGGAAAAGCGATCCTCGCTCACTTGCCCGAGGAACACCTCGAGACGATCCTCGAGGAGCAGGACCTCGTCGAGTTTACGTCGAACACGATCACGGATCCGGACGAGTTACGGAGCGAGCTGGAAGTCGTCCGAGAGCAGGGCTTCGCGTTGAGCCGAGAAGAAGAGATGAACGGAGTCCGCACTATCGGTGCGCCCGTTCTGGGTGCCGATGACGGTGTCGTGGGGGCGATCAGTCTCGTTGGGCCAACGAGCCGACTCAAGGGCGACACGTTCGAGCAAGAGTATCCGGAACGAATGGTAGAGGCTGCAAACATGATCGAAATCAATCTTCAGACTGGTGATGCGGAATTGTGAACCGCAAACCACCGCTATCGGCTAGTCCCGTTTCCAGCAAGCACCACGATACCGTATATGGATTCCAGTGAATTAATTCATTACCATTACCTCAATGGGCATGGCAACTTGAGACAATCTCCGGCCATCTCGTCGTTTAGAGCAAGTATCATTCTGTCAGCAGGTCTTGCTGAAAAGGTTTGCTGAACACGACTGCTTCGATACTATCTGAAACGGTGGTTCGTTTCGACTTGCTGAGAGTACTGACCGATCAGTGACACGAGGAAGGAAATTTGCCAAATAGCGAAACGGTAAACGCGGAATAAGCCTGCTGGAGAAATGCTCATCCAGCCGTCGTTCTCTGGAGTACGAACCTACTCATCACCATAACCGTGGCCGGTTATAATCGAAGAGTCTCGGGTCAATTCTCACTCTCCGGATTTTCTTCTCGATCTCCCGCATTCGGTCTCAGTCATCGGACTCGAGCAACCGGTCGATTTCCTCCTCGGAAAGCCCGTGCTCCGAGAGCACCTCATGGGTGTGTTCGCCGACCTGGGGCGGCCCATGCTCGACTTCGACCGGAGTCTTGCTATACCGCACTGGACTGATTGTGGCGATCACCTCCTTGCCGTCGACATCCTCGATCCGCTTGAGCGTTCCGCGCTCGTGAAGATGTTCGTCATGGGTGGCCTCGGCTACCGTCTTGAGTTCCGATGCGGGGACGTCCGCCGCCAGCAGTCGCTCCAGCAGTTCTTCGCGGTCGTACTCGACGAATGCCGACTCGAGTTCCTCGGTGAGAACGTCGCGGTGCTCAAGGCGCTTCTCATTCGAGGCAAATCGAGGATCTTCGAGCAAGTCTGGTCGGTCGATCGCCTCGGGAACCCGCTCCCAGAGGAACTGGAACGGCGTGGCGAGGTAGATTGGCCCTGTTGCGGTCTCAAAGATGCCGGCAGGGGCGTAGGTGTCCCACGAATCGCCCTGGCGGTGTGGTTGCTCGCCCGTCTTATCGTAGAGCGTGTACCAGTGGCCCATGAAGCCCGCGGCGGTGTCGAACAACGAGGTCTCGACTTTTTGCCCTTGGCCGGTTCGTCGTGCGTGGCGGATGGCCGTGAGCATCGCGAACGCCGCGTAGATACCGGTCGCGTAGTCGGCGACGGAGACGCTAATCCGGGATGGGGTCCGGTCAGGCTCACCGGTCGACCACATCATACCAGAGATCGCCTGGGCGAGCGGATCCACCGCAGGTCGGTCGCTGTAGAGCCCAGCCTCGCCGTAGCCGGTAACTGAGCAGTAGACCAGCTGGGGGTTGATATCGGCGAGCGTACCGTAGTCACAGCCCAGTTCAGCGTTCTTCTCTGGACGGTTGTTGTGGATGAATGCATCGGCGTCTTCAACAAGGTCGTGGAGGGCTGCGACCCCTTCAGGTGTCTTCAGGTCGAGGACCACCGATCGCTTGTTTCGGGCGACGTTCGGCATTGGGATTCCACCGCGATAGTGTCGTGCGGTCTTTCCGCCTGGCGGTTCTACAGCGATGACGTCTGCACCGAGATCTGCAAAGATGACACCAGCTGTCGGACCAGCGACTCCCTGTGAGGCATCTACGAGCGTAATATCTGCTAACGGTCGAGCGTCCATACACAACTCGAACCCGTCCCATGTAGTTATCGTTTCTGGTCACGAGGCCCAATATTCGATTGATTGGACCGGGTGACGTTCGATTCATAGCTGACTCTCCTCACCGTCGTACGCTCGTTTCACTCCGATCCCGAACGCCAACTTTCACCAGAGAAAAATATCTATTGGTTACTCCCGCTGGAGGCAATGCAGTGATTAGATCGCCGAAAGCAGTTGTTGCACCGGTTTAGATGGGATATCTGTGTAGCCCGCGCGTCCTCATTGAGGAATCAATCGCTTCTAGTTCTGTATCACTGATTCCGAAACTCGCGGTATGGTTCCGGTGGAGATCCATTTCTGTACCGATTGTCTAGTGTAGCAACTCAGCGATGTTCATCAAGTGAATCCCCGTCCCATCAAGTGTGATGTGATACAGATCATCTTAACTGTCGCCTGTAGATCGGACTTATAAACCTAATCGTGGACATCTTTTCGGCTGGATCGAGCCTAACTTCTCTAACTATAGAACGAGATACGAAATCAAGGGGCAGAAAAATGGAGGCGAATACCGGGTTCCATCTGTTAAGACAGTATCTGAAATTGTGCCGTCTCACTTTTCACGCTTCAACGAAGCAGCGCTATTGCGTCGATCCAAACATCTTAGTAGATATCAGCTAATGATAGCACATGACTGTCGTATTATTACCGGTCGGCGAAGATGTGGATCGCGCCCGACAGGTCGCTGAGGCAGTATTGGATCTCCCTGGAGAGACCAGCGAACTCGAGGTAATCGTTCTGAACGTCTTCACCGAGTTCGATGTTGCCGACGAGGGAACGAAGGTTTCTTCGGACCAGTTCTACGACGAAACTGATTTCCCGGAGAGCATGGAGACGGTGATCTCACTCCTCAAAGAGGGCGGAGCAACAATTCGACCGAAACGAGCGCACGGAGAACCAGCCGAGGAGATCATCGCAGAGGCTAACTCCGTCAACGCCGATTATATTGCTATCAGTGGTCGAAAACGCAGCCCAACCGGAAAGGTACTCTTCGGTAGTGTCACGCAGTCCGTCCTGCTCAGTGCTGAAACGCCGGTAATCGTTACAATGGCTGAATGAGAAGGAAACGACACTGACAAATCACACTATAAACATTCTCTAGTGTCTTCAACTGGGTAGTTGAGCAAGCGTCGGTTGCATACAAAGCATAACACACACCGTCGATTGTGACTACGATGAGGTCTATAGCCAGTGATTCCAGTTTAAACTTCAGTGCTGATGCCGGGAGTATGATACGTGCGCTCATAGCGAGCAGTATCACCGTAGTGGCGAACTGACCACAGTACTTACTTTGGGGAGCAGGGCTATACAGGTTGAGTTGGCCGCGAGTATAACTATCACCGCTAATTACCGCAGACAACACGCATCCGTTATTGAAGAGGGAGTCCCCTATATCGTGCAGATAGTCGCTCAGCATGGGTAATAGCCGAATTCCGAGTGAAGCATTATCGAAAGTCGAAGGAACATTCGCCGAAAGGTTGAAACTGCAACAAGATCACCTACTTGAGAAGGCTCCGAGGCACTTCTGACTACGGATTTGTCCAAAACTCTCACATCACAGATCTGTTGAACCTACTGTAGGGTCTCCCTTCACCGGAATCAGAAGTTGAGGCTGGTGTTCTCAATGCATAGCTGGTAGCAATTCAATTCACTTCGATCGCTACTCCGTGATCAGTCCGACGACGTCATTGACAGTGAACAGGTGAAGATCGTCCCGTTCCGATTCGGCTTCCTTGACTGCGGACGAGAATCCAGACCGACTGAATAGCGCATACGTGTACTCTGGGTCACCACCGCTGTCTGGATGCCAGTCTACTTTCGGGGCTTCAGATTCGAGTTGACTGAGGACATCGTATCCAACCGCGTCCTGTCGGAACTTCACCTCACCGACGAGGAGTATCTCTCCATTCGTCGGAGCCACGATGTCGATCTCGCTTCCACTACCATCCCACCAGTTCCCAGGTTCCTCTACGAAGCGATACTCGTCGCCGAACGCGTACAGGACAGCATGCTGGCATAACTGCTCGAACGTCCCACTGACGAAGTCCGGCAGTTCTGGGTCGATGAGGTCGGTGTAAGCGTCCTCGCCATATACCTCGTACCGCGCTGTCCGCCCATAGACGAATCTGAACCAGAACCGGAACAATGGATCTGTGATCGAATACTGACCTTTCCGGCTCCGATCCGGATCGACGGTGACTGGGTAGTTTCGTTCGATAATGCGCAAGTCATTCAGTCGGTCGAGATAATAGCCGACACTACTATTACTGATTCCGGCACCCTGGGCGACTTCGTTCTTGACTCGGTTTCCTTCCGCAAGCGACTTCAATATCGCAAAATAACGGTCGACCTCGTCCAGTTCCCGGTGGAGCACGTTTTCGGGCTCCTCGTGGAGCCCTCCGTCACGCCGTAACAGCGTTCTCGTGACGTTCTTCTCGAGCGTCTCGTCGTCTTCGACGGCTCGCAAATACTCTGGCGTCCCGCCGAAGACACCGTAGGTCATCACCTGTTCAACGGGGGAATAGTCGGGGAAAAACGACATCGCCGCCCCGAAGCGGAGCGGGCCAACTTCAATCTCCCCGTTCGGGTTCTTGGCGACGCGACCGTACAACGGCGCTGTTCCTTCAAGGGCGTACTCGTGCATCATTCCGATAGCGGACCCGGTCAGCACGAAGGTCGTTGCAGTTTTCTCAGCGGTATGATCCCAGACGCGCTGCAAGATCGACGGGAGTGCGTCCGTTTGCTCGACGAGGTACGGGAACTCGTCGACGATGATGACTGCATCCTGCTCGGCAAGAAATTCGAAGAGGGGTTCCCACTCTTCACGGATCCGCGTGATCCCTGGATACACTTCGGCAGCGTCGTTGATGAACGAGGAAATCTGCTGGTCTGCAGTCCCTCTAGTCGCCTGGTAGTAGACGGCGTCGTTGCGATCTCGGATCGACTCGATCGCAAGCGTCGTTTTTCCCATCCGCCGTCGTCCCCAAACTACCGCCAGTGCTGCGGTATCGCTCTCGTAGAGTTTACCGAGGCGTTTCAGTTCCCGTTTCCGATTTACAAATCCAGTCATTGTGCCCGCTTCGAAGGGGACACGTAAAACTGTTCCTCTAAAGGGGTCTGAACTAACTTAGTTTAGACTAACGTATCTCGGGCACCCTTAGACGAGTTCTTGATGCTGTAGTGTTTTAGTGCCAGCTAGTGCCATCAACGCAGGTATCTCGACGCGCAATCTTCCGGACCATCGCACAGACGCCCTACTCCGAGTGGCCTGTCTACAATTCATCACCGCTGTACGACCAGAGCTCACTCGATGGTCTCGAAGCGGACATTCGAACCGTTGCACCGGTCTGGTTTGATCATGATACTCACGAGTCGGTCGAGGAATTCGTTTGCCACTACCCGCTGGCATACGTCGATTTCCAGCCGAAAGACCGATATTCTGGTGCAACGCGGTACGAGATGTCTCAGCTCTTTCGGGTGTTTCTGCTCAAAGAACTCTACGGCTGGAATCACGAAACAGCATTCGTCGAGTACCTCAATCACCACGCTGACCTCGGTGAGCAACTGGGTCTGGATACAGTACCCGACCAATCGACGCTGTGGCGCAGTTGGCACAAGCGGTTCGAAGCTGACCTTCGCAAGACAGTTGAGGCGGCTGCGCGGACGATTCTCATCAAAGCCCAGGATGCGGGGGTCGAGGTTCCGCGTGATCCTGAGCGGACGGTCCGTCACCTAGACAGCGACGACGGAGATTCGACCCCGGACGAGCAGGGCATCTTGGAGCAGGCGAAGACGATCACGGACCACGTCAGTCGGGTCGTCTTCCCAGTATTCTCGCTGGACCGTGGTGAGGGCTGTGAAATCCACGAGAACGCCTACTGGGGCTTACAGACCCATCTGGGGCTCCGTGAGAATCTCGCTGCCAACGAGGGCGCTCGCAGTTTCGTCTACGAATCGACGCGTGACCGGACACCGTTAGGGCACATCCATCGCGACCAGATTCGTGACCTTTCCATCGCGAAAATTCGCGTGATGTACCGACAGGCCGTCAGGAGGCTCCTAAACGAAGTTGGTAGGACAGAGGAGTTCTTCCGAGCGGGGATCGTCGCAATTGACATCACCGAAGCTGACCCGTTTACCGGTGATAGAACGGGCTACGAAGACGAGATCATCGGAACAAAGGAGAAGACCGACGAGTACACCTACCAGTGGGCGACAGTCCAGTTAGTCGGCAATACAGTGCCGATTGTGCTGGACGCGCGGCCAGTTCGGAAAGGAGAGTCCCGACTAGAAATCGTTGAGGACCTCTTGGATTCGGCTGAGGAGATGATTCACGTCGATAACGTGCTAATGGACCGGGAGTTCGACAGCCAGCATGTCCTGGAGATGCTTAGCCAGCGTGGGCTCTCGTACGTCGTGCCCAAGCGGATGCAGACCAGTGAGAAAGCTCAGGCGAAACGACTGCTCCAGCGCGGAAAGGATCGGTACGAGACCGAGCGGAAGCTGCATCTCGGCGACAACGAGTGGCACCACACGTCGCTGATCTACCGCCGGAAAGAGAACTTTGAACACGACGATCACCGGCAGTATTCGGTGTTCATGACGAATCGGGGGAGCGGGCACCTCACTGAGTACGGCTATCGCTGGGAGATCGAGAGCGGGTACAAATCGATCAAGCGGTTCATGGCTGCGACGACCTCGAAGAATTTTGGGCTCCGGTTCTTCTACTTCGCGTTCGCCTGTCTGTTGTACTCGATCTGGCGAGCAGTGGATTTGCTCGTGCAGGTCGAATTAACTGGAGAGTACGAACATGCGCCGATCGTGACGGCAGATAATATGCTGACGCTGTTGAAGAAAAAGACGGGAATCGGGTAGAAAGACGCTTTAGCTCGGTGAGCGCTGATGTTTGAGTGGCAACGCTGCTGCTGGTCTCAGAAAGTCGCCCGAATAGTTTCTAAAACAACAGGAACTGGTGGGTGAGAAACGGTTCGGAGCAGTTTCCGTTCACTAATTCGGCCGAATCCACGCATCACAGCTCCGCGAAACCAGTTGTAGTCTCAACTTCACCCGTATGCGTTCTATATAGCACCCAATGGTTTATTGAGTCAAGATTCTATCTCTAACGCCCTGAAACGGCTAACATTGGCAGAATACACCATAATGGACTACACACTTGATTAGCTCAATAATCAAGTGTTATTTTGCAAGAGTCCGTCCCCTCTCCGAATCACGAACGATGAACTTCGCACGGACGCGGGCTCTCGAGCGGGATGTAGGCGTACTCCTCGGCGCGCAGCTCTCCCGGAAGATTGTCGAAGAACGCTTCGGTGCGTTCTTCGTCGTCACTGGCAGGAGTCACGCCTTGCCGAGCGCATAGTCCTCGGCGAACTCGTGAACCTGTGAGCCGAAATCCATCCTTCTTCTGCCCGAAACTTCCTCGAAGATGCTGTCAACCATGAGCGAAGGTGGCGAGTACCGTCTGGTCCCGCTGGATCGGGAACGTCGACGTCGAATTGCGTGTGACTCTCCTCATCGACATCGACTAACGAAATGGACGGCTCGTGGGATTCGACGTCGACTGGCAACTCCTCGAGAATCTGAATACGGCCACCTACGTGGTCAATCCTGGACAGCCGTTGCAGGAGGCGATGCCGAACTTCACTCGGATCACGGCTGAAGAGTTCGACGCGGTCGACGCCGGTGAAACGACGCCGCCGAAGCCAGGAACCCTCACCGATCGATTCATCCGGCGGATTATCGTCCCCACCGTCCGCGAACGGTTCGCTTCCGGTTCCACTCTTCATCGCTCGCTCACCACCTCGGTCGTCGTCGACAGCCGACTTCTCTTCTCGAGCATTTCGATAATCGGTCCCATCGTCGGTCGCCAATGTCGAGAAAATAACTGTTTCTCTTGATTGGCGGTCCTGTTAGACCTACTGCTGAGGAGGTAGCTATCGCACCTATTGCCGCCATCTCCAACCTCACGAAAATGGTCGTGTTTAGTTTGTAGCATTGTGCCAGACGGCGAAGGCTTGGAGCCATGATTCGGCTGTCGACGGTTGTGCGTGTCTGAAACAGTTTGAGAACGAGGAGGTTCGTTGTTTTATCTCTCGAAAGACACGTTCAACAGCGTTCCGATTTCCATGTTTTTCGTATCGAAATCGGAGCCCAGATCGACGGAGTGCAGTCTGAAGATGTTTTGCTCCATCGACGAGAAACACGGCATCGTCGAGGTCATGTTTCTCAGTAAGTTCGTGGAGAAACCGTTCCGCCAATGGGTAGTAGTCGTCGAATACAGCCGTATATGGAGAATATTGTTCGTATCCAGGATCGACGGCAGTGTACAACCAATAGCGATGTTCGTCAAGTTGAATCACCGTTTCGTCGGACGCGACGTGATTCGGATTCTCATCAACTGCCGGCTTAGATTGCACTTGTGAACCCAGTATTGGACTGCTTTACGACTACGTTTGACACCGAACTCCTCTAATTCCCGAACGGTATTCGAAAGCGGGAGATCAGCGAGATGGAGTCGAATACCGAGCTCCATCAGTTGAAGCGGTGTCCGCTCTCGCTCCACAAAACTCAAATCGATCCAATCGCTACACCCACTGAGGCGGTGAATTTTTGGCATAGAGAACCACAAAATCGTACCGCCTCACTTTTCACGCTTACCGAAACAGCGCCACGAAAATATGCACAACTATTAGAATGAGCGTCTCACGTCCGGTGAATATCGCTATCATACTAGCCTAAAATGAGTCTTTTAAACGATCATTTTGCCAGTGTTTCTACCTCTATAGATTTTGCCACACACCTCACATCAATCTGCAACCACGTTTCGGTAGTCGTTGATTAGCATTCTCAAACTCTTTCTGTACTAGGTAGTATACGGATACATATACAAGAGTACATGTAATTTAGATAATTGATAGACATGCCCTGCGTCCTGCAATCGGAATCTGTGATGGTGAAGTCCAACCTCGAGCCTGGGCCAGATCGACGAGCGTCGCGGGAATTGTGATGGCGTGATCCGGTATGATCCATAGCCTTCGGTGCTGTCAGTCGTAACACTCTTGGGAAATTTGTCGATTAAATCGCAAAAGACGCAGGACAGATTTTCCCTCTGAATCGCCTGAATCCGATCGGGAGTGACCAGCGGCGATCGTACTATAAGTTGCGCTCTTTCATCTTTCTGGTAATGTAACCAGCGATTCGATTTCTCACCCGCTTGGCTTCTACGCTGGTTAATTGTTCGACACGAACCTTGTTCTCCTCGAAGTCGTCGGTAAAAGTGCTGGGATGTTGTTCGACTAACGAATCACCGATAGACATGATTTCGTTGGCGTTCGAGGGCATAGTGATAGCACGATAGCATTGACAATAGTTCTTTGGCAAACTTTGTGTTGGTAGTTGATAACGAGTGACTTTGCGAGCAGACGCAGTTGTGATTCCGATTGTGGAATCCAACTCTTCGCAGCCAGGGATTGTCGATCTTCGGAGTGGCATGTGTCGCCGGTATATTAATTGCCCTCTAGTCAGAAGGAGGATGTGAGAAATTCCCATGACACGAAGCGTCACGATAACTAGTAGAGAAACGCCCACCGAACAGACTCGGGTCTGCCACTTCGACGAACTGTCGGAACGAGCGAAAGACTGTCTTCTACGGACGATCGAGAACGAGATCACGGCCGGGGTTGATCCCGAAATCGCTACAGAGCTCGTACAGTACGACCTGATCAAATTCGTCGAATACTACGACGTCCGACTCACTGATCACAGAGCCAGCGGCTCGGTTTCCGCCTAACGATTCCGGCAATAACTATAAAACTCCTTATGATTGTCGCCAACGTGAAGAGCCATACACAGGCTATCGAAAATAACGGGAATGTGTCGATTTCCGCTTGAAGAACCGGTAAGACGCCCGTTCGACCAAAGGACTTAAGAATAAAATGACCGAAGACGGTAACTGATGACGGCAGACCCAGAAGATATTATCAGCATCGGAGATCGCCTGTTACGTCAGCATCCCGAATCGTTCACGAACGACTTCAGTACGAATAATCAGGTAGTAGCGAAGATGACCAACGTCGGGTCGACACGGATCAGAAACAGGATAGCTGGGTACATAACCCGAAAGCGGGCCGAAAACTAATCCGACGCCACTTGTTTTCGGAGTTCGATTCTGGATCTGACTTTCGTCCAGTTCGCGTCCTGTGCCGATTTTGTGCACGTATTCGTGAACTGCTCCACCCTTCAGAATCGGCGCAGTCGTGCGTATATCAATGCTGTCCACCATCGGTTTCGCTCGCTCGTTCGGGAGAATTTGCGCTGACGGACGACTGCGTATCAACGTCCGATCGAGAACGGAACATCCAATCGCGGTCCGTACGCGCCGACCACTGTTTAATAGACTAAGCATGTTAATCCACGGTATCAGGAGAACAGTTTCCACGGGTCACGAGTACACGACGGCGAAGCCACACATTCGATACGAAACAGCTACACACTCTATACGTTCGATCCCTTGGGATCCGGCCGCGTCATCGAGACTCGACCGTCTCGAAGAGAAAAGGAAGAAAGATTTTTGGAGATATATGTGGTTGCTGCTAACAGATGTTAATCACTGGCACGGTAATCGTCGACTCCAGTACCATCATCCGTGACGGTGCCGTCGTCGTGGATGATTCGGTCATCGAGAGCGTCGGAAACCGAGATAATCTCGTTGACCGGTATCCCGATCACGAGCAACGGGAGTACGACGTTCTTCTGCCCGGCCTCGTCGGGGGGCACATTCACTCCGTACAGAGTCTCGGTCGTGGAATCGCCGACGATACGGAACTCCTCGACTGGTTGTTCGACTATATTCTACCGATGGAAGCGTCGCTTTCGGCCGAGGAGATGGAAGTGGCGGCGAAGCTCGGATACCTCGAGATGATCGAAAGCGGAACGACGACGTGCGTGGACCACCTCTCGGTCGACCACGCGGACGAGGCGTTCGAGGCCGCGGGAGAGATCGGCATTCGGGGGGTCCTCGGCAAAGTACTGATGGATCGTCGCTCACCGAAGGGCCTCTTGGAAGACACGTCGGAGGCACTAGCGGAGTCGGAACGCCTCATCGAGAAGTACCACGGTTCGTTCGACGACCGCATTCGGTATGCCGTCACCCCGCGGTTCGCCGTCTCCTGTACCGAGGAGTGTCTGCGCGGCGCTCGCGAACTCGCCGACGAGTACGAGGGCGTCAGAATTCACACGCACGCGAGCGAGAATCAGAGTGAAATCGAAACCGTCAAGAAAGATACCGGAATGCGAAACATTCACTGGCTAGACGAGGTCGGCCTCACCGGTGACGATGTCGTCCTCGCCCACTGCGTCTGGACGGACGAAAGCGAACGACGGGTCCTCGAAGAAACGGGGACTCACGTCACCCACTGTCCGTCCTCGAATATGAAACTCGCGAGCGGCATCGCCCCAATCTGGGACTACCTCGACCGAGATATCAACGTCGCACTCGGCAACGACGGGCCGCCCTGTAACAACACTCTCGATCCGTTCACGGAAATGCGACAGGCGAGCCTCCTGCAGAAAGTGGATCGCCTCGATCCAACTGCCACTCCTGCCAGCGAAATATTCGAAATGGCCACGATAAACGGCGCGAAAGCGGCTGGCTTCGACCGTCTCGGAGCACTCCGAGAAGGATGGCGAGCCGATATCGTTGGCATTCGGACGGACATCACGCGTGCGACGCCGTTACACGATGTTCTCTCTCATCTCGTGTTCGGCGCTCACGGGGAGGACGTGATGTTCACGATGGTCGATGGCGACGTCCTCGTCGAAAACGGCGAAGTAACGACCGTCGATGCAGAAACCATTCGCCAGCAGGCAGACGATGTCGGACTCTCGCTCGAGTCTCACCGGGAGGCGGCAAAGGAAGTGAAACCGTGACTCCGGACGACTGTTTCCGCTGTGGGTTGCTCTCGACCGCTGTGGGTTGCTCTCGACCGCTGTGGGTTGCTCTCGACCGCTGTGGGTTGCTCTCGACCGCTGTGGGTCGCTCTCGATCGCGACTAAACTAGCCTCCTGGTCGAGTACGTGACACCGTGGCAGCCGGCCACGAATCGGGGATCGTCGAGTTTCGCGGCGACAAACGCACCGCGTCGCGCTTAACCGTTATTTCCAGTATCTCGCTGGCCCGGACCACTTCTCCGTACCCTGTTTCGGCGCATTTGCGTCTGCGAGCGACCGATTTTCGGTAGCGTAAACTGCAGGCGTGTTCGCATCGTCCCGGGCGGTCAACTCCTCCAATTCGGCGGCTGTGGTGCTCCCCGTCGGACGATCGAATCGAACCGAGCCGTCGACGATTCCGACGATCCGGTCGTAGTGAGCGACTGCGAGGTCCATGTCGTGGAGGACGGTAATCACAGTCCGGCTCCCCGCGACATCCTCGAGGACGCCGAGGACGGTGGTGCTCGACGACGGGTCGAGATTGGCCGTCGGCTCGTCCGCGACGATGACGGGTGCGTCCTGCATCAGCGCTCGAGCGAACGCTACTCGCTGGCGCTCGCCCGCACTGAGCGTATCAGCTCGCGCGTCTGCCTTCTCGCCGATCCCAACGCGGTCGAGCAACTCGAGTGCGGGGGTCGGATCTCGCGGCGCGAGCGGTTCGAGCAACCCGCGCCACCAGGAGCGAGACGAACTACTGCCGACAAGCACGTTGGCCAGCGCAGTCCGCCGGTCGACGAGCGTGTGACCGGGATAGACGTGTGCGACGTCTGCGGAACGTAGGTAGTCGTCGTCGAGTCGAATGGTACCACTGTCCGGGGCCACTGCACCGCTCACGAGTCGAAGCAGCGTCGTCTTTCCGGCGCCCGAGGGACCGACGATGGCGACCCGCTCTCCGGCAGTGACGCTGAGCGTCACGTCGTCGACTACGACGTCGCTGTCGAATGTTTTGGTCACCCCGTCGAATCGTAACTCGCGGTATTGCTCAGTCGCTGTCATCGTTCAGCAGCCCCATCATCCTGACAGCGTCATCTAACGCCTCGAAATCCTCGTGCCCGGTCGTAACGTACTTGTCGACGTTCTGCTGGTCTAGGATGGCGTCTCTCCCTTTCTCATCGAGACTGATGAAGGCGTCACTGATTCCCGAAACGGTTTCCTCGTCCAGGGTGTCGTTGACTGCCCACGGGTAGTCGGCGAACCCGGGCGTCCGCCACACTTCGGTGACCGTCTCGTCGACGGAACTCGTCTCGACGAGTCGGTCGTAAATACGGGCGTTGAGCGCGCCGATATCGCTGTTACCGCCGGACACCGTTTCCGCGACGGCATCGTGGGCTCCGACGTGGGTGACCGATTTAAATGCTCGATCCGGAAAGAGGTCGTGACGCCTGCGCAGATAATAGGTCGGCATCACCGTTCCGCTAGTACTGAGGGGGTCGCCGAAAACCAGGTCTACCGAATCGGCGGTCCGCTTCACGTCGTCCATCGAGGTGACGGCCGTCGACTCGTGTGCGAGGAACACGGAGTGCCAGTCGGTCCTCCCGCTTTTGCTCCCCACGACGATCGGTGTCGCGTTCACCCGCTGGTGAGCGAGAATATAGGAGACGCCCCCAAAGTAGCCGAGGTCGACCTGTTCAGCCGTCATCGCCTGGACGAGGCCGGCGTAATCCGACGTCGTGCGCAGGTCGACTGACACGTCCAGTTCGGACTCGAGATACGCGGCGAGTTCGGTATTTTGCTCGATAGCCGTGTCGGGGTCGACGTCCGGAATGACTCCCATAGTGAGCGTCGGGGAGCGCTGTCCGGTTTGGAGGCAACCGCCGACGAGGCCGGTCCCAACCGATCCGAGAACTGCCCGTCTCGTTCTAACAGTGGTCACAGATCCTATCTATCTCGAGCGGAGTATGAATAGGTTGCCGTGACAGCAATCTTCCGGAGGAGACCCCAGCGGATAGTCGGTGTGCCACTTCGTGCCGTTTCGGTGCTGGGACAACGTTATGGGTGTGTGTGCGCTGTCGTGTCATATGGAGATCGACGTGAGTGGCACAGTGTGCCCCCGGACGGTGCTAATCGTGAAACGGTGTCTGGAGGAACTCGAGCCCGGTGACGAACTCACGGTCGTCGGGGATTATCCGCCGGCAGAGCGGAGCATCCGACGCTCGTGTCACAAACACGGGTACGGCGTATCGACGGCGTCCACCACGGACTCCGAGTCGGAGTTCGCGCTGCGAATCCGCGTGACCAGCGCGGCAAAATCGTGACGAACCGGCACGGAATCAGTTCGGGTCCTCGAGCCGGAAGCGGGGTTCCGCGAGCGGGTCTCTGACCGTCAGTTCACTCGCTCGACGCGATCGCTTCGATCTCGACACCGACTCCTTTGGGGAGGTTTGCAACCTCGACTGCACTACGGGCAGGAGGTTCGTCGTCGAAGAATTCGCTGTAGGTGTCGTTCATCTCGTCGAAATCGTCGATATCGTCCAGGAACACGGTCACCTTCAGGATATCGCTCATATCCAGTCCCTCAGCCGATAGAACGCCCTGGATGTTGGACAGAGACTGTTCGGCCTGCGTGGCGATCGGTTCGTCGGAGAGCAACTCACCGTCGGGCGTCATCGGTATCTGACCGGCGGTAAACACGAGGTCGCCATCGGTCGTCGCCTGACTGTACGCACCGACTGCCTCTGGAGCATCGTTCGAGCTGATAACTCGCTTCATACGGAGAGAGTCCCAGGCTTGCCTCTTAATAGTATTCTCCGACAAGGGAGACGACTACTGGGATGGCTCGTGTGTGGCGTTTGTGCGCCGAACGGTGGTCCGGCCGGCTCCCGATGCGAGCCGAAAACCCTGATCGCGCAGCCACTGGGTCGCGTGTCCCTCTCCGTGAAGCAGTACTTCTGCGAGATCGTCCGGTTCATCGACGTCGGTCGCGAGACGGTACGAATCGATCTCCGCCACCGCGGCGCCTATTTCGCGCGCTGCGGACCGATGGGCGAGATAGGAGGTACCGTGATAATCGACTTCGAAGTCGGACGTACGGGATACGAGCGCGTTCGTCCCGCCCCCGATGCCGCGCGCGAGCACGACATCCCCCTCCCTGGTGCACAGTCGCTCGAGCGCTGCGTCTGTAATCAACGGCAGATCGGCCATGACGACAGCTACCGCTGACGAAGCGGCCTGCAGTCGTTCGTTGACGGCACGCGAAAGCGACCGTTCGTCGACGGATACGGGACAGTTCCCGATCTCGAGGGGCGTCGAAGAGAGAACGAGTGGGTCCCGTCCGGTGTCCCGAACGACGGAGACGACGTCTCGTAGCATTGCCCGCGCGAACTCGTTCCGGTCGCCGTAATCGAGGAGCGCCGACAGCCTCGTTTTCGGGTCCCGACCGTCGAAGGGTACGATGACTCGCATGGCGATTCACTCTCGTGGTTACCGGTACGACACCATCAATCTCCGCGTTCTGGTGTCGGGTGGCTCCCGACACAATTTGCGGCTGTGGTTCGAACCCAGCACACAGATCTGGCAAACTGTGGCACTGCGACGACGGCGGTTGTCCGTCGTTGCTAGTTATGTTATCCGGAAGTACTATCAGTTCGTGTCACACCACCCCACGTATGACACAATCTAACGAGCAACAGTCGACGGTGGCATCGTTCTTCGGCTACGAGGAGTACGGCACCGACACGAAAACGGAGGTCATTGCCGGGGTAACGACGTTTCTGACGATGTCGTACATCATCGTCGTCAATCCGGTGATCCTCTCAGCGGCGATCAGCATCGACGGCTACTCCGACGGAGAGGTGTTCCAGATGATCGCGATCGCGACGATTCTCGCAGCGGTCGTGGGAACGGCCGTCATGGCCTTCTACGCGAACCGCCCGTTCGGACTCGCACCCGGAATGGGACTCAACGCGTACTTCGCGTTCACCGTCGTCATCACGCTCGGTGTCCCGTGGCAAACTGCGCTCGCGGCGGTGTTCGTCGAGGGACTCATCTTCATGGCGATGTCCTCGGTCGGCGCGCGGCGGTACATCATCGAGTTCTTCCCGAAACCGGTCAAGTTCGCCGTCGGGGCTGGTATCGGGCTGTTCCTCCTTTTGCTGGGACTCATCGAGATGAACGTCGCGGCCGCACACGATTCGACGTTGGTTACCTTGGGGGACGTCGCCTCCGATCCGGTCGCTATCCTCTCCCTCGTGGGCCTGGCGTTTACGCTCATCCTTTATTCGCGTGACGTGACCGGTTCGATTATCATCGGGATCCTCACCACGGCCGTTGCCGGCTGGGGGCTGACGATCTCCGGCGTGGTCAACGATGGTCTCCTCACCCCTGGTTCCGTCCCCGAACCACATTACGATATTACGCCGCTGTTCGGCGCATTCCTGCAAGGGTTCCAGAACATCGAACCGGTCACGTTCGTGATCGTCGTATTCACGTTCTTCTTCGTAGACTTCTTCGACACGGCTGGAACGCTCATCGGCGTCTCCCAGTTCGGCGGGTTTCTGGACGACGACGGGAACCTACCGGAGATGGAAAAGCCGCTGATGGCGGACGCGATCGCGACGACCTTCGGAGCGATAGTCGGAACGACGACTGTCACGACCTACGTCGAGAGTTCCACGGGGATCGAAGAGGGAGGCCGGACCGGGATGACCGCTCTCGTCGTCAGCCTCCTGTTCCTACTCTCGCTCGTCGCGATTCCGATCGTCGCTGCCATTCCGACGTACGCGTCGTACTTAGCACTGGTCGTCGTCGGTCTGATCATGCTCGAGGGCATCACCGAAGTGAACTGGGAACAGTCCGATTGGCTGATCCCCGGTGGCCTGACGATGGTGATGATGCCGCTGACGGCGTCGATCGCCAACGGTATCGCGGCGGGGATCATCAGTTATCCGATCGTCAAAGCGGCCCAAGGGGACCACCAAGACATCCACACTGCACAGTGGGTGCTCGCGGGAGCGTTTATCCTCTATTTCTACGTGACTGCCGGAGGTGTGATGGGATAGCTATCGCGGCGCTCGTTTCGGACGGTTGAGAGCGATGTCCCGGGAAGACGACAGACGACCCCACCACCTCGATAGCGCGGATATCTCGGCCTTACATGACACCTGTGTCCTCACGGCAAACACGAGGAGACGTTCCGTGGACCTCTACGATCTTTCAGACGGTGCTGGCGTGTTCGCTCATCGGCGTGATGGGTGTTCCCCTAATCAGTCCCATTCTACCGGACCTCCGCTCAGTATTCGAGATCAGCGACGCGCAAATTGGGTTCGTGATCACAGCGTATACGCTCCCCGGCGTGTTTCTGACGCCGTTTATCGGCCTGTTATCCGACCGTCTGGGACGCCGGACGGTCGTTCTCCCTCTGTTGGTCCTCTTCGGCCTCGCCGGCGGTGGTATCGCGCTCGGGCCGTCGTTTCGTGGAGTGCTGGCCCTTCGGTTCATTCAGGGGATCGGCGGCAGCGGACTGATGGTACTGGCGATAACGCTCATCGGCGATTTCTACGGGGGAAAACGACGGCATAAGATCATGGGCGTAAACGGCAGTGCCATCGGCATCGGTGCCGCCACGTATCCGCTGCTCGGTGGAGCGCTAGCCGCTATCCGCTGGAACATTCCGTTCGCGTTCTTCGGCCTCAGTCTCGTCGTCGGTACTATCGCTCTCTTCACCCTCGAAGAACCCGCGATAGCCGATCCGCCCGCGATCGGAACGTACGTATCGCGGGTGATCTCTGCGGTCCTCATCTCGAGAGCGCTCGGTCTCTGGGCCGCAGCGTTTCTCACGTTTTTCCTGTTCTACGGGTGCATTCTAACCGTTCTCTCTCTGCTTTTGAGCGACGTTCACGGCCTTTCCGCTGGACAGATCGGCTTGCTATTCAGCATGGTTTCCATCGCCAACGCGACCACGGCGTCTCAGTACGGGCGCATCTCCCAGTACTTCGACGCACGGCAGTTGATCGCCCTCGGTTTCGTCGGATTCGGTGTCAGCCTCCTCGGCGTCTGGGCTGCTTCCACGCCGATACTGATCGGTGCGATGTTACTCTGTTTCGGCCTGGGATTCGGGCTCGTGCTACCCTCCCTCGATACGACTGTCGTGAGCCTCGTCTCGGGCCAGCTCCGCGCGAGCATGATGGGGGTCCTGACGAGTATGCTCTGGCTCGGACAGACCGTCGGACCGATCGCGTTCACCGGTTTCGCGGGCGCCGCTTTCGACGAACCGGTGACCGGGTATCGCTTTTCGTTGCTGTTCTGGGGGGCGGCCACGCTCGTCGGCGGTGTACTCGCGTTTCTAGTTCTCAATCGCCGATAGCGACGAAGAGATCACACGGTTCCCCATCGTTCGGTCACGGCACCGTCTACTCGATGACCGGATACGGTATCACGCGTACCGACTCCCCGGCCGCGAGATCCGACTCCGTTATGACGATACCGTCGGCTCGCGTCGCGCGCGTACTCGAAGAGAGGACGCTCGGATCGAACGTCTCCTCGTACACTTCGAGCGGGGAATCAACGTGGCCCAAGGGGATAGCGTTCCCGTCGTCAACCGTCACCGGCACTGCGTATTCGAATCCGGCCGTTCCGATACCGACGTCGCTCGTGAGGGTCGCATCGATCGTCGGGACCGGTTCCGTCTCGCCGACGAAGAACGAACGCATGACGAGTGTCGCAACCGTGTGCGCGCCGACTGGTTTTCCCGGAATCGCGAAGGCGACCGCATCGTGACCGGGGAGTCGCGCGACTGCGATCGGTTTGCCGGGACGAATCCGGACGCGGTGGAACGCTACCTCGCCCAACGCCTCGAGGGCTCGGATAACGTAATCCTTCTTGCCGACGCTCGTTCCGCCGGTCGTGATGACCACATCGTGTTCGTCGGCCAACTGCGCGATTCGGTCTCTCGTCCTCTCGTATTCGTCGGGAACCGTTCCCTCTATCGTAGCACTGTGCCCCCACGAACGGACGAGCGCGGCCAGCATCGGGGAGTCGAGATCGGCGGTCTTCCCCTCGTGAATCTCGGATCCGGTTGCCAGTAACCCCGCTGAGAATGGTTCGTACACGCTGACGCGTTCGATACCGAGGTCTCTGAGCAGAATCAGATCCTTCGCAGAAATCCGTTCACCGGGCCGAAACAGCACTTCACCAGCTGACACGTTGCTTCCCCGTTCGTAAGTGTACGTACCCGGCAGGAGAGTACTCCCCCTGAGTTCACCCGCTTCGACGGATGCCTCCTCGATCTTCAGCACGGCGTTTGCGCGCTCTGGGAGCGGTGCCCCCGTGGCGATGCGGACAGCTTCCCCGGCCGCTAGCGACGGTGGCTCGTCCTCCGGGAATATCTCTCCGTCACTGACCGTGAGGGGATACGACTCGGTCGCGTCGACGGCGAATCCGTCCATGGTCGCGTGGTCGTGAGGCGGAAGGTCTCGGGGAGCAGTTATCGACTCTGCGAGAAACCGTTCGGCGACGCCGTCTCCGACGCTCAACTCTCTCGTCTCGCGGTTCGACAGCGCTCGGTCGAGGATGTCGAGAACCTCCCGCACGGCCTCGGAACGAGATAGCATCGATTCGTGGTCGTGAGCCATACCAATGAGTTGGGTATATTATCACAAACCCCTTTCGTCCGTTTTCCAGCCGAACGGGAACTCTCTCCTAACGGGAGCCACTCCTCGAAACGGGAAGAGAGGCCGCCAACAGGTCATTCAATTACCATCGCACTCGCCACGTTTGATTCGAGCCAGCGTACCGTTATCGACCATTCGCACGATTTCGTCGTGCCGAACCGCTATCTAAAGACAGGAGCCACTTATGTACGAAAATATATATTCAATAAGCTATTTATGCCAAACCCATGTCTATGTGAATCGACAGCACATGTCAGAGAGTGACGGATCCATCGAACTGGCGTACGGATTAGAAGACAAACCACCGGCGATCAAGGCGCTCTTTCTCGGTGTCCAGCACGTAGCGGCCATGATCGTTCCGGCGACGGCGGTAGCACTCATCGTCGGAGGAAGCGTCGGGGTCGGTTCAGCTGACACGGCGTTCCTGGTTCAGATGGTGCTCGTGTTCTCTGGACTCGCGACGCTCGTGCAGGTGTTCCCTATCGGTCCCGTCGGGTCCCGCTTACCCGTCGTGATGGGGACGAGCTTCGCGTTCGTCGGCGCGGCGATAGCCATCGGAAGCCAATACGGTCTCGATGCCGTCTTCGGCGCGATCGTCATCGCGGCGCTGGTAGAGGTACTGATCGGATGGCAGTTCAGTCGGGTCAAACGGTTCTTCCCGCCGCTGGTGTCCGGCCTTATCGTCATGATCATCGGCCTCTACCTGATTCCGGTGGGGATGGATTACCTCGCGGGTGGCGTTGGCGCCTCCGACTACGGCGCGTACCACAACCTCGGGCTGGGCTTGCTCGTCATAGCCGTAACCGTCGGACTGAATCTCTTCACGGACGGCGCCTTACGGACACTGAGTATCCTGGCCGGGCTCATGGTCGGGTACGTGGCTGCGATCGCGATCGGTATCGTCGACTTCTCGCCGGTCGCGGATGCGGGCTGGTTCGCCGTTCCCGTCCCGGGTCGGTTCGGGTTCTCCTTCGAACCGGTGGCCATCCTGACGTTCACCGCCATTCACATCACCGCAGCGATCGAATCCGTCGGGGACATCTCCGGCATCACGTCCGCCGAAGGGCGCACCCCGACCGAAGACGAGGTGACGGGCGGACTCTTCGTCGACGGAATCGGCAGCTCGATCGGCGCACTGTTCGGCGCGTTCCCGCTCACGACGTTCTCTCAGAACGTCGGCCTCATCAACTTCACCGGCGTTATGAGTCGCTACGTCGTCGGCATCAGCGGTGCCGTACTGCTGATTCTCGGTTTCGTGCCAAAAATCAGCGCCATCGTGACGACCATTCCGAGTGCGGTACTCGGCGGCGCCGTGCTGGTTATGTTCGGAATGGTGATGGCGAGCGGGCTCCGGCTCATCTTCCTGAACGAACGGATGAACCGACGGAACATGGTCATCATCGCGACTTCGATCGGGGCCGGACTGGGCGTCGAGGTCCGACCCGACGCGCTCAGCGCGTTGCCGGACCAGGCGACGATCTTCTTCGGAAACGCGATCATCATGACTGCCATCACGGCGGTCCTGCTCAACACGCTGGTCCCGCGCGAGACGGAAGCCGATCTCCAGGATGCAGCCACGACGGGTGATCTCGACGAAGGCCTGGGTACCGATGCAGTTGGACCCTCAGAAGATTAATACGACAATTTCGTTTCTTTGAAACAGGGGTTCTTTGCCATCTACTGCCGTCTAGGCGGCATATCGCTTCCGTTCGCAATAGTCTGGTGTGCTCACACGTAACGTGTACCGCCAGTCGGCCAGTCATGCCACACCATGGCAATCTATTTCACGATCGCACTGGACATTCCGCTATGCAGTTCAACCCGTACGCAGTCACCGAACGGTCTCATCGCCGATTCCGCGAAGACGCGGCGGATGAAATGTTCTGGAACGGGGTGATGTATCGTGACCGAACGCGTTGACACCCTCGTCCGCGGGACGTTAGTCAACGTGAACACCGGAAACGTGGAGGATCGCGCCGTAGCGATCGACGACGGGATCATCGTCGCGCTGGAAGAGCGCCCGGCCGAACGTGAACTCCACGCGAACTACGTCACGCCCGGACTCATCGACGCTCACATGCACGTCGAATCGAGCATGGTGACGCTTCCACAGTACGCGGAAGCGGTCGTCCCGAACGGCGTGACGAGCATCGTCCACGATCCCCACGAAATAGCAAACGTGGTCGGTGCCGCGGGCGTGCGCGCCGTCATTCAAGACGCCGAACAGACGCCGTTGAAGGCTCGATTCACCGTCCCTTCCAGCGTCCCAGCGTCGGACCTCCAGGACTGCGGGGCGATACTCCCCGCCGAAATGGTGACCGATCTACTCGAGGAACCGAACGTCATCGCGCTCGGCGAAGTAATGGACGTCCCCGGATTGGTCGCGGGGGACGAGGAAATCCACGCGAAGATCCGCGCCGCACGGGAGCGCGGACTGACTGTGGACGGACACATGCCACAGGTCACGGGCGACGAACTACACGAGGCTGCACGGTATCTGGACAACGACCACGAGAGTATCACGCTCGCCGAAGCCCGCGAGAAAGCGGATGTCGGTCTCCGCGTCTACCTGCGCGAGGGGTCGTCCAGCAAGAATCTCGTCGAGCTCTTGCCGCTCACCGAAGAGGTCGATACACGCCGGCTCTCGCTCTGTACGGATGACCGTGAAGTCACAGATATTGTCGACGAAGGCGGCGTCGACTTCGCCGTTCGGAAAGCGATCCGGGAAGGTGCGGACCCGGTCGACGCCGTACAGATGGCGACGATAAACACGGCGGAGAGTTACGACCTCCCGTTCGGAAGAGTGGAACCGGGTGCACCGGCGGATCTCGTGTTGCTCGAGGATCTGGACTCCTGGCGCGTCGACGACGTGCTCATCGACGGCGAACTGAATCCGACCGAGGACGGGACTACCCCGTCCCCGACCAACATCCCGACGGACACGGTCGAGTTCCCCTCGGTCTCGGCGTCAGACCTCGCGATCACGGCTCCCGACGGCCGCGGTCGCACCGCCCGCGTTCGTGTCATCGACGCCATCGGCGGCCTCCAGACCGAACCCATGATCGCCGAGGTCCCCGTACGGGAGGGGACGCTACAGCCGGATCCGGACGAAGACCTGCTCTCGCTCGCTGTCATCGAACGACACGGTGGGAACGGAGAGATCGGCCGCGGCTTCGTTCACGGGTTAGGACTCGACCGCGGTGCTATCGGGTCGACGATCGCTCACGACGCGCACAACTGCGTCGTCGCCGGTGCCGATCACGCCTCTATGGCGGCGGTGGCAAACAGACTCGAAGAATTAGACGGCGGCATCGTCGCGTACGACCCAGTCGGCGACGAATTCGCTTCGCTCGCGCTCCCGGTCGCGGGTCTGATGTCGAGCGAGCCGATAGAAACCGTCTACGATCAGTTCGAAACCGTAGAGTCCCACGCTTCGCGGATCGGAATGGCGGAAACCGGGCTGATGGAACTCTCTTTCCTCGCTCTCGAGGTAATTCCGACGTATCGGCTCACGAACAACGGCCTCGTTGACGTCACGGACGGCCAGTACGTGGACGTGACGGTGTCGGAGCAAGCCGGGGAGCAGGGCCCTGACGTCGACCGGAGGTCGGTTCCCGACGATAGCGTCAGTGAGCTCTGACGCGCTGTCGCTCACCGGTCGACCGCAGCGGACAGGATCACGTCGTCCACGTAGGTTCCGTCCAGCAGATAGTGATCGTCGCGCGTGGCTTCGACGGTCCAGCCCCGATCGACGAGGAAATCGATTCCCGCCTGATTCGTTTCGGGGAGGTGCTGATACAGTTTCTCGTAGCCACAGCGGTCGACACACTGCCGTGTGTACGCCAACAGTCTGGTCCCGAGTCCCGCCTCGCGTCGCGATTCCGCGACGCCACCGGTCACCGTCGCCGTGTGGGCGGTTTGCGCTCTGTCCGTCGCCTCGATGTGAACCCACCCACAGACCGCGTCCTCGATGGTTGCCACGTAGACTGCGCACTCGCCCGTCGAGTCACGACAGTGGAGCGTCCCGTCATCCGTCACCGTTGCCCCGGTCGACGTCGTTTCGACAGACGGCTGTTCGTCGGTCATCGACCGCATGACGTCGACCAGTTCCGCCTCATCGTTCTCGGTCGCTGGTCGAAACTCGACGGGCGAATCGAAACTCGCGAGGCCGACCGTTTTCGGCTCCGCCGCGCGCTTCAGATCGGCGGTCACACGGACCCGGTCGTCAGTCTCGACCAGCAATCCGTTTTGCTCGAGGAGCGCTAGATGATGATCGATTGCGCGCCTGTCGTTGGGGTACAGTGCCTCCTGCAGGCGACGAGGACGAACTGGACCGTGTTCGACGACGTACTCGTAGACGGTCCGTCGCTCCTCGTCGTCGATTTCGGTTACCGACGCTGTACTCGACCGTACCACGCCGCTAGTTGGACTCGAGTTTTCGCGCATAGTTTCTCCTGACGCCACGGTTTGCAGTCCGGACGCTGCCGGGAATCCGCGGCTGTCGACAGTACAGTCGGAATCGAGGTATATAGTTACTCGAACGGACACGCCGCCAGACGCTCGTGGCAACGCCTGACACATGCGGCCAATGGCGCTCTACCGGCAGTCGTTACTGTGGTCCCGGACGGTTTCCCCGTCTGATGCTGGACCGCCGTCCCCCTCGGGTGCCGAATCGTTTTCATCTAGAAGAGGCGTCAGTCGGTGGTCCGCTCCAAATCCGTCTGGGAATCGATGTCTCTCGTCACGCCGGGATCGTCTACATCGACGAAGACGGTTCCTTCGTGGTTCTCGATGATGTCTCGACCGCCTCGATCGCCGGAAACGGTCGACAGCGCGTCGTAGTGCTGTCGACCGAACAGGACGGGATTCCCACGCCGACCCTCGTACGTGGGGGCGACGATGCTCCCGTCGCCGGTCGCGTACGCTGTTCGCAACGCGTCCACGGTCTGTGGACGAACGAACGGCATATCACCGAGCATGAAAACGGTAGCGTCCCAGTCCGCGTCGCGTGCGGCGTCGACGCCGATTCGGACCGACGCGCTCTGTCCCGACGCGAAGTTCTCGTTCGAGTGGATCGAGAGATCGAGATCGGCGAGAGCCGCCGCCACACGGTCTTCCTCGTGACCGACGACGGCGACGATATCGTCGACGGACGACCGACACAGCGTCTCCGCCGCACGTCTCACGATGGGTGTCCCCTCGACGTCCGCAAGGAGTTTGTTCCCTCCCTCGAACCGGGTCCCCTTCCCCGCCGCGAGGATCACACCACCGATAGTATCGGCTTCATTACCGCCATCCGGCCCGTCGACAGCCCGAGCCGTGTCTGACCGATCTGCCATACGACCATTTCGTGACGGACCGTACTGGTTCTTTTCCCGTCGCCATCTCTGTCGACTTGCACCCTGACAGCGAGTACGCTCGAGAGACGCAGCACCGATAGTTCGACCCTCTCTCACGACGACTCGCTCTCGACGGGGAGGCAGACGTCTCGGTCGAACGACGTCACGAGGCCTCGGGTGAATCGAGTCGTTTCCTCGAGCGCGTGCTCGAGTACCGCTCGCGCCGTCTCTTGGTGGTCCGGCGTGTCCGCCTTGTTGATTACGGGTGTGACGACTGCGGTATCGGGCACGTGTCGTAGTCCCCCGTCGGGACTTGCGAGCACGGTGCCGATCGTTTCGGGCGTGATCGTGTCGCCGACGGAGAGGTCGGTGATCGCGGCGACGCGTTCGGGACGGTGAACGACGGCTTCGGCGAGCGGTTCGCCGACGGCGTGCACTGAGGCAACGGGGACGACGTGAGTCGCCTCGTCTGGAACCACCGGCTCGTCGGTTCCGGGGGCCTTGAACTCCCGCCGTCGAGCTCCATCGGCTTTGACGAGGAGCCAGTCGACGAACCCACGATCGAGAACCGACGTCAGCGGCTCGGGATCGAACCCGCGAACTTTCCGGTCGACTCGTTCGGGATCGGCGACCCATTCGCTCGCGAACGCGACCGGTGGCTCGACTTCGAGCAGCGCGTCCGGCAGTCGCTCGGCGTTCGTGACCGTCAGCGGCAGATCGGGTGGCGGCATCTGTGTCGTCGTCGTGAACCCGACGCCGTACCCCTGCTCGGTTCCTTCTGTCGCGAGTCGGTGCATGGCGGTCTTCTTGCCGCCGGCACCGACGAACGCGACGAGCGCTCGGTCGCCGAGGCCCAGCGCGGTCGACAGTTCCATACCGTCACTGTGCGACGAGAGCGAAAATAGATTTGCCTCATCGGAGTGCGAGCCGCGGAGTAGATCGAGCCGATACTGTTTTGCGACTCACTCGCATACGTCGACGCATGACGCGAGTAGACGTGCGCGGAGAAATCTGTCCGCGGCCGGCGCTGATCGTCCGCCAGCAGCTCGCCGAACTGGAGACGGGCGACGAGTTACTCGTGCGAGGCGATTACCCCCCGGCGGAACGGAACCTCTGTCGAATGTGTCGCAAACGCGGGTTCACCGTCGCGAAGACCGAGGACGGAAGCGACGAGAACGCGTTCGAGTTGCGCATCGAAGTGACCGACGACGCCGAGATTCCGGAGGCGTAGTCGATGAGCGACCGTTCCGACGACGGCACCGTACAGCTCACCGAGTACGCCGACCTCCACGGCTGCTCCTGCAAGGTCGGTCAGAGCGATCTCGACGATCTCCTTCGGGACGCGGGGCTGACCGAATCTCGAGACGAACTGCTGTTCGGCGTCGGCGAGGACGCCGCCGCGCGGCGACTGACCGACGATCTGGCGCTCGTTTCGACGGTCGATTTCTTCACGCCGATCATCGACGACCCCTACGACTTCGGTCGCGTCGCAGCGTGTAACGCCGCGAGCGACGCGTTCGCGACGGGGGCCGTCGACAACCTCGACTGTCTCGTCGTCCTCGGGCTCCCACAGGAATTGACGGACACCGCCCCGAGGATCTTGGCCGGTATCGCCGATGCGATCGACGACATGGGCGGCGTGATCGCGGGCGGCCACACGATCGTCAGCCCGTGGCCGTTCGCCGGCGGTGCCATCTCTGCGACTGCACCGCCAGAGGCGCTGTTGCCGTCGCGGCAGGCGACGGCCGGAGACTCTCTCTACCTCACGAAACCGCTCGGAACGCAGTCGGCGATGGGAGGACTGCGCGTTTCGGACGACGAGTTCGCCGACGTCGTCGCAGCGGCCACGGAACGGTCGGTTCAAACGATCGGCGACGAAGCGCTCGCCTGGATGACGACCCCGAACCGGGCCGCTGCAATGGCCAGTCGCGACGTCGCGACCGCGGCAACCGATATAACCGGGTTCGGTCTCGTCGGACAGGTGCAGGTCCTCGCCGACAACGCCGACGTGGGGATCGAGGTAACTAAGCTGCCGATCATCGAGGGAACCGACGACCTCTCGAGGCTGTTCGGGTACGGCCTCGAGGACGGCGAGAGCGCGGAAACCAGCGGCGGCTTGCTCCTGTCGGTCCCCGAGTCGCGGACTCCGACGCTCGAGTCCCGTCTCGACGACGCTGACGTCTTCTACCGTCGTATCGGACGCGTCACCGACGGCGACGACGTGACGTTGCGCGATCCGACGATAGAACCGATCAGCCGGGAGAAACGAGACAACTGACCGCCCTTAGCGGAGTTTCAGGACGGCCTCGAGGACGCCGCCGCCGAGACAGAGCGCTTTATCCGAAATTTTCGCCGGGTCGACGTCGTCGCCGCGCGGATCGATATCGCCGAGTTTCGTCCCTTCGTTGACCTCGAGTCCGCCGTGGACGAGACCGCGAACGAGGCCGTCGATTTCCGCGACCACGTCGGCGTTGCCGACGTGACCCACGGTCTCGCCCGCCGAAACGAGATCGCCGATTTCGACCACGGGCTCCCACAGCCCCTCATCCGGCGCGCGGAGGACCCGTTCGTGCGTGTAGCCGCGCCGTTCGCCCGGTTCGCCGTCGTACGGACTCGCCCGGCCGTCGTAGAAAACGCGACCTAACTCGTGGCCTCTGTCCGTCTCGACGACGGTGTCGACGTCCTCGCCGGCTTCGAATCCGGGACCGAGACCGACGACCACGTCCGCGTCGTCGCGGCGGGTGCCCGTATCGGTCCGACCTTTCGCCAGTATCGCGTCGACGACCACGGCCGCATCGAGCGTCGCCGCGATCGAAGCCTCCGGGTCCTCGAGGACCGGTACCGCATCGTCCTCGAGTATCTCGATCGCCTCGTCCACGTCGGCCGCTCGGCGGCCGACGACGCCTTCGATCGAAACCTCGTCTTCGTACATCGCAGCCGCGAACGCCACCTTCCGTCGAACGACGGTCGGTCGCTCGACCTCGGTCACCACGACCGGATACCCGGCCTGGTGCAGTCGGTAGACGACGCCGCTTCCGAGGTCGCCGCCGCCCCGGACGACGACGAGGTCGTCGAGATTCAGTCGCGTCGCGCGCTGTCCGTCAGCACCGTACCGATCCATGTTCACCTCCGAGAGGATCGCCAGCGCGACGTCTTCCGGGCCGCTCCCGCCGAGATCGAGCCCGACTGGTGCCCTGACCCGCGCGAGTTGTCGCCGGCTGTACCCCTCCTCGGCGAGCGAATCGACGACGTGTTCCGCCTTCGTGTCGCTGGCGACGAGGCCGACGTAGCCGGCGTTTCCGTCGAGCGCCGCCGCGACGGCGCGCTGATCGAACGTCCCGCTGCGCGTCGCCACCGCGACCGATGTTTCGGCCGTCATCGGGAGCTCGGACAGCGTTTCCCCGTACTCTCCGTGGATGACGTTCGTGTCGTTCGGGAACGCATCAGGGTCGGCGTACTCCTCGCGGTCGTCGATCACCGTAACGTCGTACCCCAACTGCTCCGCCAGCGCCGCGAGTTCGACGCTGATGTGGCCGCCACCGGCGATGTAGAGGCGTGCCCGTCCGCGAATTCGTTCGATGAAGACGTCCATCGAGCCGCCACAGACCATGCCGGTGTTCCCGCCGGGCTCGAGTTCGTACGTTCGAACGCCGGAGTCGACCTCACCGTCCAGCACTGCTCGCGCGTCCTCGACGGCGAGGTGTTCGACCGTTCCGCCGCCGATCGTGCCGTAGTCGCCGTCCGCGGTGACGAGCATTCGATCCCCGACGTCCCTGGGTGCGCTCCCGTCCTTGTCGACGATCGTCAGCATCGCAGCCGGCTCGCCGTCGTCGACCAGTTCGGTGACTCGTTCGAACACGCTCATACGAAGTTTTTCACCTCGTTCTCGACTATCAGGTCGATTAAATCGTCGTACGTGATCTCCTCGATTTCCTCGGGGAGGTCGACGCCGCGGACGGCGACGTCTTTCTCGACGGCGTAGAGTTCCGCGTCGAGCGCCGGAGACAGGAACACGCCGTCCTGTACGAGGACGACGCGTGCCTCCGGGTCGTCCGCCGCAGTTCGAAGTCCGATATCCGCCATGGGTTCGTCTATCAGGTATAGCATGGTTAGAAGTCCAGAACGCAATCGGCGTCCCGAATGCGCGCCGAAACCTCGTCGCCGGCGCGAACGGTCACGTCGTCGGCGATCTCGTCGGCGGAGATACCGCGCTCCGTCATCGCGGCGGCGTCGGCGATCATCGTTCCGTCCTGTTCCCGCAGATCGGCGACGTGGCCCGGCATGTTCAGCGCGTCTCGGTCGACGTCGCTTCGGGCGGCGTAGGTGCCGTCTTCCGTGAAGACGACCGTGACGTCGTGCTGGTCGAACCCCGCGGCGACGCCCCGCGCCGCTCGCAGCCCCTCCGGGACGTGCACGCGTCCGTACGGCGCTCGAGTCAGTAACACGACGACGTCGCGTTTCATAGCGATATCACTCGGTCCGCGTCGCCGATCATGTCCGCCAGATCCGGGAGGAGTCCGACCTCGACGCCGTCCGGATAGTCGTCCGGCGCGTCGATACCGCGGGCGTCGACGCAGAGGCCACAACAGATCACTTCGGCTCCATCAGCGATGAGTTCCTGAAACTTCTCCGTCGGCATCTCGTCGTAGAGGCCGGTGTCCGAACAGTCGGGAAACGTCTGTCCGTCGACGGGCACGAGTGCCCCGTCGAGGTAGTGAAAGAACGAAACTTCGTGGCCTTTCCCGAGCGCCGCCTTTCCGAGTTCGTACGCCGTTCGCCAGCGCTCGCTGTCGAAGGGCCCGCCGGTCAGTAGAATCCCGATGGAAGCCATGCTCTACCATAGCGGAGTAGCGATAATAATAGTTCGGACGACTCCGGTACGCCTCGAGAGATTCGGGGCGGGAGACGGTATTTCGGAAGACAGCGTCGTACTAACGGCGACTAGTCGTCGCGTTCGTCGAGGGCCCGTTTGATGTCGTCGGCCGTGACGGGAAGGGAGTCGACGCGGACGCCGACGGCGTCACGGATCGCGTTGCTGAGCGCCGGCGGAACGCCGTTCGTGGGGAGCTCGGCGATCGACTTCGCGCCGAACGGCCCGGTCGGTTCGTGCGTTTCGACGATAATCGTCTCCATCGGCGGGTGATCGGTCGTTCGCGGCATTCCGTACTGCCGGAAACCGAGCACCTCCGGATTCCCCTCGTCGTCGAACTCCAGTCCGCCGCTGGTGGCGTACTCGAGGCTCATGTGCTCACCACCCTCGATCTGCCCTTCGACGAGCGCGGGGTTGATTGCAACGCCGCAGTCGGCGGCGAACGCCATTTCGTTGATCTCGTACTCGCCGGTTTCTTCGTTCACGGTCACGTCGACGAACTGGGCGCCGTACGGCGGCGGACTTTCGTCCGTCGAGTGATTACCCTTGCCGAGGATGTGTTCGCGGTCGTCGTGGCCGTACGTCGCTTCGTACCCGATCTCCTCCAGCGACACGCCGTCGCCGGTCACCTCGCTGTACACCTGCCCGTCGCCCGTCTTCAGGTTCTCGACGGATTCGTCGAGCATCTTCGACCCCCAGTGAACGAGCCGCTCCCGCGCGTCCTCGGCCGCTTCCTTGACGGCTTGACCGCTGATGTAGGTCGTCGAGGAGGCGTACGCGCCGTAGTCGAACGGCGTCAGGTCGGTGTCCGAGGAGATGACGACGATATCCGCGGGCTCACAGCCCAGAACCTCCGCGGCGACCTGGCTGAACATCGTGTCGGAGCCGGTGCCGGTGTCGACGCCGC
Source organism: Haloterrigena alkaliphila (assembly GCF_017352155.2). NCBI lineage: Archaea > Methanobacteriati > Methanobacteriota > Halobacteria > Halobacteriales > Natrialbaceae > Haloterrigena > Haloterrigena alkaliphila. Next base: position 114,308 of record NZ_CP084319.1, read on the forward strand.
CGACCTGGAGGTGGAACGAGCCGTCCTCGTTCATCTTGATCTGGGCCGCGCCGAGTTCCCGCCCGGCGACGCCGCTGCCCTGGGCGATCATCGCCATTCCGACGCCACGGTGGCGGTGTGGCTCCGCGGGCTGCTCGATATCGTCGTAGCCGATGGCCTCCTTCCCGCGCTCGATGCACTCGCGGAGTCCGCACGACCGTATCTCCCGGCTGAACCGCTCGCCGTCTTTCAGTATGGTGACGTTCCGGTCGATATCGCCCTCTCGAACGGCGTTGCGTTTGCGGAACTCGATCGGATCGAAGTCCAGCCGGCGCGCGACCTCGTCCATGTGCGACTCGACCGCGAAATGGCCCTGCGGGGCGCCGTATCCGCGCATCGCCGCACCCATCGGCAGGTTCGTGTGGACGACGTCGCCCTCGAACCTGACGTTCGGAACGCGCGGATACAGCGGGAGCGGTTTCGTTCCGACGTTGGTCGCGACGGTCATCCCGTGGGTGCCGTACGCCCCCGAGTTCGACAGCGTGTACAGCTCCATCGCCTCGAGCGTTCCGTCCTCGTCCACCGCTGTCCGCATGCGCATCTGCATCGGATGGCGAAACCGGAGCGCGTAGAACTCCTCGCGGCGGGTCATCTCCAGCTTGACCGGCCGGTCGGCCGCCAGATGGAGTGCGAACGCGATCGGTTCGATCGCCATCTCCTGTTTCGCGCCGAACCCGGCCCCGATGCGCGGTTTCGTGACGCGGACGTCGCGAATGGGAACGTCGAACAGATGCGCGATCTGCCGACGGGTGTGGAACGGAACCTGCGTCGCGGTGATGAACGAGTACCGGTCGTCCTCGTCCGTGTGGACGATCGTCGTGTGGGGTTCGGGGACACAGTGTGACTGGTACGGTGTTTCCCATTCCGTCTCGATCACCCGGTCGTCGTCCGTTCGATCGAACGCCCGTTCGACGTCGCCTCGCTCGCCCTCGAAGTGAGACTCGAGGTTCCGCTCGTAGTCGGCACCGCGCTGTTTGTTCTCGACCTCGTCGGGATCGAATAACTGTGGCGCGTCCGGATCCGTCGCCGTCTCGGGGTCGAGGACGGGTTCCAGTTCCTCGTATTCGACGTCGATCGTCCGCGCGGCGCGGTCGGCCGTCTCCGCGTCCGTTGCGGCGATCGCTGCGATGGGATCGCCGACGTATCGAACGTGTTCCCTGAGCACGCGCAGATCCCACGGACTCGGTTCGGGGTAGGACTGGCCCGAACTCGAGTACGCTTTGTCGGGCACGACGTCGTCCCACGGCGTGATCACAGCGTGCACGCCGTCCATCGCTTCGGCCTCGCTCGTATCGAGGTCACGGACGTAGCCGTGTGCGATTTCGCTTCGGATCACTTTCCCTTCGGCGAGCTCCGGGAATCGATCGCGGTAATCGGCCGTGTAACGGGCCTCCCCGGTGACGATCTTTCGAGCGTCGTCTTTCTCGACGTCCTCGGTCAGATGTTCGCGCTCGTCCCGGGATTTCCGGTCGTCCGCAGCCACCTCACTCTCCCCCGGAAACGCGTCCGCTTCCGTGGCCTCCTCCTCCGCCCGATCGCCGTCGGGTCTCTCGTTCCGTCCCGGTGTCTCTTCCAGATTGCTCATTTCGATCGGCCCTCCTCACGGGGGCAAGTCGAGGGGAACTCCTCGCAGCGGCTTTCCCCGCCGTCTGCCGCCACGGTCTGCTCACCGTCCATCCGGTCCGCGGCGTCGAGAACCGCTTCGACGATCTTCTTGTAGCCGGTACACCGGCAGAGGTTGTCCGCCAGCGCTTCCCGCACCTCCGTCTCGGTCGGATCCGGGTTCGTCTCCAGTAGCGCCTTCGAACGCATGATCATGCCCGGGATACAGAAGCCACATTGGAGCGCCGAGTTGTCAACGAACGCCTGCTGAAGCGGGTGGAGATCGCTCTGCGACCCCAGTCCTTCGATCGTTTCCACCGTCGATCCGGCGACTTTCGCGGCCGGCGTGACACAGGACATCGCCGGTTCGCCGTCGATTTGGACCGTGCACATCCCGCACGCGCCCGTATCACAGCCGCGTTTCGGGCCGGTGTAGCCGTTTCGCCGCAGTACGTCCAGCAAGACGTCCGATTTCTCCGCTTCGAACGTCCGTCGTTGGCCGTTTAGCTCTAGTTCGAGTTGCATGAGTCTCATCGTGGGAGAGAGACCCTCCCTTCCTCCGAGTATCGGTCTCGAGAACCTAAATAGCTACTCCGAAGTGTGACGATAGCGGTCGGAAGCGAAAGAGAGAATCGCCGGCGAACGGACGATATCGCGAATCAGCGGCCATTTGCGAGTGAATCGGTCGTCCGAGCGGGCGTACTCGTCGACAGTGCCGAACTGCCAAGCGAACGCGGCCGAGACAACGTCGCGTGGAACGGGGACCGATCCTCCCACAGCGGGCAAACGCCGCCACATTTTCCACGCGAACGGGACACACCAGTACGTTAATCCCGAGCCGTCGAAAACTCGAGACGGTATGACGAGCGACGATCGAACCGACCTGACGGAGCTCGAGCGAGGCACTGAACTCGTCAAACAGGGGTTCGCTCGCATGCAGAAAGGCGGCGTCATCATGGACGTCGTCAATCGCGAGCAGGCCCGCATTGCGGAAGACGCCGGCGCCGTCGCAGTGATGGCGCTGGAGGCCGTCCCGGCGGACATTCGTAAACGCGGTGGCGTCGCCCGGATGCCCGACCCCGCCGACATCGAGGCCATCCTCGACGAGGTGTCGATCCCGGTGATGGGCAAAGCGCGGATCGGCCACACGATGGAGGCACGGATTCTGGAGGCAGTTGGCGTCGACATGATCGACGAAAGCGAAGTGCTGACGCCCGCCGACGACGCCTACCACATCGACAAACGGGAGTTCTCCGCCCCCTTCGTTTGCGGGGCGCGCAACCTCGGCGAGGCGCTGCGCAGAATCGACGAAGGCGCGGCCATGATCCGCACGAAGGGCGAGGCCGGGACCGGCGACGTAAACCAGGCGGTTCACCACCAGCGCACCATCAAGGGCTCGATCCGCAAATTGGAGGGAATGGCCCACGAAGAGCGCGAACGGTGGGCCCGCGAGAACGACGCACCCGCAGAGCTGGTCCACGAAACGGCCGACCTGGGACGGCTGCCGGTCGTCAACTTCGCCGCCGGCGGCATCGCGACGCCCGCCGACGCCGCGCTGATGATGCATCACGGCTGTGACGGTATCTTCGTCGGCAGCGGCATCTTCGGCGCCGAGGAACCGGCGTCGATGGCCGATGCCATCGTCCGAGCGACGAACAACTGGGACGCCCCCGACCGGCTCGCCGAAATCAGCAAAGATATCGGGAACGGGATGCGCGGCGACGCGAACGCTTCGCTCTCCGACGAAGAGAAACTGCAGGGTCGCGGCGTGTAGTACGGTGTCTCGGTAGGCGTGTCGCACAGACACCCGGCGGCCACGACGACTGGTTAGCGGATAAGATCGAAGTCGAAAGCAGACGCTCTACTTCTCGTCGAGCGCCGTCTTGATCTTCTCGGCGGTAACGGGCATCTCGTTGATGCGCACGCCGACGGCCTCTCGAATCGCGTTACTGAGCGCCGGCGGCACCGTGTTGGTCGGCACCTCCGCGACGGATTTCGCGCCGAACGGCCCCGTCGGCTCGTGGGTCTCGACGAGAATGCTCTCGATCGGCGGCGTCTCCGTCGCCGACGGAAGCCCGTACTCGTCGAAGTCCGAGACTTCCGCGCGGCCCCGCTCGTCGACGGTGATACCCTCACTGACGGCCATCTCGAAGCTCATGTGATTGGCGCCCTCGACCTGCCCCTCCGCCATTCCGGGGTTGATCGCGACCCCGCAGTCGACGGCGACGACGAGTTGATTGACCTCGAACTCGCCCGTCTGCTCGTCGACGGTCACGTCCACGAACTGCGCGGCGAACGGCGGCGGACTCTCCTCCGTGGAGTGCGTTCCCTTGCCGAGGATGTGCTCTCGATCGTCGTGACCGTACACCGACTCGTAGCCGACGTCTTCGAGCGTCACCGTCTCACCGGTCTCCTCGCTGTACACCTCGCCGTCGCGCGTCTCCAGGTTTTCCGCGGATTCGTCGAGCATCCGCGACGCCCACTCGAGGATGCGCTCTTTGGCGTCCTCGGCGGCCTTCTTCACCGCCATCCCGCTGATGTAGGTCGTCGAGGAGGCGTACGCGCCGTAGTCGAACGGCGTGTTATCGGTGTCGGAGGATTTGACGATGATATCATCCTCGTCACAGCCGAGCACCTCGGCGGCGATCTGGATGAACGCCGTATCCGCGCCCGTGCCGATGTCGACGCCGCCGACCTGGAGGTGGAACGAGCCGTCCTCGTTCATCATGATCTGTGCGGCGCCGAGTTCGTCGCCGGCGACGCCGGTCCCCTGGGCCGACAGGGCCATGCCGATGCCGCGGTGGCGGTGTGGCTCCGAAGGTTGCTCGAGGTCGTCCCAGCCGATGGCTTCCTTGCCGCGCTCGATGCACTCGTCGAGACCGCAGGAACGGATACGACGCTCCGCGCCCTCGCCGCCCATCATGCCGGCGATCTCGTCCAGATCGCCGACCTCCATGTAGTGTCGCCGGCGGAATTCGATCGGATCGAGGTCGAGATCCCGCGCGACCTCGTCCAGGTGACCTTCGAGAGCGAGCGTCCCCTGAGGGGCGCCGTACCCCCGCATCGCACCGGTCTGTGGCGTGTTCGTGTGGACGATGTCGGCCTCGAAGCGAGCGTTCGGTACCTTCGAGTACAGCGGCATCGGCTTGCTGCCGACGTTCCCGGCGACGGTCATCCCGTGGCTTCCGTACGCGCCGGTGTTCGAGAGCGCGTAGAGGTCGATCGCTTCGATCGTCCCGTCGTCGGTGACTGCCGTCCGCGCACGAACCTTCATCGGGTGACGCGAGCGCATCGCGTAGAACTCTTCGTCGCGGGAGGCTTCGTACATGACGGGACGATCCGCCGCGAGCGACAGCGCGAGCGGAATCGGTTCGACGACCATCGCCTGTTTGCCGCCGAAACCACCACCAACGCGAGGTTTCTTCACTCTGATGTCCCGAATCGGAATATCGAACAGGTGTGCCAGTTGGCGGCGAGTGTGGTTCGGGACCTGCGTACTCGTGATGAGCACTTTTCGGTCGTCTTCGTCGGTGTAGGCGAGCGACGTGTGTTTCTCGATCTGTGCGTGGGACTGCCGGATGGTTTCCCACTCGGTCTCGTGGACGTGCGCGTCCTCGCGCTCGAGCGCGGCGTCGACGTCCCCGATCTCGCCCTCGATGTTGGACATCCGGTTGCGGTCGTAGTCGTGGCCGACGATCTTGTTCTCGACCTCGTCGTCGCCGAACAGTTGCGGCGCGTCCTCGTCGAACGCTTCCTCCGGGTCGACGACGTGGTCGTACTCCTCGTACTCGACCTCGATGGCGTCGACCGCGGCCGCAGCCGTAGTCGCGTCCTCGGCCGCGACCGCCGCGAGCGGATCGCCGACGTAGCGGACGTGCTCGTTGAGCACGTTCATGTCCCACGGGCTCGGTTCGGGGTACGACTGGCCGGCGCTCGTGTACTTCGCGTCCGGCACGTCGTCGGACCACGGGGTGAGAACGGCGTAGACGCCGTCCAGTTCCTCGGCCTCGGCCGTGTCGATGGCCGTCACGCGGCCGTGTGGAACCTCGCTGCGGACGACCGCGGCGTGAGCGAGATCCGGGAACCGTTCCTCGTAGTCCGCGGTGTACTTGGCCTGGCCGGTGACGAGCTTTCGGTCGTCGAACTTTTCGGCCGTCTGGGAAACGCTCTTTCGCTCCCCTGGAGCCTTGTTGTTGTTCGCCGGTTCGTCCCACTCGAGTGGGTGGTCTTCGTACTCCTGTGGCTCTTCCGAGGTCGGCTTCGACGCGGTACCGCCGTCGGTCTGCGGATCGTTCGGGTCGTCACTCATTGGAATCACCGTCGTAAGCAGTGTCGTCGGGTCGGTGTGAGTCAATCCGTGAGCCGCCGTCGGCCGCGACCGATCGATCGCCGCGCATTCGGTCGGCGGCGTCGAGGATCGCTTCGACGGGTTTCTGATAGCCGGTACACCGGCAGAGGTTATCGTCGATGGCCTGGCGTACCTCGGCTTCGGTCGGATCGGGATTGGTCGCGAGTAGCGATTTGGCCTCGATTATCATGCCGGGAATACAGAAGCCACATTGGACGGCGAAGTGATCGACGAACGCCTCCTGAATCGGATGGAGGTCGTCTTGCGTCCCGAGCGCCTCGATCGTTTCGACCTCTGCACCGTCGACGTTCTGAGCGTCCACGCCGCAGGCCATCTTCACGTCGCCGTCGACGAACACTTTCGATGCGCCACAGACGCCACTATCGCAGCCACACTTCACGCCCGTGTAGCCGTTCCGTCGCAGTACCGTCGCCAGGTCGTCGTCCGATTCGACCGCCACAGTCGTCGATTCGTCGTTGATCGTTAGTTCGATTTCCACGGAAATCCCTCCATTAGTGCAGGTGTGCCTCACGCACACGCACGTCGTGGTGTAGGATGCGAGACAACAACACATATATCTATGGGTGACTGCCTCAACGCCGGCCCGAGACGGCCCAGAACCAGCGAACCGACTGCCCAGGCTCGTCGGACAGATGCGGCGTCCCACGGCGTTCGAGGTCCGGTTCGGCAACCGTCGAATCGTCCGTTGGCACAGCGATGTGGCAGTGAGGGCTGTGTCTCCGATTTGTTCGATCGCTGTGTGACGAATACAGTTTTGAAGGCCACTCTGCATTGTCGCTGTATGGAGATTGCACTCCTCGGAGGAACTGGTGATATCGGTCAAGGACTCGCACTGCGCTGGGCGCGCGACACCGATCACTCGGTCATCATCGGATCGCGGGACGCCGACAAGGCCGAGCGGAAGGCGAACGAGTACTACTCGTCACTGAAAGATACCGGCGTCACTCCCGACATCGCCGGCTATAGTAACGAAACGGCCGCCGATTCCGCCGAAGTCGTCGTCGTCAGCGTCCCGCCCGAATACGCGCCGCAGACGGTCGATACGGTCGCGCCCGTCCTCGGCGAGGACGACGTACTCGTCAGTCCGGCGGTCCAGATGTCGCGTGACGCGAGCGGCTTCCACTACGATCCGCCCGAAATCGGGTCCGTCGCCGAAGCGATCGACCACGTGGCTCCCGACAGCGTACCGGTCGTGAGTGCGTTCCAGAACCTCGCTGCGGGCGCACTCAGTGACCTCGAGAACGATCTCGAGGCCGACGTCGTCGTTACCGGTGACGATAGCGAGGCGAAGGAGACGGTCACGGCGCTGGCCGAGGATATCGATGGCCTCCGGGCGCTCGACGGCGGCCCGCTCGCGAACACCGGCGTCGTCGAGAGCGTGACGCCGCTTCTGATCAACCTCGCGATGAACAACGACGGCATGCACGACATCGGCGTTCGGTTCGAGTAACGAGCGAGGACGATCCCCGTCGCGGTCGGTATCGATCACTCGGTCGAACAGTCGGCTGCGATCCATCGACGGACCGCCGACGGCGAGTTTCGTGTATCGCCATCGGCCTTTCTGCCCGACGAACCGCGACAGGGATACCAGTAGCACGAACTCGGTCTCGAGGCCTCATTCCATCGTCGGAGCAATACACTATCAGTAAATCCGACATCGGGGCCGTTTCGGCGTCGGGGTAACATTGATACATTCTCACGTACGAGTGACAACGGAGACGAAATCATCACCGATCCCCGCGAGGTGGTATCTGTTACCCCGTTCCATCCGCGATCCCGGGATCACCGATCGTCAGAGGCGATAGCCATGACCGAAGATACCCAACGGCACGCCGGGGCCGATCTACACGGTAGTCGTACGCTTCTCTCGAAACGATCACTATCGTACGTGTTCGCGGTGACGGTAGTTCTCGCAGTAGTCGGGTGGATCGTCGGCGTTGATCCGTTCCTCCTGCTGTCGTCGGACGCTCGCGGCCAGATGTGGTCGCTCGTCATCGAAGGATACCCGCCGGACGTCAGCCGCGATTTTCTGCTCGGCAGAACGCTCCGAGGAGGATTGCTGTGGGCGATCGTCGAAACGTTCGCGATCAGTATCGTCGGCACCTCCTTCGCCGTCGTCTTCGCGATCCCGCTCGCGCTCGCGAGCGCATCGACCGTTACACATCAGGGACCGCTGTATGCTGGTGCGTCCTCCTCGCGAATCGTCCTCGGATACGCACTCCAACGCGGTGCTAGACTCCTGTTGAGTTTTCTCCGATCGGTCCCCGGTCTCGTCTGGGGATTTCTCTTCGTCACCGCCGTGGGACTGGGACCGTTCGCCGGCGCGCTCGCGCTCGGCGTTCACAACACGGGCGTGCTCGGTAAACTGTACGCGGACTTCCTCGAGGATACGGATCCGATGACGACCGAAGCGGTCGCGTCGAGCGGGGCGACGCGGTTCCAGGCCGTCTGTCACGGGATGGTCCCGCAGATATCGGCGACGGTGGCGTCGTACACGCTCTATAGGTGGGAGTGTACCATCCGCTCGGCGACGATACTCGGCTTCGTCGGCGCCGGCGGGATCGGTTACTACCTCGTCATCTCGATTCAGCGGTTACAGTATCAGAAACTCGTCACCGCGATCGTCGCGGTGTTCGCGCTCGTGGTGATGTCCGACGCGCTCGCATCGCGACTTCGCGCCCGGATGGTGTGAACGCAGCAGCCGGCGGTCGCAACGACGCCGAACGGAACTGACACGAGGCCGTCCCGGACGTCGCCTACGCCGACGCCTTCGACCGGACGGCCTCGAGGAGCACTTCGGTTCCGGTCACGACGTCGTCCCACTCCGTGTACTCGCTCTCGCGGTGGCTAATGCCGTCGACGCTCGGGACGAAGATCATGCTCGTCGGCGTGATCTTGTTGAGGTAGTTGGCATCGTGGCCGGCGCCGCTGACGAGGCGAGTGTAGTCACAGCCGACCGTTTCGGCGGCGTCGACGACCGTCTCGATACAGCTCTGGTCGAAGGGGTCGGCGTCGACGCGCATGATCTCTTCGAACTCGTACTCGAGGCCCTCTCGTTCGGCCGCGTGGGCGATCTCACGCTGGATCTGTTCGACCGCCGCGTCGACGACCTCGTCGTCGTACGACCGGAAGTCGATCGTGAACTCGACTTTCTCGGGAATCACGTTGATCGCGTTCGGCCAGACGTCGACGCTGCCGACGGTGCCGACGAGGTCGGTGCCTTCGGTCGCGGTGATCCGCCGGACGCTGTCGGTCACGTCGGCCGTCGCGACGAAGGCGTCGTGGCGCATGTCCATCGGCGTCGGGCCGGCGTGGTTCGCCTGCCCCTCGAACGTGACGTTCATCCAGGAGAAGCCGAACACGCCTTCGACGGCCGCGACGGGCAGGTCGGCCTGCTCGAGGAACGGCCCTTGTTCGACGTGCATCTCGAAATAGCAGTGGATGTCGTGAGGTTCGCAGGGCTCGTCGCCCTTGTAGCCGATCCGTTCGAGTTCGTCACCGAACGTCTTCCCGTCCTTGTCCTCGCGCTCGTACGCGTAGTCGAGGTCGAAAATGTCACAGAAGACGCCGCTGCCGAGCATGTCCGGCTGGAACCGGACGCCCTCTTCGTTACTCCACGCGACGACCTCGAGCGGGCGCGTCGTCGTCTCGTCGGCGTCGTTGAGGGCTTCGACGGCTTCGAGACCGCCGAGGACGCCGATCACACCGTCGTATCGACCACCGTTGTACTGGCTATCGATGTGGGAGCCGAACATGACCGGGTCTGCGTCCTGCTCCGCCCCGGGTCGCCGTCCGAAGATGTTCCCCATCTCGTCGATACGGACCGTCAGACCGGCCTCTCGAAACCAGTCGACGATGGTGTCTCGGGCCTCCTTGTTCTCGTCGGACAAACTCGGGCGGTTCACCCCGCCGTTTTCGGTCGCCCCGATTTCGTTGAACTCGTCGAACCGTCGGCGGAATCGCTGCTCGTCGATACTCACTTTGGCCATGCGAGAACGCACCAGCGGGGCGAACTTTAACTTTTGCAAGCTAAGTCCTCGTCCTCAAGGAGCAACGCAGTGAGCGGAGCGACCGAGTAGCGCAATAGGGCGGGGATACAGCGTACGCTCGTTGCAACCAAAACATTAAAATATTGATACGACTAACCAGCAAACAGTGGTCGAAGAAGCGTTCAAATACGCTGCCGAGCCCGAGGACGCGACCACTGCCGAGAGTGCGTGGAAAGCGATTCAAACCTGTCGCGAAGTGTACAACCACGCACTCACCCAAGAGTACAAACCTGCTCCTGATTACGACAAGCCATCGTACACGGCAATGCAGAACAAGCTTCCCGAGTGGAAGCGTGAGTGGTCTGAATGGGGCAACGTGTACTCGAAATGCCTTCAAATGGCAGTGAGGCGCATCAAGCATTCGGGGACCATCCTCGGCAAACTGAAAGAACGTGGATTCGACGTAGGTAAACTCAGGTGGAAAGCACCGCGGGGCTACCGTAGCATCACGTACAACCAGTCTGGCTTCGACGTGGATAGTAACACGGGTCAGATTGACCACGCTACGGTCGAACTCTCTAAAATCGGTACGTTCCACGTGAATTTTCACCGACCCCTCCCAGACGACGCAGATATCAAAGAGGTCATCCTGAAAAAGCAGAAAACTGGTGACTGGACGGTCAGCATCATGGTTGAATACGATGCTGACTATCCAGAGAAACCTGCTGTCGCAGACATCGACGTTGAGGATACCGTTGGGATCGACCTCGGTATCACGAAGTTCATTCACGACTCGGACGGGCGAGCGTTCGCCCCGTTAGACGAAGAGGATGAGCGCGAACGTATCGACAAACGCCACCAATCTGTTTCTCGCAAGGAACACGAGTCGAACAACTGGAACAAGGCGCGCCAACGCTTAGCGCGAGCATACGAGCGGTTATCGAACAAGCGCAAAGCGTATCGGGAAGCTCTTGCCAACTCGTATACAAAGCAATACGATGCCGTGTTCCTCGAAGACCTGAACGTTGGTAGCATGATGCAACAGAACGGTAATAGTCGGACCATCGCGTCGATGTCGTGGTACGAGACACTGCAAACGTTCCAACGCTTCGGGAAGAAGAACGGCTGTCACGTTGTACTCGTCCCGCCTGAGGGGACGACGAAGCGGTGCGTTCAGTGTGGTGTCGAGTCGGAGAAACCGTTGTGGGTGCGCGAGCACTCATGCCCGTCGTGTGGGTTCACGACTGATCGTGACCAGAACGCTGCGTTGGAAGTACAGCGTCTTGGATTGCTCGAACTGGGAGTGGTTGAGAATGAGTCAGGATTAGGTCAGGAACTGGCCGAATCAACGCCTGCTGAGACTGGTACCTCTGCGGGGTCGCGCTCTAGCTCGTCTGGAGACGTGGTTCCTGCAAGTGCCGTCGTTGACACGGGAAGCCCCACCCTCAAGGAACGACCGGCGTTAGTCGTGAGCGAGTAGGGTGGGGTAGTTCACCATTCCGGAGAGGTCCACCGCGGTGGGCGGCCGAGCGCTACCAGACGCGGCGCAACCCACCGAAAGAATCAAACGGCCCATCCTCGAGAGTCGATACATGTCGTCTGTTAGCACGGGGTCCGTAGAGTTCCGGAACGCACGCGTTCTCGATGGCACCGGTGGGCCGGTCTTTACCGCACACGTCCTGGTCGATGACGGTCGAATCAAACGAATCAGCGACGATCCGGCTGGTGCTGACCGGCGCATCGACCTCGACGGATCGTATCTCGCCCCCGGGTTCGTGGACATGCACGCCCACTCGGAGCTGCGGCTGATCACCAATCCCACCGCCGAGGAGAAACTCACACAGGGGATTACGACCGAAGTCCTCGGACAGGACGGAGTCAGCGTCGCCCCCGTTCCGGAAGACATGAAGACGGAATGGGAGAACCGCATCCAGTCGTTAGACGGCACGCTCGACAGGAGATGGCCCTGGAGTTCCGTCTCCGAGTACCTCGACGAGCTCGACGAGGCGGCGCCGGCCGTCAACGCTGCCCACTACGCCCCGCACGGGAACCTCCGATCGCACATCGCCGGCTTCGAGGACCGCGAACTCGCGACAGGAGAAGTGGCTGAGCTACAGGACAGGCTCGAGCAGGCGATCGACGGCGGCGCGTTCGGACTGTCCACGGGAATGATCTACCCGCCGAGTTCCTACGGGCGCGACCCGGAACTCGAGGCGCTCGCCGAGACGCTCGCGACCCGGGACTCGTTTATGATCTCTCACGTGTGGAACGAGACCGACCGGGTCGTCGAATCGATCGACCGCTATCTCGAACTCTGTCGGCGCGGCGGCTGTCACGCACACGTCTCACACCTGAAAGTGGGCGGCCAACAGAACTGGGGGAACTCCACGGATATCCTCGATCTGTTCGACGACGCGATCGACGCGGGACAGCGGGTCTCGTTCGACCAGTACCCGTACACGGCGGGCTCGACGATGCTCACCGCGTTGTTGCCGCCGTGGGTGCGACGGGGCGAAACGGCGGACATCCTCGACCGGCTGCGACGGGCGGACGTCAGAGAGCGAATCGCCGAGGACATCTCGTCTCCCGGGGAGTGGGAAAATCTGGCTCGCGCGGCCGGCAGTTGGGACAACATCCTCATCACCCGGACCGCGAGCGGCGACTACCAGGGAGACACGATCGAGGAAATTGCGACCGAGCGAAACCTCGACCCGGTCGATGCGATATGTGAACTCCTCGTCGAGGAGCACCTGGACGTGACGATGGCGGACTTCGTCATGTCGGAAGAAGACATCGAGCGGTTCCTCGCGGACGACCGAGGAACGTTCTGTACGGACGGGATCTTCGGCGGGAAACCCCATCCGAGGGCCATCGGGACGTTCGGTCGCATCCTCGAGCGATACGTGCGCGAGCGCGATGTACTGTCTCTACCGCTCGTGGCGCGCAAGGCGGCCGGCCACCCCGCCGACATCCTCGGACTCGACGACCGGGGGTACGTGAAGGAGGGATACGTCGCGGACCTCGTCGTCTTCGACCTCGACGCCGTGTCGGAGAACGCCACCTACGAGGACCCGTTCCAGCTCACCGACGGCTTCGAGTATATTCTCGTCAGCGGGGCGCTGGCCGTCGATGACGGGACGACGACGGGCGCTCGTAACGGTGAGGTTCTCCGCTCGACCGACGAGTGGGACGGGCCCGAACGGCCGGTGATCGACAGGTCGTCCAACGAGTCGTGACACACGATCTGTGCTGTGGCACATGATCGACACACGGACGCACCGATTCTGGACACTCCCGCAATCGGTCCGTACAGAACTCGCGCAATAGGTCCGTGCAGATTTGCAGCCGTTTGTTCGCCATTGCCTGAGTTTATCACCCATACTTATTTAGTAGCCGTCGGGTTACTTCTCAACGGATTCCAATGAGCAGTAGCAAACAGGTGTTCGATAGAGGTGACCGTGTTGGTGTCTACCTGCAGGACAAACATTCGTTACAGGAGAATCTCGAACTCGTCCAGTACGCGGAAGAGCAGGGGATCGACGAGATTTGGCAGGCGGAGTCTCGACTCGCACGCGACGGCATCACGCCGCTCGGGGCGTACGCGGCCGTCACGGATCAGATCAAACTCGGGACCGGCGTCATCAACAACTGGACGCGCAACACCGCACTCATCGCCCAGACGATGAGCACATTGGAGGAACTCGCCGGTCCGAACCGCATCCAGTGTGGAATCGGCGCCTGGTGGGACCCGCTGGCGGAGAAAGTCGGTATCGACCGAAGCGGTGCTCTCCGCGCGATGCGGGAGTGCGTCGAGGTCACGCAGGACCTCCTGGACATGGAGAACGTCACCTACGACGGCAAGTTCGTTCAGATGCGCGACGTGGAACTCGACGTCGTCCACGGCGACTCCGGACCGCGGACGGTGCCAGTGTACGTCGGCGGTACCGGATTCAAAATGCTCGAGCTCACGGGTCACTTCGCCGACGGCGCTGTGATGAACTATCTCGTTAGCCCCGAGTACAACGACAAGGCACTCGACGCGCTCGCGACCGGCGCGGAGCGCGGTGGCCGGTCGCTCGAGGATATCGACCGACCGCAACTGATCGTCTGTTCGATGGACCACGACGTCGACAAAGCCCTCGACAACGCGCGCGAACTCATTACGCAGTACCTGGGCCAGCAGCCCCACATCATGAAGGCGAGCGGCGTCAGTCAGGACCTCATCGACGAGGTTGGTGAGGCGATCGGCGGCTGGCCGGCGGACAAGGAAGACATCCAGCAGGGAATGGAACTCATTCCGGATGACGTCGTCCACAAGCTTACGGCCAGTGGGACTCCCGAACAGTGTCGCGAAAAAGTCCGCGAATACGCTGAGAGCGGCTGTCAGTGCCCGATTCTCTATCCGCTCGGGGACGACCGCGAGCTGATGATCGACGAGTTCGCTGACGGCTACCTGTAGCGATACGGCACGTACTCGTTCACGTTTCGGACGAGCGATGGCACCGCCTCTTCCGTTCGGCGTGTTTGTATTTTCCGTTCGAGAGTAGCATCCCGGATCGAGACGGACGTTCAGCGGCGCTCCGACGACGATCAGTCGTCGGCAGCGGCGGCCTGGGCGTCCCCGAACAGCGCTTCCACTTCGGAGAGTTCGGGTTCGATTCGGTTAACGTCGCCCGTCGCTTTCTTCGCGCTCTCGGTATCCTTCAGGCCGAAGCCCGTCGAGACGACGACGACGGTTTCGTCCCGCTCGATGATACCTTGCTCCAGCGCCTCCTGAACGCCGGCGACCGGCGTTGCTCCTGCAGGTTCGGCGTAAATCCCCTCCGTGCTTCCGAGGAGCTTCTCGGCCTCGAGGATCTCCTCGTCGGAGACCAACACGGTGTCTCCGCCGCTCTCCTGGGGAGCGCGGCAGGCCTTGATCGTGTTGCGCGGCCGGCCGACGGCGATGCTGTCGGCGATGGTGTCTGCGATATCGTCGATATCCTCGTGGCCTTGGAACGCATCGTGGATCGCCGAGGCGCCTTCCGCCTGGACGCCGAGCATCTTCGGGTAGTCGTCGACGTAGCCGAGGTCGTAGAACTCCTTGAATCCCTTCCAGGCGCCGGCGATCGTACAGCCGTCACCCATCGAGAACACCACCCAGTCGGGAACCTCCCCGCGGACCACCGACTGTTCCGCGAGCTCGTGACCGACGGTTCGTTTCCCTTCCACCTGGAAGGGATTGATCGCCGCATTGCGGTTGTACCAGCCGTACTCGTCCGTGACCTCGACGCTCAGATCGTACGCTTCGTCGTACGACCCGTTGACGGCGAGGACGTCGGCACCGTACACGAGCGGCTGAGCGAGCTTGCCGGCGGGCGCGGCTCCGGGAACGAAGATGCGACAGTCCAGACCACCACGCGCCGCGTATCCGGACAGCGAAGCCGCCGCGTTCCCCGTCGACGCACACGTGATGATATTACGGCCAGCGTGTTTGGCCTTCGTCACCGCGATGGAACTGGCGCGGTCCTTGAAACAGCCGGTCGGATTGCGCCCGTCGTCCTTGACGAGCGTCTCGACACCGAGCTCCTCGCTCAGATTCGGGGCGTCGAACAGGTCCGTCCCGCCCTCGTTGAGGGTCACGACCGCTGCATCGTCGTTGACCGGGAGGAACGCTTCGTACTTCCACTGGCTCCGAATGTTTCCGTCGAGGTCGGCGTCGAAGTTGTCGTCGATGACGTCGTAATCGTACTTGACCTCGAGAATGCCTTTGACGCCCTCGTGTTCCGGACAGGTGTAAATAATTTGATCCGGGTCGTACTCCCTCTCACAAATCGTACACTCTAACGTAGTCACATGGTCCATTGCCATACGAGATATCAAGCGAGGCACCTACTAAAAGACACCGCACACCATTCAAAACGGCTGGCGCCGACAGTGAGCCGCATTTTCGAGATACCGCAGAGCAATTTCTGTCACCGGCTGGCACATGACATCCAAACCCGTCACAAATGTCCCGGAGAGTCGTTCAGAACTCGGTGAGGGACACATTTATCGTCGCGGCTGTACGTCTTCGTTTCATGTCCGACGCGTTTCGAGCGGGGGTCACTGGACCCGCCGGTCGAATGGAATACAGCCACCGTCCAGACACGACGCAATCGTTCGAGAACGCGCTCGAAAAGGCCCGTAACGGGGAGCGATTAACCGTCGACGACGGTGTCGAACTGCTCACCACGGGGACGGAAAGTCCTGAAATTGACCAGAGCCGCAAGGAGGAAGTGCTCCGGATCGCCGACTACCGACGCGCGGAGATGGTCGGTGAGGAGGTGACGTTCGTCGCCAATCTCAATAATAACGTGACGACGGCGTGTAACACGGGTTGCCAATTCTGTAACTTCAAGGATACCGCCAGCAAATTCGAAACGGAATACTCCGAAGATCACGGGGGCTTCACGAAGACGCCGGAAGAATCTCGCGGGATAGTGCGAGACGCCGTCGAGCGAGGTATCTACGAAGTCTGTTCCGTGAGTGGGCTTCATCCGGCGTTCGCGCTCGACGATGAACACCGGGAACGACTGGAAGCATGCGATCGTAACGACCTCAATTACAAGTCTCCTGCCGCGTACACCGTCGATCCCGGGACGTACTGCGACCAGATGGAGGCGATGAGCGTCGACGGCGTCCACGTCCATTCGATGACTCCGGAGGAGGTCTATCACGCCCGGCGCGGCACCAACTGGGAGTACGAGGAGGTGTATCGTCGTCTCCGTGACGCCGGCCTGGATTCCGTTCCCGGAACGGCCGCGGAGATCCTCGTGGACGAAGTCCGTGAGGTCATTTGCCCCGGGAAGATCGGAACCGACGAGTGGGTCGCCGCGATGGAAGCAGCTGCCGCCGTCGGTCTGCCGATGACGGCCACGATCATGTACGGCCACGTCGAAAACGAGATGCATCGCGTCCAGCATCTCGACGTCATTCGAGACCTGCAGGACAGGACGGAGAACATCACCGAATTCGTTCCGTTGTCGTTCGTGCACGAACAGACTCCACTTGCCGAACACGGCGTCGTCGAGTCGGGTGCCAGCACCGACGAAGACGAACTCATGATCGCCGTCTCGCGCCTGTTTCTCGACAACATCGAGAACGTCCAATCGTCGTGGGTGAAATACGGCGACGCCCAGGGGTTGAAGATGCTCAACTGCGGAGCGAACGATTTCATGGGGACGATTCTTTCCGAAGAGATCACCAAGCGCGCCGGTGGCAGTTACGGCCAGTTCCGTTCGTTCGAAGAGTACTGTGACATGCTTTCAGCGATCGGACGGCCGCCGGTCGAACGCTCGTCGGACTACGAACAGCGCCGTCGCATCGACGTCGAGTCGGATCGAATCGGCCCCCGTCTCGGACCTGCCGCCGACGGAACGCCGCTCGTCGAGTAACTCCTCGTCGCGAGCTTCGTATCATACGGCTACTGCGTCGTCCGCCACACATCGAACGGACGAGCCACACTGGCAGCACACTCATGCCACACTCGTCGTGGCGTCAGTGCTTTTATACGGTAATCGACCGATGGTACGCTGGACGCTAGCATAGTCCACTACCGTCGGCCCGATCGCCGATGATAGCGCACGGAGAGCTAGCGGTGAGTTACAACCATGTACGGAAGACGCTTAGCGACAATAGAGGAGATCATCGCGCTCGTCAGCCCGGATAGTGAGGAAGAACTATCGACGCTCGAAACGTGGGCGGACGATCACGAGATACCCGTCCACACGGTCGAGGTTGGTGACGACATCGACGAGGTGTACACCCCGGAACGCGAGTACTTGGGTGTCACTCTCGGCGGTGACGGGACGTACCTCGAAGGCGTCCGGCAGTTCAGCCCGAGGCAGGTTCCGATCCTCGGGATCAACGCCGGGACCCTCGCGTTCCTCGCGAGTATCTCTCCGGACGACCTCACGGACGCCCTCGACGAAACCCTTCGAGGTGGTGCGACGGTCGACCACCGCCAGCAGTTACACGTCGAGGGCAACGGAGTCGACTGTACCGGTATCAACGACGTCATGATCGAACACGAGCCGCCGGAGAACCCCGTCGACAGGAAGATCACCGAGCTGGAGGTATTCGCGGACGGCGAGTTCGTCGGTGAGTACGAAGGGAGCGGACTCGCAGTATCGACGCCGACCGGTTCGACCGGCGTTTCACTGTCGGCTGGCGGCCCCGTCCACTATCCGATGAACAACTCGTCGTTACAGATCGTGCCGCTGCACACCCATCGGATGGGCATCCGTCCGCTCATCGTCGATGCTAACACCACCATCGAAGTCGTCTCAGAGGGGCCTGCAAACCTCCTCGTGGACGGTGGACGCGCACAGACCCGTCTCGAGGAGGGCGATACGATCACTATCAAAGGTGCCGACACGTCGGCACTCGTCGTCAACACGAGTTACGACGACGACTTCTTCACGTCCATCTCCGAGAAACTCGGCTGGAGCGTCCGTGAAGACAGACACGATCAAGGTGATACCGTCAGGGCAGTCGAGACCACCGAGGCGGAAGACGTCGTCCGCCGGGCCAAGCAGGTCGCGGAGGACGCTTCGAAGGCGGCCGGTGAGGCGCTCAGAGAACTCCACGGCCAGACGGAGTCCGTCGAGTACAAGTCCGATAAATCGGACATCGTCACCGAGGCCGACTACAAGGCGGACAACATCATTACGACCGTCATCGAGAACGAGTTTCCCACCCACGGGATCCGGTCGGAGGAGAGCGACGAGAAAGTCGGGACGAGCGAGTACACCTGGCTGATCGATCCGCTCGACGGTACGGGGAACTTCGCACACGGAAACCCGAATTACTCGATCTCCATCGGGCTTCTCGAGGACGAGGAACCCGTAATGGGCGTCGTCTACGCGCCGGAGACGGACGAAATGTTCACTGCGATCGAAGGTGAAGGAGCGATGCTGGACGGCCTTCCGATTTCGACGACCGATCGAACGTCGCTGGACGAGTGTATGCTCCTCTCCGGTTACGATCCGAACGGAACGTTCCTCTCGCACTGCTATCAGGAAACTCGCGGTGTTCGAAGTATCGGTTCCGCCGCGCTGAACCTTTGCTTCCTGGCGGCCGGAAGCGCCGACGCGGTGTGGGAGTTCGATACGTATCCGTGGGACGTCGCTGCTGGGGTAGTTATCGCCCGCGAGGCCGGCGCCACGCTCACGAACGCGGACGGCGAGCAGTACGACCCGATCGCGGCACACGAGACGCGAAACGAACTCGTCGGATCGAACGGACCGGTCCACGAGGATCTGCTCCGCCATCTCGACGACGAACAGGAACTGCAAGCTCCGAAACAGAGCAGCGCGGACTGACGTACCGCGTCACGTTCTCTCTGGCTGCGCTGCTGCCATCCCTTTCTCGTTTCGGTTTTTCGACACTCAGTCGGAATCTACGCCCGTTTCAGTGGTGCGCTACGGCCGCGAGAGGAACTCACCCCGGCCGGGCGAAGACCGGACCTCGTGGTCGCTGGCGATAACGTCGCCGTTCGCAATGACCGTGTCGACGCGTGCGCTCCACTCGCGACCTTCGTACGGCGTCCAGCCGCCGACGTACTGAAGGTCGTCAGCCGAAACCGTAAACTGGTCTTCGCGAACGAGAACGATGTCCGCGTCGGTCCCCTCCTGGAGCGATCCCTTCCGCGGGTAGATACCGGCCTCGCGTGCTGGCCGCGAACAAACGAGTTCGTGAAGCCGTGTCCAGGAGAGTCGGTCCTCGTGAACGCCGGCACTGACGAGGAATTCGAGCATCGTTTCGATGCTGGGCAGTCCGGCGTACGGTTCCCAGATATTCTCCCAGCCGCGCTCTCGGTCTTCCCGGTAGGTCGGGAAGTGTTCGCTGGCGATGAGATCGATCGTCCCGTCGCGGACGGCGTCCCAGAGTCGATCGACCTCTGCGGGCGATTTGAGGCTCGGATTGACCTTCAGGAACGGTCCCTTCTCCTCGACGTCTTCCGTCGAGAACGCGAGGTAATGCGGACAGGTCTCGAGGGTCACCGGAACGTTCGACCGTGATTTGAACCGGCCGCCTTCGCGCGCCCCGCTCCCGCTAGAGACGTGGACGACGTGCAGGGGACACCCAGCGTACTCGGCGAACCACCCCATTCGATTGATGGCGTCGAGTTCCGCTTCGAGCGGGCGGGACTCCATGTACACGTCCGGCGTCGTTTCGTCTATCGACGCTCGAGCGTGGTCGAGGATTCCTTGCGTTTCGCAGTGAACGCGGACTTTCCCGCCGGCGTTTCCGACGGCTTCCATCAGGGACACGATCGTCTCGTCGGAGGCGAGGTACGGCTCGGCCGTGAACGTCTTGAAATCGCGCGTCCCCTCCGCCATGATCGCCTCGACGTCGATGTCCGCCTCTTCGACGTTCCCCGCGACCAGTCCGAAGTCGATGTGTGCGAGCTCGGCACATTCGTCCCTCTTCTTCCGGAACGCGTCCGGCGACGTGATCGGACTCTGCGTCGGGAGTTCGACGACGGTCGTCACGCCGCCGGCCGCGGCACTCGCCGTCTGCGACGCGAAGTCGATACCGTCCGGAAAGAGGTTCTGATCGTGCATATGATTGTGAATATCCACGATACCCGGAAGAGCGATCTTTCCCGCAGCGTCGATCACGTCCGTCGCGTCGCCGTATTCGCTTGCTACGTTCGGGCCGACCGCCCGTATCTGGCCGTCGTCGATGGCGATAGATCCCGCTCGAACGCCGGTCGCACTCACGATACGCGCGTCTTCGATGAGACGATCAGTCATGAACGAAAGCGTATCGCGAACGACCAAAACAGTTGGCGATGCAATCGATACCTTGTCACTTTCCGGCGTGTGGCGCCTCAGCTTCCGCGGCCACGCCGAGAACACGTTTGTGGCAGCGATGTGTCGCCACGTGGGGAACCGTCGACGAAGTCGACCAGAGGTACCTTTTTGTAGAACGACAGTATCTCCCATGGTGTGATACTGAACGCAGGCACGCTCATCACGATGAACGATGAGCGCGAGGTCAGAGAGGAGGTCCACGTCGTCGTCGAGGACGGTGAAATCGTCGACATCGCCGACGGATACGAATCCGCCGGGGAGACGATCGACGCTCGCGACGAGGTCGTTATTCCCGGCCTCGTGAATTGCCACACGCACATGTACGCGCTTCCGATTCGCGGCGCGCCGCTGACCGCGTCCCCGGAGAGTTTCTACGAAGCGCTCGTCGACATCTGGTGGGAAGTCGACGAAGCGTTCACGGAGCGTGACGCCCGGTACTCCGCCCTCGGATCGGCCGCCGAGATGGTGGAGAGCGGCGTCACGGCGTTCTGTGACAACTATTCCGGGCCGAACACGCTTCCCGGTGCGCTGGACGCCGTCGCCGACGGCGTCTCCCAGACGCCGATTCGGGGCATGATTTCGTTCGAAACGACCGCACGCAACTCCGAAGCGGAGGCCCTCGAGGGGATCGAAGAGAACCAGCGGTACATCCGGGAGGCAGAGGACGAATACGACGATATCTCCGGCCACTACTGCCTCCACACCCTGTTTACGAACACGGAGGACGTCGTCGACGGGTGTGTCGAGCGTGCGGTCCAGGACGACCGGCCGATCCAGATCCATCTGGAGGAGGGGCTGGTCGACGTCCACGAGTCGATCAAGGAGTACGGGGAACGGCCCGTTCCCGCGCTCGACTCGATGGGGCTCTTCGAGGCAGACGTCATCGCCGCCCACTGCGTCCACTCCACGGAACGTGAACTCGAGATCCTCGCCGAAAACGACGTGAAGGTCGCGCACAACCCGTACTCGAATATCAACAACGCGGTCGGTATCGCCGACGTCGAGACGATGGAAGAACTCGACATGACGATCGGCATCGGCGACGACGGCTGGGACCCAGATATGTTCGAAACGATGCGGTCGGCCGTCGGCATCCACAAGTTGAAAAAGAACGATCCGAGCGGTTTCGACATGGCGAAAGCGCTCGAATGGGCGACTATCGGTAGCGCGGATGTCCTCGGAATGGAAGACCGGATCGGTAGCATCGAAGTCGGGAAACGCGGCGACTTCGTCACACTCGACCTCGGTCCGAACCCCGTGCTCCCCGAGAGCGCGCCCTACTACGTCGTCAGTGCCGCAAGCAGGGCCGACGTGACGCGGACCGTCATCGACGGGAAAATCGCGTACAGTCCGGATCAGGGTGTTAGTGGTGTCGACGAGGTGGAACTGGAGGCCGTCGGTGAGGCGAGTGCCGAACTCTGGGACCGACTCTGAACAGACGGTCCTGACTGTCGGCCAGTGGTGTACTTTTTCACTGTCGGTAAAAAGACAGCTCCTCAATTATAGTTAACAGACTTAGCTTGTTAACCACCCAATCGAATTCTCTCCGTCAGTATCCTTTAACAGGCTAAGCCTGTTAACTATAGCTCGCACCAATCAAGCATCCAAGCGAAGAGGAGGTACGACACGTACACGCTTCGTCAAGATTTATCACTGATGCCCGAGTAAGAATGGGTAATGCCAACTGATCCCGGTTGCAAAGTGGATGCAGCCGTCAAACGGTACGGTTTGGAATCCGCCGATCCGATGTACGAATCGATCGATGAGGGACTCCTCGCCCGGTGGAGGGGGTTAGATGACCGGACACCAATGGGGTACCGACCGCTCACGGAGTGGTTCAACAAACGCCTCCTCAAACAGGTGTACGACGAGTACGGCCGTGATTCGCTGGGCGCTCGTGTCGATAGCGATTACGAGGCGCTACGCAGCGACGACGAACTCATCCGAGAGGAGATGGTCGAGAGCCTATCGGCGGACGGAATCGACGCCGAACGGGTTCTCGAGGATATGGTATCGTACGGGACGATGAGAAATCACCTTCAGGAGTGTCTCGAGGGGGACAAAGAACCACAAACTGCCGAGACCGAGTGGGAACGCGAGAGCATCGAGGTAGCTCGTGAGGTCGCCAGAGAGAAAGCCGAACGAGCACTGTCGTCTCTGGAGACGAAAGGGCAGATCGATGGCGTCGAATCATCGTCGATCGAGGTCCAGATCCAACTGCGTTGCGAGTCCTGTCCGACTCGGATCCCGCTCGAAGTAGCGGTCGAGCAGGGCTACGTCTGTGAGAAGCACAACCAAGCACCCGCCACCTCACACCGATCATGACCTGGAATATCGAAATCGAAAACATCGCTGGAATACTCGACGGACGGACGACGATCGAGCCGGGATTGAACGCCGTTAGAGGTTCGAACTGGCAGGGGAAATCGAGTTTCATCGAAGCTATCAAGACCGCACTCGGAACGTCGACGGAACTCACCGAAAACAAGGACAGCGGGCGGGTGAACCTACAGACACCCGACCGCGATATCACGGTTACGCTCGCCCGCGAGAACGGGACCGTCCGGCGGAGCGGTACTCCGTATCTCGAAAACGAGTACGACGTTATTCGGACGGAACTGTTCGCCTGTCTCGACGAGCGGAACGAGGTCCGCAGTGCCGTTCGCCAGGGCGAGAACTTGGAGGACGTACTCATGCGCCCGCTCGATTTTCAAAATATCGACGAGCAGATCTCCGATCTGAAACGCGAGCGCGAGCAGATACGGACGGAACTCTCACAGGCGAGAGAGGCGAAAAAACGCCTGCCCGGTGTCCAGGAACAGGTCACCCAACTCGAGAAAGAGATCGAGGAGTTACGCGAAAAGCGCGACGAAATAGCCGTCAGCGACTCTGACGAAGCAACTGGCGGAGACGAGACCGATGACGCGTCACCCCAGCAACGGTTGAGTAACGTACAGACGGAACGGAGTCAAGCTGAAAATCAGATCGACAGATTAGAACGGACCATCGAACGGACCGAAGAACGTCTCCAGCAGCGAAGATCCGAACTCGAGTCGCTCGAAATCCCAGCGGACGACGATATCGAGGATAAACTTGCGGCCGCCCGGGACCAACTGCAACAAATCGAACGGGACTCCGAAGTGCTGCAGTCGGTATACTCGGCGAACGAGATGGTTCTAAAGGAGAACCGACTCGACCTCTTGACGGAGGTCGAGCGCGAATTAACCGAAGACAACGTGGTTTGTTGGACATGCGGAAACGAGGCCAAGCGCGAGGAACTGGAGGAACGACTCGACCACCTCGGTGACAAAATCACGGATCTGCGGGCACAGAAAGAGCGGTATCACGATAGAGTCCAAGAACTCGAAGCCCGACGCGAAGAGATCGATCAGGCGAAGCGTCGAAAGCGCGATCTGGAAAGTGAAATAACGGAACTGGAGGACACGCTCGCCGATCGACGTCGGAGTCTCGACGAAGCGGAGGAACGATACCGAGATGCACAGGAACGGGCCGAAAAACTCTCAGATGCCGTCGACGAGACCGTCGAAGCGATCTCCGACGTCGAGAGCAAAATAAAGTATCGGGAAGCCGAACTGAATGATGTCGAGGACGAGCTATCCCAGCTCGAAACTCGGGCCGAACAAGTCGAGATGCTCGAAGCCGAGAGCGCGGAGATACGGACCGAGATCGAAGAACTCCGGAATCGCAAAGACAGGATCAAACACCGCGCTCGAGAGGCGTTCGACGAAGCGATGGATGAAATCCTTTCCCGGTTTGGAACGGGGTTCGAGACCGCTCGTCTCACCGCCGACTTCGATCTCGTCGTCGCACGTGACGGTCGAGAAGCAAGTCTCGATGCACTCAGTGAGGGAGAACTCGAACTTATCGGCTTCGTCGCAGCGCTTGCAGGCTACGAATCGTTCGACGTCGACGAGGCGGTGCCGCTTCTGCTCGTCGACGGTCTCGGCGGGCTAGCGGACGACAACCTGCACACTCTAGTCGAGTATCTTCACGAACGGACGGAATACCTCGTGTTCACCGCATATCCGGAGTACACGGCGTTCGAGGGCCGGGAGATCGACCCCGGTAATTGGACCGTCGCGACGAACAGGCAGGCACTGACTGAGTAACCGTTCCTTCTCCCATCTTTGCGGTTCGTTCCGTCATAACTGTTTTATCCGGGCGCAGTGACGCGGGAGATGATGGACACTGCGAACGATTCCCCGGGGTCGAGGCTTCAGTTCGGCGAAGACGAAATCCGGATCCGGGAAAACGAGATCGAGGAACTCCTCTCCGTTTCCCCGGACGACGTCTCCTCGCCAGAGACGTTGTCCGTCGCGAAAAACGTCTTTCTGCCGCTGACGACGGCATGTCGGTACACCTGTACGTACTGCACGTTTTTCGATCCCCCGGGCGAAGCATCGATAATGTCTATGGACGAGATCCGAACAGTGCTTCGTCAGGGCGTCCGGGCCGACTGCACGGAAGCCCTGTTTACGTTCGGCGATAAACCGGACGATCGGTACACCGAGATCCACCACCAACTCGACGAATGGGGATACGGATCCATCCACGAGTACCTCCACCGGGCTTGCGAAGTCGCGTTGGAGGAGGGCATCCTCCCACACAGCAATCCCGGTGATCTCACCCACGATGAGATGGGGTATCTTTCATCGGTCAATGCGAGCATGGGTGTTATGTTAGAGACGACCGCTCCTGTCGACGCTCACGCGGGTAAACGACGGAAAACCCCGGAACAGCGTCTCCGGACTATTCAGGCCGCTGGTGAACTCGCCGTCCCGTTCACCACGGGGATTCTCGTCGGACTCGGTGAGACGTGGCGCGATCGTGCAGAGAGTATTCTCACGATCAAAGCGCTCCACGAGCGGTACGGTCACATTCAGGAGGTGATCGTACAGAACGTGGTCCCGAACGAGCGGTCCGAGTTCGAGTCGCCGTCGGTCGAAACCATGCGCCGTGTGACAGCGATGGCGAGGTACGGGCTGCCGGATGCGATCGAACTCCAAGTGCCACCGAACCTCTTCCCGGTCGATGAACTCCTCGACTGCGGTATCGGTGATTTCGGCGGTGTATCTCCGATCACGCAGGACCATATCAATCCGAATTACGCGTGGCCGGAACTGCGGCGACTCGAAGAACTGGCGGATACTGCGGAGAGGCGCGTCGTTGAACGACTTCCGGTCTACGAACGGTATCTCGACGAAGAGCGAGAGATTCGCGGGCCACAACGCCTCGATCGACCGTGGGTGACGGAACCGGTTCGAAACACCATTAGATCGAACGACCACCTCGCCCGACTGACCTCGACGGTGAATTCGCCGTCGTGAACCACCGCTCTATACTTCGCCACACTGCCCTCTTCCCGCTCACTCCTCCCTGTACCGTGAGTTTGAGAACTTACCAGCAACAATCTCCGGTATGTAAACCAAATAATGTGGCCGTGTCGAACCTTGTCACATGGGAGTTAGTGACGCATTTGGGGAACTAACTGCGGTACTCGAATACCTGGAGACGACCGACGCCGAGGTCAGGAACGTCGAAATCGGCGAGCAGGTGATCCAGGAACGCGATGAAATAACTGCGAACCTAACTGTCGGGGTACCGGTCCTCGCCGATGACGAGTTCCACGATGGAGTTTCGATCCGAGGAGACAACGTCGACCTCGAGGACAGATACGCGAATATCGATCTCTCGGTGACGCTATCGGTCGAGGAGTCACAGAGAGGCTACGGCTCTTCACCAACCGGCGTCGGCATATCCTCGAAACGGGCTAGCTCCAACGCTGTTCCAGCATACAAAGATCCAGATGCGTTACGGGACGTATACGAACGGTACGATACCTTCCCCGAGATGACCGAGGCGCTGGGTGTCGATGTCACCTCGGAGACGGTGCGACGATACATGGTCGAATACGATATCCACGACCCAAGCGACACTAAACAGGTGCGAAACCATACTGCCCCCGATCAGAATACCCCCGACCCCTCGAGCGAAGACTTCGCAGAGGAAGGCGAATCTGAGAAGCCGAATGCGGCTCTCTCCGAGACGGTTGGGGGTGAGACTACCGCATCGTTCGGCGAAGATCAGTCAGCGGGATCGGTTGAGGACGGCGTTCCAGTAACCGCGACGAAGAAACGGCCAGCATCTATTGGAACCGATAACTCGGACGCTACGACCGGTACTAACGAGCATGGCACTGGCGAAAGCAGCCGTGACGATGCTCCCGAAGGCGGCATCGACGATGAGGCCTCATCGGAGAAAGACGATACGTCCGTGGCCGAACTCCTCGACGAGACGAACAGTGAAGGCAGTGACGACTCGCTCATCGCCGATGGACACGGTATTCCCAAGGGGTTGACCGTCGGTGAACTCACAATGATCGTCAACGAGTCGAGCACCGTCTACGAGGTCAAAACCAAATTGGGTGTTAACCAGGATCTCGCCCGGCGACTCCTCAAAGAAACTGCGCTGATAGACCTCGTCACACAGCGCCTCGGTGCCGAGCAGATTAGAGTCTCTCCGAGAGAGGTACGGCGACGAATCGCTCCGAACGACCAGGATACTCCGCAGTAACTCCGCAGTGCCCGACGGACGTTCCGCGGGCCCAACAGCCGTTCGTAGCGTATTCTGTACGGATGTAGCCGTGTAGGTGGCTAGTAATTCGTCTTCTCTTTGCTGCTAGCGCTGTCTCGTTTCACCTATTTATTTTACATGGTGATCTGGGAGAATAGACGGGAAGCGTTATTTGGATGGGTGAGGAGTTCACACACAATGGCAACAATCAGGGTACGAGATTGGACGAAAAAACAGATTGAAGAGATTCTCGAGAAGGAGTCTCACTCTTCACACGATTCGGTGATCAAAGCGCTGTTGAAGGACCGAGAACTAGCTAAATTTGCGGGGAAGGACATCGTGACCGAAGAGAGCACATCGAACGCAGATCAGCAGTCGCCCGAAGACAAAGCCTTCGACGAACTCACGGTCCTCAGTGAGATGTACCGCGCGGACAACGACGTTCTTTTCCTCTGGTGCCCGAACTGCGGGAAGGAACTCGTCCACCTTACCCTGGAAAACCCGGTAGATATCTCTATCTTCGAGATGGAATGCCAACGATGTCTCAATCACCTCGACCAGCATGCGATCATCGCGATCGAGATCGGCTATCCGATCGAAGAGAAACTCGTCGAAGACAACCTTCAGGCTGATCTGAAGGAGTGCACTATCGACTATTGGGACCGCCATCTCGAACAGTCGACCGAAAATACCGTCACTGAGGAGAGTGCGATCGAACAGTTGGTCTGGCAGTTCGATCAATATGTTCGGAACTTCCAGTGGGACTGGCCTGACGACGTTCCAGTCGTCGGTTTCGAAGCCGGAGATACGCTCCATAACAAAGTCGATGGTGAACTGATCGAGGTTATCGAACCGGTCACGGAAAACCGGAACGCTCTCGATTCGTTCGAAGTAAAGCGGTATCCCGAGGGGACGGATCCGAACGAGGCCAGAACTGAAATCATGGACAGTAATACGATCGCCAACCTCATTATCAACCGGAGTCTGTACCTCGTAGAGGATGAACCGTAAAGACGGTAACCCGTTTCGCTGAACGTGACTCGTTTTCTGGCCGTTCGTCTCACAGACGGGTGCTCGATATCCTATCCCGTATTCTTCATCCCAGCAGCGATTCCTTTGACCGTCAGCCGTAACGTCCGCTCTTCGATGCCCGTCCGATCGGTCTGGTCGAGTAGGGACACCTGTAGTATATTCAGCGGGTCGACGTACGGATTCCGGAGTTCCAAGTTCTCACTGAGCCAATCGCGGGGGTGCAGACGGTCGCGCCGTCCGATCCCGGTCAGCAGGTCGGTCGCCCGCTCGTACTCGTCGGTCACGCGTGGGAAGAACCGCTCGCGAAGCTCCGCGTCGGCCAACTCCGCGTAGCGCTCGGCGATCTCGAGTTCGGTTCGCGACAGCGAGAGCGCGGCGTTGTCGAGCGTCGTCCGGAAGAACGGCCACTCGTCGTACATCGCCCGGAGCGTCTCCATCGAGCCGCCGTCGTCTCGCGTCCCCTCGCCGCTCGACTCTCCCGAGGAGCGTTGCTCCTCGTCCTCGAGATAGGCCTCGATGCCCGTCGCGACCGCGTACCAGCCCGGTAGGATACACCGCGACTGGGTCCACGAGAACACCCACGGAATCGCCCGCAGGTCCTCGACGGTGCGCTCGCCGCTGCGTGAGGCTGGCCGCGAGCCCAGATCGAGATCTTCGATGACCGTGATCGGCGTCGCCTGTTCGAAGTACTGCACGAAGCCGTCGCTCTCGAGCAGATCGCGGTACTCCCGCCGGGCGGCGTCGGCCATCGTCTCCATGGCCTCGAGCCACTCCTCCTGGATCTCCTCCTCGGGCCGTTCGATCGCCTGTTTGCGTGCTCGGAGCTGGGCGTTGAGCATCTGTTCGATGTTGCGCTCAGCGATGCGCGGATTGCCGTACTTCTCGGCGATGGCTTCACCCTGCTCGGTGAACTTTACCTGGCCCGTCACCGTCGAGTTCGGTAGGGCCAGCAGCGCCTCGTTCATCGGGCCGCCACCGCGGGAGATCGAGCCGCCGCGGCCGTGGAACAGCCGCATCGTCACGTCGTGATCGTCACGGATCTCCCCCAGTCGGCGCTGGTTCTTGTACAGCGACCAGTTCGCGGCGAGGAAGCCGTTCTCCTTGTTCGAGTCCGAGTAGCCCAGCATGATCTCCTGGGTCCGTCCCCGGGCCTCCAGCGCCTGTGCGTAAGCCTCGTTCTCGAACAGCGTCCCCATGATCCGGCGAGCCCCCGACAGCGCGTGCTCGGTCTCGAGGAGCGGCACGATATCGATCCCCGAATGCTCTGGAAGGGATACGACGCCGGCTTGGTCGGCCAGGAACAGCACCTCGAGGACGTGGCTGGGCTCTTCGGTCATCGAGATACAGTAGGTGTCGATCGCCTCGACACCGTACTCGGTCTGCCAGTCGGCGAGGCTGTCGAACAACTCGAGGACCCTCGCCGAGTCTTCCGAGAGCGGTTCGATATCCCAGAGATCGATCACAAGTTCGTCCTGCAACACGGCGTCGGTCAGGAACTCGACGCGCTCGTCCTCCGACAGACCGTGGTAGTCGATCCCCTTCGCTTCGAGGGCCTCGGCGATGGCGCCGGTGTGTTTCTGCTGGTGGTCCCGCAGATCGAGACTTGCGAGCGAGAAGCCGAAGGTCGCGACCTGTCGGCGGATCGGATCGACGTGGGACTCGACGATGCTCTCGGCCTCATTCTTGCGCAGACTCGTCGCGATGACCTCGAGGTCCTCGAGGAGGTCGTCGACCTCGGCGTAGCCGCCCGGCCGGACGTCACCGACGCGGCGGAGTCGCTCGCGCATGAGTTGGAGTTTCTGGCGATACGGCTCGCCGGGGTAGCGCTCCTCGGCCATACGTGCGCTACCTGGCAGCCGTTCACGATCGCGCTCCAGGGAGGCCTGAAACGCCGATCCGGCGTCGATCCGGCTCCCGTCCTGACTCAGGACGCCCGAGAGGCGTTTGAGCTGGTCGCGGTAGCGTTCCCTGATGATCTTGCGCTGGCGCTCGAGGTGTTAGCGGTCACCTCGGGGGTGACGTAGGGGTTGCCGTCGCGGTCGCTACCCGCCCACGAGCGGAACTCGAAGAACTTCGGAATGTCGAGGGTTCCGGGGACTTCAGCATCGATCGCTTCGTCGAACTCGTCGTAGACCTCGCCGACGACGTCGAACAGCGTGTTCTCGAGGTACCACTGGACGTTACGCGCCTCGTCTTCGGGCGCGGGCTGGCGGTTGCGGACCTGCGAGGTCTGCCAGAGACTCGTGATCTCTGCGTCGATTTCGCGCCAGACCTGCCTCTCTTCCTTGTCGGTCAGCAGCTGTTCGTCCAGCGTCTCGAGACACGTTGCAATCTCGCGAAGTTTGGATTTGACCGTCTTACGACGGGCTTCGGTCGGGTGAGCGGTGAACGTCGGTTCGATCAGCACATCGTTGAGAATCTGTCTGACGGGTTCGATATCAGCTTCGCCGAGTTCTTCGGCCGCCGTCTCGAGACTATCGTCGAGGGTTCCTTCGTGAGATTCGGTTCGGATCGTCCGAACCCGCTCGCCCTCTTCGGCGAGGTTGATAAGTTCGAAATAGGTTGTAAACCCGCGAGCGACGATCTTCTGGTGATGAGACGACAGGTTTTCGAGCTCCGCGATCAGCGGTTTCCGGGACTTCCGGTCCCCGGATCGGTATTCGATCGAGGACCGACGAGACGATTCGACCGCTTCGAACGCTTTGCGAGAGGTCTGGTCCTCGAGAATATCACCGAGAAACGTGCCGAGCTCGCGGACATCCTGGCGGACATCCCTGTTATGGAGTCCCATAACCTAACTCTGTCGCTGTCGTCAAAAAGGACTAGGAGGGCGACTATCGTGGCAGACTGGGCAGTTTCACTATGGGGTGATCCGTCCGCCCCTCGAACGGCGGTTGCGCTAAACGGAAGGATCAACCACGAGTATGCGATCTGTGAGTAATGTGTGTGTGTGACACCGTGTGCCAAACGTCGAAGGGAGACACGATCTGTTACTCGTATGGTTTGTCCAAATACTGACCGCGAACCGTAACACGTCCCGAGAGGACCTCTGATGAAACCAATTCCGATTATACCTCGGTAAGTATGTTACCAACACTGGTTACTTATAACGGACCATCTCGAAGAGCCACTATGGTACGGCCTATCACCTCACGATCTGCGATTCAGGCTCAAAAGCGGGCGATCGTCAAAACGATTTGTTATCGACTGGTCATGCTTCTGATTACAGTAACTGTTGCGTGGTCAGTGGTCGGTGACGTGAATGCCGCGTTAAATATCGGACTCGTCGCTAACCTCGTGAAGACCGGAACGTACTATATCTACGAGCGGACGTGGGATCGCATTATGTGGGGAGTCACAACCTGAATCCTACTACTCCGTCCCATCCAGTTGTATATTAGGAGATAATATACTAGGGCACAATAAATATTATATCCGTGCGTATCACAGAACGTGGTGATGTTTGACGGCCAAGATAATTCCGAAAATGAATCGGAGTATGAATGTTTACAGTGCGGTGAAATCACACGTTCAACGTCTCACCCTGGTAATTGTCCAAAGTGTAATAGGGTAATGCAGAACCGGGCAAATTCCCTCGAATAACGTTCAATCCTCGTTTCCAGCCTGCTATCTCTACGGGTAGCCAAAGCAGTAGGTATTGGACGTTATACGAAGAGAGAGACTCGTTATTTACACTCTGCTAACTCGATGGTGTCGCAGAACGTCATGGTTTACGGCTGAGAGCGGTGTGTGGTACCGCTAGCTGGTGGGTGGAAATCTAGACGATCAATCTCTGAAACTCGAACTATTCGAGTCTACATACCGGTATAAACTTTATTACAGTAGTATCTGCCCCAGATATGGCTTTAACTGCCGAAATAACCAGAATAGATGGTCGCGCTTAATACACTTGATTAGCATATCGTCAAGTGCTATTTTGCAAGAGTCCGTCCCCTCTCCAAATCACGAGCGTCGATGCGGAAAGTGGCAGCTACGAAGCACCGAACGTGGTGATCGCTGGCGGCGCGTGGTCGGGCCGATTCGGCGACCAGTTGGGGATCGAACTTCCGATTACGCCGGAGCGAGGGCAGATCGTTCACCTCCGTACCGATGCGTTCGACGATCAGACGAACGAGTGGCCGATCGTGAACGCCTTCGGCGAACTATACGCCGTCTCCTGGCCCGACGGCCGTATCGCGATCGGTGCGACACGCGAGCAAGACAGCGGCTTCGACGCATATCCCACCGTCGAGGGCGTCGAGACGATACTGTCCGGGGCTACGAGACTCCTGCCGGGCGCCTCCGACGCAGAGTTCCTCGAGGTTCGCGTTGGGCTGCGGCCTGTCTCGAGCGACGGTCGGCCGATCATCGGCAACGTTCCCGGAGTAACTGGGGCGTTTATCGCCACCGGTCACGGCTCGACGGGATTACATCTCGGTCCGTGTACCGGCCTGGTCGTTTCGGAACTGGTCAGGGGTCGTAAATAGCCGGTCGCCATCGAATCGTTCTCGCCGGAACGATTTACGGAAAGCTAAAGTATTGGACTCGTTTCGCTCCGATCGGAGTCAAGTCTGATTGTATTTCTATGAGTGACGCAGGAATAGCTAGTAATCAAGCGTAGTTTTATGGGAGAGTGCCCCCTCTACGAATCACGAACGATGGAACGAAGTCGGAAATTGTCCCTCGAGGGTGAGCGAGCGTGAATTCCGAGTCGACATCGGTTGCGGAACCGCTAGAGGAGTTCCTTCGCTCGAAATCGAAGGGCGGTGACGATAGCGGAAACTACCGACGGAATCTCGAACGCTGCGTCGAGGATTTTCTCGAGTGGCTCGCGGACGATGCCCGATCAAACGGGACGTTCGGCGACCTCGACGAACGCACGTTCCGGCGATACGCCCGCGAACTGTCCGGTCGCGACCTCGCTCAGGGGACGATTCGGACGTACTACGCGCACGTCAGCGCCTACATCGGCTGGTGCGTTCGCGAGGGGCTCCTCGAAGCGAACTATGCCCAGCGAAACGTCGCGAAGGAGCCGCTCCCGGAGAACGACGGTCGGCGATCGGGCGATCAGCAGGCCTGGACCGACGAACATCGGCGACTGATCACGCGATACGTCGATCGACGAGCCCACGAGGCGGCCGACGAGAAGGGGTTCGACGCGATCCGGGAGTTCCGCGATCGCGCGCTCGTCTACGTCCTCTGTTACTCCGGGGTTCGCGGCGGGGAGATCTTCGCGGATCCGAAGGACACGCGGCGGAACGGCCTACGATGGGATGACGTGTCGCTCGAGGACCGTACGATGACCGTTCTCGCGAAGAAACAGGACTGGTCCGACCGCTCGCTGACGAAACAAGCAGTTGGACCGATGGAACGATATCACGAACTCCTCGAGCCGGCGACCGACGAGTGGCCGGTCTTCCCGACCTTCCATCTCCCGTCGCTCTACGAAACGCTCCGGACTGGGCTCCGGGCGGAATACGATTGGTCGGACGACGAAATCGAGGGATTCGTCGACGACCTCACCGGGCAGACCGACGTTTTCGAAGCGCTGCGTGATTACGAGTTGACGCCGCCATCGATCAACACCGATGGCGCGCGCCGGATCATGCGCCGGCTCTGTTCGGAAGCCGATCTGGAACTCGAGGGAAAACACGACTATCTCGCCCCGCACGGCGGACGTCGTGGTGCGGGCGAGGTAATGGTTCGACAACGAGGGTTCACCGCTGCCGCTCGACTCCTGGATAACAGCGAAGAGGTCGTCCGAACGTCCTATTCTCATATCGAAGCTAAAGAGATGGCCAAAGATGCCGGTGACGCGTTTACCGAACACGATTCGTGAAGCGGCCGCGCCCATAGATCTTTCTTGAGGGCTTCCCCACTTCGGTTACTGGAGAAGTCTGCCTTTCCGGCACTGTCTAGTTTAGCGAATTCTTTACATATCTATTAATTTATCGGTACGGCCGATGTGTGTTGTAGTAGTGTACAAACTATTCAATTCTTTCTCTAACACTCGCCCGACTGACCACCCACGAATTGTAGAAGCGATCAACATATATCTTGATGACATGAAACTGCCATTTGGTCAGACTATTATAAATATAATCAATATAATAAATAATCCGTAATGAGGAAGGGGAACCAGATATCTGTATCTATCGACGAGAAATACCTACTTGGAGAGATCGTGTTTCCCGTCGACTAATGCAGAAATGCAGCGGCTGGATCGGTCCCTCGTCATCCGAAGATTACACCATCACGAATCAACGTGAGTCTATGTTGATTGCATCATATACCCAAGACCAGTCGCCGTTGATCTTGATAGTGATCTTATCAACCGCGATCCGCGACGACTGCGCCGTCTTCGGAACGCTTCGTATTTTGATACTGTTCTGTGAACGTCTCCAACTGTGACTCAGCATCTATTCAACTTGGCAATTTATTGATGGTTTCATATGGGATCTCGGTTTCGTTATTATCGAATGCCCGCTTTCATAGCCATGGTTTATATCGGGCATGTTTCTCCACCCCAATATACAAAAGTACAGTTGTAAAAGACTACTATCGTTTCGATTTGACCGCTCGGAAACCTGGTTGCTCCTCCCTTCGATATATGCGAACGAGTGGTCTCTAAACGCTAAGGCTCATTTCCCGAGACCTGTGATCGCTATTGACTGTGTTTAGCAGCAAAATTACCGATTTCCGTTATCAGTTATTGTAGGCGGTTACAGGTCGGAATGATAAATGAAAATCAGATCTCTATCGCCGACTGACATTATTATGGTGTGATATTCAGGGTTGAAATAACTGTCGTGGACCATTGAGGCGCAGAAGTGATTAAGTGTTGCATTCCGAACGCACCAATATGACATCTGACACCCCATCACGGCGGATCAAGTCAGTTAGACGAGCCTGTTTACTCTTGATACATCTCCGAGAAGTCGGTCCGACGACGGTAACGGAACTCGCGGATGAGTTTGATCTCTCACCTGGAACCGTTCACGCGTACCTTGCGACGCTCTGTGAGGTGGGATTCGTCGAACAGAACGGTGACGAGTACGCGCTCGGGCTTGAACTCCTGCCACTGGGTGAACACGTCCGCATGCAGCGCTCGCTGTATCAAGCAGCGAGGGGAGAGGTGGATCGGCTCGCTTACGCGAGCGATGGCGTCGCCCACTTACTCACGGAGTATGACGGGCAACTGATCGTACTCTACGAGGTTTTCGGCGAGAACGCCGTTGGC
This sequence comes from Haloterrigena alkaliphila, assembly GCF_017352155.2. NCBI lineage: Archaea > Methanobacteriati > Methanobacteriota > Halobacteria > Halobacteriales > Natrialbaceae > Haloterrigena > Haloterrigena alkaliphila. The sequence goes on from NZ_CP084319.1 coordinate 150,014, forward strand.
CGGGACTTTCACGCTCGGAAGCGAGATCGACCGCGAGAGCACATCCACTGCACTGCTGGGGGAAAAGCGATTCTCTCCCGGTTACCTGAACGGCGCGTCAGAACGATTGTGGCGGAGTTCGGACTCCCGGAATTCACTGAAAACACGATCACGGATCTTTCCGAACTCCTGGACGAACTAGGCGAAATCCGCGAGCGCGGCTATGCGCTGAACGATCAGGAACAGATGCGTGGTATCCGCGCTGTTGGAGCGCCGGTGATCGACAGCAGTGGTGGTATAATCGGCGCGATAAGCGTCTCCGGTGCCGCGAGCAACTGGCGGGGGTCGTACTTCCGCGACGAACTCCCAGAACTCGTGACTCGATCGGCGAACAACATCGAGATCAACCTTCAGTCCGATCCCAACGGGCGGTAGACACAAGTTGTCGGTCAGTAGTGCTTTGAGTTGCTTCGCTTTGATACAGAACCAAGAATGTGCTTCCGCTATTGTCCGAAGCCACCGAGGGGGATTTCACTCGAGTCGTCGCTCTCTGTCCGGGAAGCCGTCAGTAACCGGTCGATGAAAACCGGCCATTCGTTGACAATGCATGATGCCCTTATATAGGGGAAACATTTAAATTCGATACTGACATCGGCATAGGGTGTGCGATGCCAAGACAAGACACACACTACGTCAGTATCGATACTGGTGGGACGTTCACCGACGGGTACGTCTCGTATCCGGAGGGGTCTACTACGGTTAAGGTCCCGACGACAGATCACGACCTGACGGTCTGCTTCCGGAACTGTATCGATAAGGCAGCAGAGAAACTCGAGCGATCAACGGAAGAGTTGCTCATCGATACCAACGTCATCCGGTTCTCGACAACGATCGGGACGAACACGATCATTGAGCGATCCGGTCCGCAGATCGGCCTGATCGTCACCGACGACCGGAAGGAGGAACTGTTCCAAGTGGAGACCGATGACGATGAGGGCGTCTCCGACCTGACCGACGAAAACCTCGTCACGGGAATCCCCGAACGGGTCGACTCGGACGGCGAAGTCGTCGATCCGGTCGAGCGTGAGGACGTCCTCGAAGCGGCAAAGACTCTGATGAACCGAGGGGCGAAGCTTCTCGTCATCAGCCTCGACAACTCGTTCTACAACGAGAAGAACGAGGAACGGGCCCGGCGGATCATCGAAACTGAGTATCCGCCCCATTATTTGGGACCAAATCAGGTACTGACCGCCAACGAAGTCACCAGTCGACCGGGCTACCTCGCGCGCTCGTCAACGGCGCTCATTAACGCGTACATTCACCGGCCGATGGCCCGATCGCTGTACAAGGCCGAGGACGATGTTCGCGAGAGCGGCTACGGGAACCCGTTACTCGTCGGCCAGTCAACCGGTGGCGTCGCCGGCGTCTCCAAGACGGTTGCGCTTCACACGTACAACTCCGGTCCGGTCGCCGGGGTCCTGGGTGCGAAGGCGTTTCGCGAACTGTACGACCTCGAGTCGGTTATCAGCACGGACATGGGCGGTACAAGCATCGACATCGGAACGATCACCGATGACGGCGTCGATCGGGAACTCGAACCGACCGTCTCCGGGCTGCCAGTACACGTGCCGATGATCAACGTTCGAACGGCCGGCGCCGGCGGCGGAAGCATTGCCTCGGTTGACGACGGCGAGTTCACCGTCGGCCCGGAGAGCGCCGGCGCCGAGCCCGGTCCGGCCTGTTACGATCTCGGCGGGTTCGAACCGACGACTACCGACGCCGACGTCGTCCTCGGATACATCGATCCCGATTACTTCCTCGGCGGTGACAAGCAACTCAACGCTGACCGCGCTCGAGATGCGATCGAACGATCGGTCGCGGACCCGCTTGACGTTTCCGTCGCGGAGGCGGCGCTGCGCGTTCGGGAGCGCGTCGACGAGAACATCGCGGCATCGATCACGGACCAGCTTGACGAGGGAGCCGATCCGGCCGAGACGACGGTCATCGCGTACGGGGGTGCGGGACCGATGCACTGCTGTACGTTCGCTGAAAAGGCGGGGATCGAACGGATCATCACGGCACCGGCAGCCGCGGAGTTCAGCGCCTTCGGCGGGGCAACGCTCGACGTCGAACACCGATACACGGCAGCGTTCGGTAGCCGATCGACGATCGCCGAGCCGTCGGTCTCCGTTGATGCCTACAACGAGACCGTCGAAGAACTCGAGACGGAGGCGACGAAGGACATGCGCGGCGAAGGGTTCGACGCCGACGAGATCATGTTCGACCTTACGATGCTCGTCCGATCGGACGGCGATGTCGAGGAACGGTCCGTGCCGATCCGAATCGACAGCCCGGACGACCTCGCAGAGGCGCTTGAGGGGCTCGGCTCCGATCCCGAAGAGTCGATCGGTCTCGACACGCTGGTCCTCACGGCGATCGGCCCGGTCGCGACCGAGGGATTCACCGAACGAGAGCTCCAGGGGAGCGACCCCGAACACGCCTACAAGTCCACGCGGACGGCCTACTGGCCGGACGACGGCTGGGTCGAGACCGACGTCTACCAGCGTGAAGACCTTGAGCCGGGGAACGTCGTCAACGGCCGCGCGATCATCGAGGCGACGGACACGACGTACGTGATCCCCGACGCCTGGACCTTCGAGATCGACGAGTACGAACACGGAATCATCGAACGATGAGCGGGCGCAGTCAATCGGCCGTCGAGTACTTCCGCGGTCGCCAGGACGATCCCCGACCCTGGTTTCCGCTGATCGGGCGGCTCGCCGCATCGATCAACCAGGTCCCCCCGGAGATATTCCTCTCGAACGCCACGCAGCAGACCAACGGGATTCAGAGTGCGTATCGACTGTTCGAGCCCGATGCGGTCTGTACCGCGATCGATACGACGCTCGTCGCGGAGGCGCTGGGCGCGGCGGTCGAATGGAACGAGTCGACGGACTCGTTCGACGTAGTCGACCCCATCGCGTCACCCGACGAAGTGACAGATCCGTCGACGGTACAGGACCGCGGTCGGCTTCCGACGGTGACCGACGTCGGCGAGCGGCTCGCGACCAACCTCGACGAGCCCGCGGTCGTCGGCGTCGTTCCCGGTCCACTGACGACCCTGGAGGCGACGTTCGGCGCGGACGCCGCTCTCGAGACCGATCGCACTAAACCGATCCGGACGGCCATCGGCGAACTCGGCCGCGCGTTCGGGAAGGCGAACGTCGATGCTATCCTCGTCTACGAGGACGTCGATCGGCTCGACGAGGGTAGCGGGGACGCTGCGGACGTGACCGTCGAGACGCTGGAGATGCTCGACAATATAACCGGTTTCTACAACACGCCGCTCGTCGTCGCCCCGAACGGCTACGCGGACGCGACGATCGAGGCGGTCCTCGAGCGCGCTCAACCTGCGGGCGTGTTGCTCGATACCGACGACCCGGCAGCGAGCGCCGAGCGTTACCCGGACGTTCGCGTCGGCGGCGGAATCACGGATGAACTACTGGAAGCGGAGCCGGACGAGATCCGGACGCGGGTCGAGGAACGGTGTGCCGACCTCCCGAACTCGGGATTCCTCGCCAGCGGTCGCGAAGTCCCGCCGGACATCCATCCGACGGAGCTACAGGCAGTGAGCGACGGACGGCCGGAGACCGATGGATAGCACAATGACCGACGACATAAAACCAATACCGATCACGGAACATGGGAGAAACTGATACTACCACGAACCGAACGAAACGGGTCGCGGAATACCTGGAGGTCGATCTCACGAACGAACAGTGGCAGTGCGCCCGGTGTACGGAGACGCTGGGGCCGGCGAACGAGAACTACAAGCGCGGTTGTCTGGTGAACGAGCGCAACCCGCGCGAGGTTCATCCGCCGATCCTCGAGGACGAGGAGTACTCGTTCGCACCGGACCCCGATTGGGTTCGGATCGTCGAGTTCTACTGTCCCGGCTGCGGGACCATGATCGAGAACGAGTACCTCCCGCCGGGCCATCCGATCACGAACGACACGCAACTGGACCTCGAGAAACTGAAGGAGGAACACGACGGATGACCACCCAGATCAACATCGACGCGGGCGGAACGTTCACCGACTGCTTCACGGTCCACGACGGCGAGGTGGTCTCGGCGAAGACGCCGACGACGGAGCACGACATGTCGGAATGTTTCTTCCGTGGTATCGAGAAGTGCGCCTCGCAACTCGGTCTCGGTCTCGAGGACCTCATCGGTGAGGTGGACTCGATCCGCTACTCGACGACGACAGCGATGAATCGGCTCATCGAGCGGAAGGGTCCCAAGCTCGGACTGCTCACCACCGCAGGCGTCCAAGACTATCCCCAGATCGGTCGCGGGCCGCGGTGGGCCGACGGTCTGACCGACAGCGAGCAGCGCAACATCTCGGACGCGAAGAAACCGGAGTACCTCGTCCCGGACTCCCGAACCAACGGCATCCGCGAGCGCGTCGACAGTGAGGGGAACGTCCTACGACCGCTCGACGAGGAGCACGCCCGCGAGCAGATCCGCAATCTCGTCGATAAGGGCGCTCGGGCCATCGTAGTGAACCTCCTGTGGTCGTACGAGTATCCGGAGCACGAAAAGCGTCTCCGCGAACTCGTTCGGGAAGAGTACCCGCCCTCGTACCTCGGCAGCATCCCCGTGTTCCTCTCCTCGGAGGTCATGCCGACCAAGCAGGAGTACGAGCGGACCAACACTACGCTGCTGGACGCGTACCTCTCGGAGCTGATGCAGGAGCACATCGCTGACATCAAGGACCGCTTAGAGGTCCACGGCTACGAGGGCGACATTCAGATGCTCCACAACACCGGGGGAATGGCTGAGTCATACAAGACGACCGCCGTCGAGACGTTCAACGGCGGCCCGGTCGCCGGCCTGAAGGGCGGCGAGTACCTCTGCGACGTGCTCGGCTACGAGAAGGCCGTCGTGACCGACATGGGTGGTACGAGCTTCGACATCGGCATCCTCACCCAAGGCGGCGTCGAGTCCTACGAGTTCGAGCCGGTGATCGACCGCTGGCGCGTCTCCGGGACGATGATCGAATCGAAGTCGATCGGCGCCGGAGGCGGATCGATCGCGTCAGTCAACGACGACCTCGGCGGGCGGATCGAGGTCGGTCCAGAGAGCGCCGGTGCCGACCCCGGGCCAGCCTGCTATAACCGTGGTGGCACGAAGCCGACAGTGACTGACGCCGACGTCGTCCTCGGATTTATCGACCCGGAGAAGTTCTACGCGGGGAACCAGCGGCTGGCGGTTGAGCGCGCCGAGGAAACGATCGAGACCCACGTCGCTGATCCCGCGGGGATGGACGTCGAGGAGGCGGCCGCGAACATCCGGCGGATCGCCGACGGGAACATGGGCAACACCGTCCGGAAGGAGACGATGCTCCGCGGGCATGACCCACGGGAGTTCATGCTCTACAGCTTCGGCGGTGCAGGGCCGCTGCACGCCGCATCGTACTCATCGTATCTCGACATCGACACCGTCGTCACGACGCCGTACTCACCGGTGTTCTGCGCGATGGGATCGGCGACGATGGACACGCTGCACATCTACGAGCAGTCGCACTCGATGTACCTCCGCGAGTCCGGCGAACGAGCGGAGTACACGACCGACTACGAGGCATTCAACGAGGTCGTTGAGGGCCTGAAGGCGAAGGGGCGCCGCGATATCCGAAGTGAGGGCTACGACCCGGACGACATCGAGTACGAACTCGAACTGGACATGCGCTTCGGCGGTCAGATCCACGTCGTCCGGGTGCAGTCACCCCGGATTGAACTGGGCGAGGCGGCAGACGTCGAGGCCCTCTGCGAGCATTTCATGGACCAGTATAAGGAGCGGTTCTCCTCGTACTCGGTCACGCCTGACCATGGAATCACCGTGGAGAACTTCGCGCTGAAGTCACGAGTCGCCAGCCCCGACGTTGAACTACCCACTGCGTCGCTGAACGATACTGACCCCTCGCCGGCACGGACCGGCAGCCGTGACATTATGTGGACAGGGCGCGAGGAGTACGTCTCGACCCCGGTGTTCGAGTACGAGGATCTGCGCGCTGGGATGGAGATCGAAGGGCCCGCGGTCGTCGACGCCGATTACACGACGACGGCCGTCCCCGACGATTGGAGTTACCGCCTGGACGAATACCGCAACGGAATTCTCGAAACTGACGGAGACAACCAATGACTGTCGACCGCGACCAACTGATCGACTGGCTCGACCTCGAAGAACCGTCCTCAGACGAACTGGCTTGCATGGACGACCTAGAACACGGCGACTATGAGATCTACTCCGAGCGCCTGCGGCTCATCCTCGACGAGGGGATGGACGTGTTCGTCCGCTCGGGCGTCTCGCAGTTCATCGCCGCTCGCGACCTCGCGGTCGCCATCTACACGCCGGAGGGCGACCTCGTCGACTCCGCGGCCGGCGCGTACCTGCACGTCGTCACGGGCGTCCCACCGCTGAAGTACGTCATCAACAACTTCGCCGACGACGAGACCGTCGGCGTCGAGCCCGGTGACGTATTCTACGCGAACGACGCGCTCTACGGCGGCATCCACAACCCCGACCAGATCGCGTTCATGCCCGTCTTCCACGACGGGGAGATCATGGCGTGGGTCTCCGCCGCCGCTCACACGACCGAGACTGGCGCCATCGAACCCGGCGGCATGCCGATTTCCGCTCGGACTCGCCACGACGAGGGGATGAAGCTCTCGCCGATCAAGATCGGCGAGGACTACAAGCTCAAAAGCGACATGGTGGAGATGCAGAAGAACTTCATCTCCCGCGCCCCCCGGATGCACGAGATTGACCTCAGGGCTCGCGTCACGACCTGCGATCGGGTCCGTCGACGCATCAAGGAACTCATCATCGATAAGAAGGGGCCGGACTTCTTCAAGGGACTCATTCGCCGAAACATCAAGGAGTCCCAAGAGGGTGCCAAGAGGCGCATCGATGAGTGGAACGACGGCACCTTCCAGACGGTCCACTTTGCGGACACGGTCGGCTACGAGGACGGCCTCTGGCGGCTGAAGGCGGAGATGGAGAAGGACGGTCCCGAGATACACATCGACTACAGTGGCACCTCGCCGGAGAACGATGGTTCGTTCAACACTCAACCGGTCGCCGCTATCGCTCACACCGCGAACTACATGTTCAGCGTCCCATTCCACGACCTGCCCAAGAGCAACGGGACCTACGACCTCATCGACTTCGACATCCCGAAGGGATCGATCCTCTACCCCGATCCGGAGGCGTCGACGGTCCAAGCGGTGATGGTCAACCAGGTGATCATGGACTCGACGACGACACTGTTTTCGCGGTCGATGTACGACGAGGACAGCGAGAACGAGCACGTCACCGCACCGATGGCTAATACCGCACCCGGGTACGCCTTCGGCGCCGAGAACCAGCACGGTGAGCCGGTCGCTGACCTCATGTCTCACGCGCTCAACACCGACGGTACTGGTGGGCAGGCCCGGCGCGACGGCGAGGACGAGGCAATCTTCCCATGGTGTCCGTTTGGCCATGCCTCGAACATGGAGTTCGTCGAGAACGAATACCCCTTCACGCATCAGTACTTCCGCCACGGGACCGACTCCTGTGGCCATGGCAAGCACCGCGGCGGAATCGGGATGCAGATCGCATACATGATGCACCACGTTCCCGTCGTCGAGTGGCTGTCGATCTGTCACAACTCGAAGCTCGTGACCGGACAGGGCCTGTTCGGCGGCTACGCGCCACGAACGATCCCTGGGATCACAATCACTGATTCGGATCTCAAGGAACGGATGGCAAACGGGGAGTACGTCCCCGACGACCTCATCGAACTACTGCAGGACCGAACGCTGGACGCCGACTACAATATCACTAGCCACGTCCGCGAGTCGAAGCCCTACGAGAACGGCGACCTCTTCGTCGGTCACTCCGGTGGCGGCTGCGGATACGGTGACGCGCTTGAGCGCGATCCCGACGCTGTCATGGAGGACATCGAAAACGACCGCGTGACCCATCGGTCCGCGAAGGAGATCTACCAGATCGAGTACGACGAGGAGACGCTCACCGTCGACGAGGAAGCGACCGAACGCCGTCGAGAGGAATTCCGCCAGCAGCGACTCGAGGAAGCCCAGTCGTTCGGCGGATTCATCGACGAGTGGGAAGAAAAGCGACCCGACGACGAGATCCTCGAGAACTACGGCAGCTGGCCAGATGGAGAGAAGACGGAACCAGTGATGCGACAGTAGCTCGCTCCCGTCAGATCGGGCGCACGCGACTCATTTCTTCGACTATCGCATCGGAGACCGGTCCGATAAGTACGCACTCTTCATGAGAACGTATGAATCGTGGATTCAGTCGTCTTTAACTACTAGATCCGCCTTGTACTCCGAAAGTTCGATCGACTCGAGGTCGGCCGGGCGTGGATCGATTCGCACCTTCAATCGAGAGCGGACCATCGAGATCGCATCGTCGACGATTTTGTCCGTATCGCGATTACTGTCCGGATCAACGACGACGCGAAGCGGAATTGGTTCCTCGAAGTGCACTTTGTCGGCATCGGGAACGACGACCTGTGCATGGGGCAGAAGCCCATCGACATCGGAGACGACGTCACGAAGCGCCGACGGGAAGACGTTCATCCCCTTGTAGATGAGCATATCATCCGTCCGTCCGATGCACTGGATCTTTGGGGAGGTCCGCCCGCAGGGACATTCTGTCCCAGTCACGCGGACGACGTCACCAGATCGGAATCGCAATAGCGGCGTCGCCTCCCGCTGCAAGGGCGTGTAGACGAGTTCGCCTTCAGTACCCTCTTCAAACGGAGTAACTTTCCCCGTCTCGGGATCGATCAGTTCGACGTGCACGTGTCCCTGTCCGTGATAGTGCATTCCATCTTCTTGATCACATTCGGCCCAGAGACAGGCGATGACGTCTCCCAGTCCCATGATCTCTCGAACCGTCGTCGCGTTCCACTCTTCGGCGAGTTCTCGGCGGATCTCCGGATTCGCGATTCCGGGTCCGCCGCCGCCGATGAGTTTCGTGAGCGGGAGTTCGTCAACGTCGTGACCGAGCAGTTCCGGTGCGTTCTCCGAGAGATATCGGAGGTGAGAGGTCGTAGTAAAGAGCACGTCGCCCGAGAGGTCCGTGATCGCGGAGAGGAGTCGATCAGTGGTGCCGCCGCCTGCAGGGACGACGTTGCAACCCAGTTCAGTGAGTCCCTCGAAATACGGCGTTCCACCTGGAACCATTGTCTGTCCAACGCCGAAGATCACGGTATCTTCCGGACGTATACCGGCGGTGTAGAAACAGCGCTGAAGCACCTCGTTCCACTTCCGCCGGTCGGCGTCCGTCAGCCCGAAGTACGTCGGCTTACCAGTCGTTCCGGAGGAAGAAATGGTCCGGTTGAGAGCCTCAGTCGGCGCTGCCTGATGGTCTCCGAGCGGCCGCTCGGCATCGGTGTCCTCTTGACACGCGCGCTCGTCGTCCTTCGTCGTGAACGGAACGTCTCGTAACGCCTCGAGGGAGTCGATATCCGCCGGATCGATCTCCCACTCGTTGAACCGATCCCGATAGAAGCCTGACTCCGTCGCGAGGTACTCGATTTGTTCCGCGAGGAGGTCCTCGTGCAGCCGTTTGATCTCGGTCCACGGTCTGGTCTCTATCGAAGCATATGCGTCGCCCATAGCATCTCTCCATATTACGAGAGATATGATAAATTCAGGGTGTGCTGAAATGGTCGTGTTGAGTTTGTAGCATTGTGCCAGACGGCGAAGGCTTGGAGCCACGATTCAGCTGTTGACGGTTGTGCGTGACTGAAACAGTTTGAGAACGAAGAAGTACGTCGTTTTATCTCACTGAAGACACGTTCAGCAGCGTTCCTATTTTTCATATCGAAATCGGAGCCTCGATTGACGGAGTACAGTTTAGAGATATTTTGCTCCATCGACGAGAAACACGGCATCATCGAGATCATGTTTCTCAGTGAGTTCCTGCAGGAACCGTTCTGTCAACGCGGTCGTAGTCGTTGACTACAGCCTCATATGGAGAATATTGTTCGTTTCTGGATCGACAGCAGTGTACAGCCAATAACGATATTCGTTGAGTTGAATCACTGTCTCGTCGAGCGCGACGTGATTCGGCTTCTCGTCATCCGTTGGCTGTAGATTGCACTTGTGAATCCAATCGTGGACGGCCTTTCGACTCCGTTCGATACCGGACCTCTCTAATTCCCGAACTATATTAGAAGGTGAGAGGTTGGTTAAATTCCGCTATCATTCCTCATAGTTGCCCAGCGGAGCCGATTGATGGGTGCCTCTAGAACAGGGCTGAAGTGTGACTCCCGTTTTACGAATAGGTACAATAAGTACAATAGGTGAAATAGAGCCAATAGGTGAAATAGGCCTAATTTGTATCTATCCCACAATTCTATCCGCGAGTCGGAGGTAGGAGCACATCTCAAAAACCATCTGTTGATGGTCAGTATAGCTGTCGTCTCTGCTTTTCGACGACCAGATAGTTCATTTCGCACAGGGGGTGTGGCATGTCGCCCTTTCCACAACCTATTGATTAGACCGCTCGCTAGTGATTGGTCGAAGAGCCTATTATCGCTGAGTAGATTCGCTATTGCCATCGTTTCCCGTCAACTATGTATCGTATGCGGCGTTGTCATCAGTCTCACAGTGACGGTCACGTGAGATCCATACAACTACGTTCGAACGGCCGATAGACGGACACTGCAATGCCAAGAAGTGACAAACACGTCTTTCGCCGACCAGATGGAGAGACGCTCGAGTCGCTCGCGGCGGACATTGGACTCTCTCTAACGCCTAACGAACGCGACGACTATGAGACCCTAGTCTCCGGTGCGATCGACGGCTTGGCCGGGATTGAACAGGGACCGTCGTTCGATCCGGGCCTCGAACCGGTGACTCTCGACGGCAGGGAGCGGGGATACCGGCCGACTGTGGACGAGGATCCGCTGAACGCCTGGATCACGAAAGGTGAGGTCCGCGGCGAGACGGACGGACCGCTGTCGGACGTCACCGTCGGCGTCAAGGACTCGATCGCCGTCGCCGGGTACGAGATGACGGCCGGATCCAGAGTGCTCGAGGGGTTCGTTCCCCGGATCGACGCGTCCGTGGTCTCCCGCCTCCTCGAAGACGGTGCGACGATCGCTGGCAAGCTTAACATGGAGAGTTTCGCCTGGTCGGGTCGCGGTGATATCTCTGATTTCGGCCCGGTAGAGAACCCGCATGGGGAGAACCGGCTTCCCGGAGGCTCGTCCAGTGGATCGGCCGCGGCTCCCGCAAACGACGAGTGTGACGTCGCACTCGGAACCGATCAGGCCGGCTCGGTCCGCATTCCGAGCTCCTGGTGTGGACTCGTCGGACTGAAACCCACTCACGGACTCGTTCCCTATACGGGTACGCTACCGCTCGAAGTGAGTCTCGATCACATCGGCCCGATGGCCCCGACCGTCGATCTCGTCGCCACTGCGCTCGATGCGATCGCCGGCGTCGACGTCGTTGACGGGATCCAGTTAGACCAGCGCCAGCCACGATCCCTCGAGACTGACTCGTACGCTGACTCCGTCGACGACAACATCGAATCCCTCTCAATTGCGGTCCTCGAGGAGGGATTCGGCTGGGAATTCTCTGAATCCGAAGTCGACGACGCTGTTCGGGATACCGCAGCGACGTTCGAGGACCTCGGTGTCTCCTGTGAGACAGTTTCGGTGCCGATCCATCGACGAGGAGTGAGCGCATGGGCGGCCATCGCCTCACAGGGTGGACGGCGTCTCCTCCGAGAGGGCGGCGTCGGAACCAACCACACCGGCTGGACGTGGACTCGTCTTGCCAGAGCGCTCAAGTCGGCGCTCGACGCTCGGACAGACGAACTGCCACCGACGGTCAAACGGTCGCTCCTCGCAGGCGAGTTTCTGGCGGATACGTACGGTGTCGAACCGTACGCGAAAGGGCGCAACGTCGCAATGGCTGCGCGACAGATGTATGACGAGATCCTGGCGGAGCACGATGCTCTCCTCCTGCCGACGACGGCAACGCGTGCCTTCGAAGGGCCGGCGGCCTTCGATCGAGTCGACGCACTCGAGCGGGAGATACAGACGATCGTCAACACCTGTCCCTTCAACCTCACCGGCCATCCAGCCGTGTCGGTGCCGTGTGCGAAGCCGGACGGACTCCCGGTGGGTGCGATGCTCGTCGGCTCTCGGTTCGACGAGACGACGCTTCTGGCGCTAGCCGGAGCGTACGAACGTGCCACGGAGTGGGAGGATCAACCGTAGCCGTCTGATTGCAGATCGACTATTGAGAGAGTCCGCTCGTCGATCCAACTATATATCGTTCCTACGTATCTACGTCGGGAAGTGTGAACGAGAACGCCAACCCCTCTCCAGGCTCGGAATCCACCCAGATCTCGCCGCCATGGCGTTCGATGATCCGCTCACAGAGTACGAGTCCGATGCCGGTTCCTTCGTACTCTTCGCGACTGTGCAGTCGGTCGAAGATGTCAAAGATCCGCTCTCGCTCGTCGTTGTCGATTCCAATTCCGTTGTCCTGTACTGAGATCACCCACATATCCCTGTCTCGCTCTGCCGTTACCTGAATTCGCGGGGGTGTGTCCCCCGAGTACTTGATTGCGTTGCTCAAGAGGTTCTGAACGAGCTGTTGTAGTTGATTGCTGTCGCCCGCTCACCGCGCTCGAGTCCTTGACGGATAAACGGGACAACGGCTGCGAACTGGTCCGCCTGCGACTCGTAGATCAGCGCGAAGTGATCATTGCAGAAGTCCCCGTCCATCGGTTCGACGGGCCCGCAGAAGTGCGGACTCGACTGGAGGGCCTGAAGGGGGCTATCGAGGCTTAGGACGTCGCCTGCGGCGGGGTGGTTGGTCTTACTCACGAGGATCAGTATCAGAGAGAGCGGATCTGTAGGTATACGTTCCTTGGTCGTAATATGGTTGAATTTCACGAACTATCTGTGCAATCGGCGAGAGAACTTACTATGTGACAAAACCCAATTATAGACCAGTAACAACACAGGCAACCGATATCGCTATCCAAACCTTAGCAGGCTGTATACTGCCCTGTGACATTATGAGAACCAACTCTCAGAATGTGGGAGTCTGTCCGATAGCCGAATAGTCGCTCCACTACTACACAAATATACGTTTACGACTCGATGTGGGTCTAGCCTATTCCAGATTGAGAGATGTCCTCCTCGAACCAATACTCGATTTATGCTGTAACCATGTCCTGCTTTCACTATCTGTCAACCAATGAATGAGCTATGTTTCCAACTCGACTCAACAGACGACCCCTTCTCAAAGGGGTCGCAGGGGTCGTTGCCGCGATCAGCGCCATCGGCACTGCGGGTGGCCAACAATCGGCGGAACACAGTCGGGTTCGCCCGCCAGACCCGTCGCTAACCGTTCAGCCCGGCACGTCTCTAATATTCGAGGTGACTCCAGTGTCCACGGGCGACCGCTATCAGTATCCAGAATGGTTCGTCGATGGGGAATCCACAGGGCTATCGATGGGGCCATGGTATAGTGCCTATCTCGAACATCAGAACGTACAAGTCTGGCAGCATGAAATCGAATCGGACTGCGAAGTGACGGCCGTTGTCGACCCCGAAGGAGGGAACCGCCGCACAACGTCATGGAACATTGCGACAAGTTCGGATGGAATCGCCCCACCCGCCGTCACTGATGCCCGGCCCTCCCCTGAAAATAGACGTCGACTCGAGGATGGCCAGACCTTCGAGTGTACACTTGACGTCCACGATCCCGATGGCAACCTCGACCGCGTCATTTGGTGGGCCCGCGCGGTGGACTATGTGATGGAGGTCACCTCGATCAGCGGCACCCACGCAACCGCCAGTATTTCGCCCAGCACCGAAGATATCGTCCAAGAAGGCGTGACCGCACTGGTCGTTACCGAAAACGGTGCGATCGCCGACGGCCCGATCTGGGAATTCGAACCCGTTCGACAGGACGCGTCGTTTACCGTCTCGAACGTGGACACCAACTCTCCGATCCCCGGCGGGGCAACACTAGATGTGACCGCCACAATCCAAAACGAGGGCGGCGTGACCGGGACGACCAACGTCGACCTCATCGTCGGACACGATCCGGAACGCGCCGATACGACATCGGTCGACCTCTACGCGGGCGAATCGACCGCCGTCCAACTCGAATTCGAAGCCGGACAGCCTGCGGGCGGTCGTGAAGAATTCCCGGGCCGAATCGAAACAGCCGATGACACCGCCGAATTCCAGATCGTCGTCGACGACAGTAGCGGCGGGTCGGACCCCGCTGAATTCCGTGTCATGGGCCTGCAGACGAACTCTCCCGTGGGTGGCGGCGAAACACTCGAAGTCACTCCCACAATCCAAAACATCGGTGACGAAACCGGTCGCACGGACATTGAACTCGTTGTCGGCCACTCTCCATCCACCGAGGACAGCACGATGTTGACCCTCGACCCGGGAGAATCAGCGACCCCGACATTAACATTCCAAGCCGGACAGCCCGCGGGTGGGCGCGAAGAGTTCCCCGTCGTCATCGATACTGGGGCGGACACGGCAACGCGAACGGTTGTCGTTGAAAATGATGAACCACGCCCGGCTACGTTTAACGTCATGGGGATGTCGACAAACTCCCCCGTCGGCCCCGGTGGCACGCTACAGGTGAACACAACGATCCAAAACGTTGGCGACGAAACCGGCCGCACTGATATCGAACTCGTTGTCGGGCACTCCCCATCCATCGAGGACAGTACGATGTTGACGCTTGATCCCGATGAATCTGCCTCGCTCACACTCACGTTCCAAGCTGGACAGCCCACAGGCGGTCGGGAGGAGTTCCCTGTCGTAATCGATACTGGTGCTGACACGGCGTCGGAATCCGTTGTGGTGGCGGACTGACGCCCGCTCTGGCCACGCCGTTCTATCGCAACTCAGTATTCCGTTAGCGATCGTTCGAGCGAAGATCCTCGATGAGCCGGAAGCCGTTCACGAACGTCACCGAGTCATCGTACCCTTCACTGGCCAGAACGGTTTCAGCCCCCTCGCCGGCCGCGGTATCCGTCGTGTAGATGTACACCTCGGTCGCCGTACCCGTACTGAGGTGCTGGGCAGCTAGCGCTGCGAGCGCGGCGTCGGCTCGCTCGACCTCGTCCGCAGGGCGGTCGTCGGCGTTTGCGATGTACCGCTGGACGCCATCCATCGCCCGCGAGACGATGGGCTCTGAAAACTCGAGCGGCGCTGCGACCGTCACCCACCCTTCGTCGATCGCGGCGTCGACGGGCGGTGGCTCGACGTCGGGGTCGTCGACGGTTAACTCCTCGTATACCCGCTCTGGCAGGACGAATGTGATGTCGTTCCGGCGGGCGAATCGACGAACTGCCTGGTACCGGTTGTTCGATGGCTGTCCTATTGCGACGAACAGGCCGGTGTCAGCGATGTGGAACGCGCTCACGCGTCGTCAGCAGCGCCGTCGATGTCCAACTCGTCGAGCGACGCCCCTGATTCGTCGATGTCGTAGTGCTCATGGACGACGGGGCGGAGCGCCTGAAGGATCATCTCTGCAGCCAGTGGTGAGATATCTAGATCCTCGGCCATCAGGCGGTGAGTCACCTCGCCACGTTCACGAGCGACAGCGTAGGTAAGTGCCGTCGCGAGGCCCGCGACGCCGTGGCGGTCGATGTAGGTGTCGATGTCGCCGTTCGTCTCGCGACGCCCGACTGCGTCGATCAGCGCCGGCGTGATCGTGTACTCCCGGTTGCCTGCGGCCGTCGTCACAGTCAGGTCGATCTCGCGGGCGGCGTATCGCCGGGGCTGCTCGTCGTGAGTGACCTCGAGGACGCCAGCGTCGACAAGCCGATTGACGTAGCTGTAGGCTGTGCCCTGGGCGAGCTCGAGTTCGTCCATCAGTTCCTGGACGGTGGCGCCGGGCTCACGAGCGAGATACGCGTACAGCCGGGCCAGCTGAGGCTCCTCCAGCAGGTCCGCGACCGAGAGGAAGTCACGGACGATGTCGCCGTCGGCGCGGTTTGAGGTGCGGGACACGGTTCGTTCCTAATTACATTTTACAGTGAAACAGTAAAGAGTGTTTGGGTCACTCCGCTGGCGCCACGACGATGTGTTCCTCGAGGTTGCGTCCAGTGGGTGACTGGCTCGGGCTATAGCGGTCACAGAACTGGAGCGGGCCTTCAGGCTTGCCCGGTTCAAAGCAACCACGGGCAAAGCGCTACGACAGATGTCGCCGAACCGCCGCCGCAGCGTCGCAGACACACTCCTCAGCTGTCTCGATCACGTGCTCATTGAGCAGCGACGTCAGAACACGTTGAGTACAGAGGCGACCCGAGGTCGCATTGTTTCCGGCACCGAGCCACGTTGACGCCCCGCAGACGTAGAGATCTCTGACAAGTGTGCCGTACCTCGACCAGTTGGAGGACGGCCGCCACGAGAAATTCTATCGGAGGTGGTGACTCCCGGCGACACTATCGCCGCCGACGAGGTTCGGGTTGAGTGGAGCGGGGATGTTCGAGCGAATTTCGAGCACCCATGAACCGTAAACTCCCAACGCAGCCTCAACGGAGAGGTGGGATTCCACGGTGTTCACGCCGTGGAGGATGTCAATACCGTCCGCTGCCAACTGCTATTCGTACGCTTGCTTGACGCGTTCGAACCGCCTCGCACATACATCCACTCGTTACTCCTCGGACGAGGTCGTAATCTCCTCGAGGACGGTATCGGTCAGTACGACGTCGCCGTATTTCGCGTCGATATCGAAGAGATTCGCCCTATGCGGGCCTTCCGCTCTGTCGCCCACGGCGTCGGCCGGAACGATCGTTCGATAGCCGTGCTGGAGGCTGTCAACTGCCGTCGCACGGACGCAGCCGCTGGTAGTAACACCGACGAGTACGAGGGTATCGACGCGATTAGTTGTCAGCTCTGACTGGAGGTCGGTCCCGAAGAAGGCGCTGGCGTACTTCTTCAGGATGACCCGTTCGTCGGCGATCGGTTCGATGCGCTCGTCCACTTCAACGCGGTCAGTACCGAGTCGGAGTTCCTTGAGCGCAGGCACTTTTTCCACGAACATCCCCGCGTCGCCGTACGAATCCTCGAACGCGACGGTGGTGAAGTATCGGGGCAGGTTGTGTTCTCGGAACGCCTCGAGAAGCCGCTCCGTCTGCTCGAGGACGTCGTCGACGTCGGCCCCGAGGTTCGAACTCGGGTCGGTGAAGGCGTTGATGAGGTCTATAACGAGCAGCGCCGGTCGTTCCCCCATACCGACGCTCTCGCCGAACTCCAGGTCGTCGTAGCGGTCCTCCGTGTCGTCGATCCAATTCATAGCATGATAGGTGCGGTAGACGATCGATCGTCAGTCGTGGCGATCCTCGAACTCGCGGCGCTCGTCGGCAATCTGGTCAGCGAGTTCCTCGTCGTCCGGGAGCGGCCCGTAATCGAACTCCGCGGGCTCACCACGGGTCTCGCGGCGGTTCTCACGAATTTCTTCGGTCGCGGCCTCGTCGACGGTGCCGTCTTCGAGGACGACGCCGTACTCCTCGCGGGCGGCATCGGCCGAGATGAGCCCCTGCCGGACCTCTTCAGCGACGAGTTCCGGGTCGCGTTCGAGGGGGTCGCCCAGTCCGCCGCCGCCGGCGGTCCGGAAGACGAGCTTGTCGCCGGCCGAGACGGCGACGTTCTCGACCTTGGAAGGGAGTTCCTCCTCGGTGCCGTCCGTACGGATGAGCTTCTTCTCGCTGGTCTGGGCGTGTTTCCCGCCGTCGACGCCCCACGGGTAGGTGTGTGCCCGGTCGTCCTGAAACGTGATCGCGCCGTCTTCCTCGAAGGTGTAGACCTTCGTGATTCCGTGGCCGCCGCGGAATTGTCCGGCGCCGCCAGTATCGGTTCGCGTACTGTACTCGTCGATGGTAAGCGGATAGTAGGCCTCCTGATACTCGGCAGGGACAGTCCGGAACAGCGGCCACCAGGAGTGGCCGTCGAGGCCGTCACCGCCCGGTCGGGCGGGGATGCCGCCGTAGAGGATCTCGAGCATCTGGAAGTCGTTGCCCTCGGAGTCAGTACCGGCGTAGACCAAGTTTGGCGAGGTGCCGTAGCTGCCGGCGACGCTGAAGTCGTCGATGAGCTTCGAGAACGTCGCCTGCAGAACGTCGAACTGTCGGGCCATCAGGGGCAGCCGGTTACCCAGGGCGGCCGGGAACTCCGGCTGAACGACGGTCCCTTCGGGCAGGTTGACCTCGAAGAGGTCGTAGTACCCGTCGTTGAACGTCAGCAGCGGGTCGAAGGCCATGATGAGGAAGACCCCGGTGAACATCTTGAACATCTTCTCGTTCAGGAGGAAGTTCACCGTGCCGGGGACCTGATCGTCGGTCCCCTCCCAGTCGAGGTGGACGGTGTCGCCCTCGCGGTAGATCTCGAGGTGGAGCTTGATGGGGCCGTTGCCCATCCCGTCGTCGTCGACGTAGTCCTCGAAGGTGTAGCGTTCGCCCTCGGGAACGAACTCGCGGATGAGGTCGATCATCCCGTCGCGAGTGCGGTCGAGAATGGCGTCACAGCCCTCGAGGTAGGTCTCCTTCCCGAACCGCTCACAGAGTTCCTGGACGCGGGATTCGGCGACGGCCGTGCCGGCTGCGAGCGCCTTGATGTCCGCCTCGGCGTGTTCGGGGAGCCGCGTGTTGTGCGCGAACGTCTCGAGGAGTTCGCTGTCGAACTCGCCGCCCTTGTAGAGTTTGACCGGCGGGAGTCGCATCCCCTCTTCGAAGATGGTCGCCGCCTGGACGGGCATGCTGCCGGGGGTCTTCCCCCCGACGTCCATCAGGTTGCCCCACTGGCTGCCGAAGCCGACGAGGTCGCCCTCGTAGAAGATCGGCCGAAGCAACAGCATGTCCGGCGTGTGCGAGACCGCGCCGGCACACATGTAGGGATCGTTGGTCGCGATGACGTCGCCCTCGTTCAGTTCGTCCCAGCCGAAGGGAGCGTTCTCGATGATCGTGTCGATGGCGCTGCCGAACTGGCCCATGACCATCCGTCCCTGCGGGTCGGCGATCAGCGGGAACTGATCGGACTGTTCCCTGATGACCGGGCTGATCGCCGTCGTCTCGAGGACGCGGTCCATTTCGTGGCGCGTGTTCGAGAGCGTGTTCTCGATGATGTCGAGGGTCGTCGCGTCGATGTCGTGATCCCCGACGAAATCGGGGGTAGCGTCGGCTGTGTGCTGGCTCATTGTGAATCGCCTCGCGTTATCTCGAGGTTCGCGTACCGATCGACCGTGGCCGTGTGATCGGGCTGGACGACGACCGTCGAGTCGTCGTCGGTGACGATCGCCGGGCCGGCGATGGCGTTGCCTGGACGCAACAGCGTTCGGTCGTAGATCGGCGTCTCGTGGTAGCTGTCGTCGAAGAAGACCTCCTGCGTGCCGACCTCGGCCTCGCTCGGATCCTCTCCGCCGACCTCGCGCTCCTCGAGCGTGACGCCCTGGATCGTGCCCTTACCGATGACGCGGAGGTTCGCGATCTCCAGCGGGGCGTCGAGCGAGAAGCCGAAGCGCTGCTCGTGGCGCGCCTCGAAGTCGTCTTTGATCTCCGCAATTCCCTCGTCGGTCCGGAGGTTCGAAACATCGATCGGGATCGACATCTGGACGTCCTGACGGTAGTACCGGCAGTCGGCGTAGTACTCGAAGGCGTGGTTCTCCTCGCCCACGCCCTCGGAGACGAGCCAGTCGGTCGCCTCCTGCTTCAGTTCCTGATACGCGTCGTACACCGCTGCCCCGTCGACGTCCTGGTCCGTCTTCAGGTACGTCTCGGAGAACTCGTTTTGGACGTCGCTAGTCAGGAAGCCGAAGGCGCTCATGACTCCCGGTCCCGGTGGGACGATCAGCGGGTAGGCGTCCATCACGTCCGCCAGCGCGTTGGCGTGCATCGGACCGGCACCGCCGAAGGCGACGAGTCCGAAGTCCCGCGGGTCGTAGCCGCGCTCGACGGAGACGACCCGAAGCGCACCGTACATGTTCTCGTTGACGATATCGAGGATCGCCTGTGCGGCCTCCTCGACGGAACTGTCGCGCTCGTCCGCGACCGTTTGAATCGCGTCTCGAGCCGCGTCGCGGTCGAGGTCCATCGTCCCGCCGAGCTGGACGTTCGACGGAATCCGCCCGAGAACGACGTTCGCGTCGGTTACGGTAGGCTCCTCACCACCCTGCCCGTAACAGGCCGGTCCCGGATCCGCACCGGCGCTCTCGGGTCCGACCTGAAGCGATCCCGACAACTGGACGCGAGCGATGGAGCCACCGCCAGCACCGACCGTGTTCACGTCGACAGCTCGGGACTTGAACTCCCGATAACCGACTTTCGTCTGCCGCGTCGTCTCGGGCTTGCCGTCCTCGACCAGCGAGACGTCCGTCGAGGTGCCGCCCATGTCCAGGGTGAGCACGTCGGGAACGCCCTTCTTTTCGGCGATGGTCGCCGCGCCGACGACGCCGCCGGACGGCCCCGATAGGGCGAGTTCCACCGGCCGGTGTTTCGCGGCGTCGGAACTCATCAGTCCGCCGTCCGAGCGTACGACGTTCATTTTCGCGGTCGAGCCGGCGTCCTCGAGCGAGTCGTCGAGATCCTCGAGGTAGTCGATGACCTGCGGCCGGGCGTAGTCGTTAATGACCGTCGTCAGCGTCCGCTCGTACTCGCCGTACTCCGGAACGATCTCTGCGGAGATCGATACCGGAAGGTCTGGACACTCGTCCTGAATGATGTCCCGGACCTCTCGCTCGTGAGTCGGGTTCAGATACGAGTTCAGGAGAGCGACGGTCAGCGACTCGACGCCCGAATCGGCGAGTTCCCGGACCGCCGCTCGGACCTCGGCCTCGTCGATCGGCTCCTGTTCGGCCCCCTCCGGCGAACCGATCCGGCCGCTGACGCTCCGCGTGTCTACGAGGTCCGCCAGCGGCGCCGGCTTCTCCATGTCCATCCAGCCGTAGAGCGGACCCGGCGTCCACGCACGTGCCAAGTGTAAGATGTCCTCGTGACCCTCGCTGGTGATCAGTCCCACTCGGGACCCCGTCTCCTCGAGCAACATGTTCGTCACTACTGTCGTTCCGTGGAACAGCAGGTTCAGGTCGCTGACGGTCGTTCCGGCCTTTTCGACGGCCTCTTCGACCCCGTCGATGACCCCCTCCGACGGGTTCGACGGTGTCGAGAGTACCTTGTCGGTCGTGAGTTCGTGGGTGTCCTCGTCGAAGACGATGACGTCGGTGAACGTCCCACCCACGTCCACTCCTAGGTTGTGTGGCATATGGTATCGTACGGGTACCATGACCGGAGCAGTTCGAGTAAGCGTTCTCCCAACCAGTGGTGGTCATTTATATACCGGTCGCTCGCAGTTCGGTCAGACCCCATCGGTGACTCGTTCCGTCGCCGTCGACCTCGGTTTCTCTAAACGACGGTCTCGTTGCGCTGGTCAAGCGCTCGAACGAATCGAAATATACTCTAACGCGTTTTAGCGGCGGGGTCTCACGAACACGTATGCGTGCGGACTCGAGTCCGCATTCGGCTGGCTCGAGTCGACTACTACCGATGGAGTATATAAACAGCCAACACTGGGTGGAACAACTGTCTTTCGTCGCGGGGCTGTGGGTCAGGGAAATGACGGCACGAGAACGAACCGGTCCCCTCGACGGGCTCCGGGTCATCGACATGTCCGGGATGATAAGCGGCGCCTTCGCGACGACGATGATGGGCGATTTCGGCGCCGACGTCGTCATGGTCGAACATCCCGAGACCGGTGACCCGATCCGCGAGTGGCCCCAGAAGACCGAGGAGGGCGAATCGCTGGCCTGGAAGTCACTGGGCCGCAACAAGCGGTGTATCACGCTCGATCTCGGTTCCGAACGCGGACGCGAGATCGCCCTCCTGTTGATCGAGGACGCCGACGTCGTCTTCGAGAACTTCCGTCCGGGAACGATGGAGCGGTGGGGACTCGGTCCCGACGACGTCCACGCGGTCAACGAGGAGGCGATCATGGTCCGGCTCTCGGGCTACGGCCAGACGGGCCCGAAGTCCCAGAAACCTGGATTCGGAACCATCGCGGAAGGCATCTCCGGGTGGGCTCACGCGAACGGCTTCCCCGACAGCGAACCGTTATTGCCCCCGATCAGCCTCGCGGACTTGACGGCAGCCCAGTTCGCGATGCAGGCCACCATGATGGCAATCTTCGAGCGTGACGTCGGCCGCGGCGGGAGCGGCGAGGGACAGGTGATCGACGTCTCTCTCATCGAACCGCTCTGGCGGCTGTTCTTCGGCGAAGTCGAGGCCTATGATCGGATGGGACACGTCCGCGAACGGACCGGCAACCAGCACCCGAGTACCGCCCCGCGGAACATCTACGAGACCGCCGACGGCTACATGACGATGTCCGCGTCGAATCAGAAGATCTTCGAACGCGTCGCCGAAGCCATCGACAAGCCCGAACTCATCGAAGACCCTCGCTTCGAGGACAACGAATCCCGCGTCGACAACAACGAACCCCTCAACGCGGCGATCGAGGAGTGGACGAAACAGCGGACGACCGAAGAGGCAACCGAAATCCTCGAGGCCCACGACGCCATTGTCGGCCCGGTCTACGATATGGCCGATATCTTCGCGGACGAGCAGTTCCAAGCGCGTGATAGCATCATCGAGGTCGAGGATCCGGATATCGGATCGATCAAGACCTTCGCACCCATCCCGAAGTTCTCTCGAACGCCCGGCGAGGTGGAGTTCCTCGGACCCGGACACGGCGAACACAACGCGGACGTCTATCAGGGCGAACTCGGAATGACCGACGAAGAGTACGCGGAACTGGAGGAGGAGGGGATCATATAGATGCAGCTTACTGACGTGACACTCCGAGAGGGCGATCAGATGCCGGGACGTGAGTACACCGCCGATCAGAAGATCGACAGCGTCCGGGCGCTCGACGACCTCGGCGTACCGTTCATCCAACCCGCCTTCCCCGCGACGGGCGAGAAGGATCAGACTGTCGTCTCTGAACTGAGCGGGACGACCGACGCGAAGATCGTGGCACTGGCCCGCGCCCTCGAGCGGGATATCGATGCGGCGGTCGACGCAGGCGCTGATGTCGTCGAGACGTTCGTCTCGGTTTCCGACAGACACCTCGAACATCTCCTCAGCGCCTCCCGGGAGGAGATGCTAACGATGCTGACCGAAGCGGTCGATTACATCGACGAACGGGGTGCCACGCCCCACGTCACGCTCGCAGACGCCTTCCGGACGGATCACGAGGACCTTGTCGAGGTATTCGAAACGATCCCCAAAGTCCCGTTCGTCACCCTCGCGGACTCCGTCGGCGCCCGGACGCCGGCGACCGTTAGATCGTCGCTCGATCGACTCGCCGATGACGTGGCCCTCTCCCGTGTCGGCGTTCACTTCCACGACGACATGGGCTGTGGGACGGCAAACGTTCTGGCGGCGTATCACGCCGGCGTCGCAAAGGCCGACGTGAGCGTCGCCTCTTTGGGCGAACGAGCGGGGAACAGTTCACTTGAGGAGGTCGTCGTCGCCAGCGCCGTCGATCTCGGGGACGACCTCGGCATCGAGACGGACGAACTCGTCCCCGCCTGCCGAGACTTACTCGACACGTTAAACGAGGAGTATGGCGACCGGAAGGCAATCCTCGGCGAGGCGATCTCGGAACACGAATCGGGAATCCACACCGCAGCGATGCTGAGCGATCCCGCGACACTCGAGCCGTTCGACCCCGCGGCGTTCGGTGGTGAACGACGGCTCGTGTTCGGAAAACCGACCGGGAACGACGGCGCGCGCAAACTCCTCAAACGCGCCGGTCTCGAACCCGACGACGAGATGGTATCGTCGTTCAAAGCGACGCTGGCCGAACGCGGCCCACTGGAACTAGACGAGGCCCTCGCTCTCGCGAGCCGAGAGTTCGGTGATTGAGTCCGATCGATCCTCGACTCGAGCCTCCATTGGTGGGTGGTACTTAGGCAAGTATTATGCGATGGGAGCAAGTACCACACGGTACGATCAGGTAGATGTTCCAAGCTGAGATTCACCTTCAACAGGAGAAGTCCTGCGTACTCAGCGACTTCGCGGAGTACTTCGACACGTCGTTCGACGTCGACATCGAGGAACTTCACGACCACCGCGTAACCTTTACCATTCGGATGGAGGAGCCTTGCGAGGAGTACATCGAGTTCTTCGAGGACGCCGAACAGGTCGACCACATCGAACGGCTCGACGAAGCAAACTACCTGATCACGAAGACGTCATGTGGGGCGTACTCCGCCGTCGACCGAAACCACGGCGTCCTTCGACGGCAGAGCCATGTCTTCGCGGACCGTCGCGTTTATACCGTTCTCTTCTTCCGCCGTGAGGATCTTCGGGCCATGATTGACGATTTCAATCAGATCGGCACCGTCACGCTCGGCAAGCTCACCGAATTCGAAGAGTCGAAATCGATGCTCACCGACCGTCAGCTCGAGGTCGTTACCTGTGCGCTCGAGGAGGGGTATTTCGAGTGGCCGCGGGGGATTAGTAGCGAAGAACTCGCCGACGAGTTGGGAATCAACCGAACGACGGCGCTCGAACATCTCCGGAAGGCCCAGTCAAAGCTCTTGACGAGCGCCATCAAGGAGAATAACCACCTGAAGGGGCACGGTGAACCGTAGGCGGCGGGCGGACACAAAATGATGCAATTTGGCAACTTGAAGAGAGATAGCATGTGATAGTCCCTTCTAAAAAATAACTCGGCAACCTCTGAGGCAATCTCCGCTGCATCGACAGCGTGAAAATCCAAATGTATACCGCTACAGCCACTACTACTAGTACAGCCAGCTACCGAACAAATAGCGCCTACAGAAACACACGAGATAAACGACCTTCTATTCATGACAAGAAACTATCTATAACGGTTAAATTATTTGTGTATAAACCGGGTGATTCCATAATGGTTCTCTTGGTCTAACTACACCCCGAATAGAGCAAAGAGTAGGCGTATTAGTCAATCATCATCGTCGTCCGAGAACCGTACTCGCTTCGCTCGCGTGCAGACCGGTGTTGGATTCATCCTCTCTACCGAACAATTTGAGTAGCGGCTATATGCGTCTCTACGCCGATGATAAATTGGTAGACAGAAACCTCGAGTACCCCTACCGCTGTCCACCGTCCTATTTGGCGAATCAATAGTGGGTAGAATCGGTTTTGTGGTCATTCATACTGCGTGGTAGGTGAGATTCTCTCTGGTGAACGCGAGAAACGATTTGCTATGTGCGTATGAGCAACGATGCATCTATTCATCTTGACGATGCGCTCACCGAATTCGAGGTCAATAACAATAGTTGATAACACGGCTCCTTTATTCAGGGGTTAATTTGGGAGAAACCAGCGACATGATTTCCCATGAGAACTGCGCTGGGTTTTGTGCTTGGAACGTATGTGGTTCGTATGTATATCCGGCGTCACCAGCGCGTTCCTGAAAATTCCTCCACCCATCGACATGCTCTTGTTCATGGTGGTGCCATCCGAAATCGGTCTCCTCATCGCTGTAATGAAACTCGAACTCAGGGCGTGCGTCCGGTGTC
This sequence comes from Haloterrigena alkaliphila, assembly GCF_017352155.2. Taxonomy (NCBI): domain Archaea; kingdom Methanobacteriati; phylum Methanobacteriota; class Halobacteria; order Halobacteriales; family Natrialbaceae; genus Haloterrigena; species Haloterrigena alkaliphila. The sequence continues at coordinate 175,638 of NZ_CP084319.1, forward strand.
TCTCCCGCAAACCAGTGAACAGTCAGTGTTGCATTCTCACGTTCGATCTCCCATCGCTCTACCGCTAGGTCTGCCCGTAGTTCTGCGAACCCCTGTACGGCAGTAACTATTGGATGCCGTTCAAGCTCTTGCTGGATTGCACGAAGTGCTCGATGAGACGCTTCAGATGAATTGTATGAGTCAGCCATTTGCCGGCGCTACGCGGATGTGCGAAAGTCGGTGGTGTACATTGCGTAGTTTTCGATCGCGTCCTCAAGAATTGAGAGACGATAGAGTGCGAGTTCCCAGTCACTTGCGGTTTTCTTGAGATTTCGCGTCTGCGAAGCGGTATCCGTCTCTGCAGCACGGGTACGGAGTTCGTCGGGAGAGCCCGCGTTATAGTCAGTTTCCCAGTCTTCGATTTTGGACTGTAACTCAATCTTCAAATCGATCAGCCCGTCGCGGTCATGCTCTTCGAGAAGGTCCCGAAGTGTTTGTATCCGTGTGTGAAGCGGGTCAGGGGAATAGAACGCGCCATCGTCGCGTTCTGTCTTCAGCAGTACGTTCAGGGCGACAAGTCGTTCAAGGTGGTCGCGTGCTGTATTCTCTGCGACGTGGGCCTCATCCGCGATATACGCTACCGGGCGCGGTTTAGAGACTGTAGTCGCAATTGATCGAACCCGGTCGAACGCTGTTGTGTGTTCTTTCCAGGCTTCAACACCCGGGCTCTGGTCGGTCATGGCTCCCCGTAATAGAGGCGGCGCAATAAATCTATCTCCAGATAATATAATTGATACCATCTTTTCGACTGAAAAACTGAGTAAAGAACCGTAATACCAACTACTGCTAAGGATTCATGTTATGGGCACCCCCTGTACTGAGCGGCAACTACAGTTGCTTATGGAGCGTCTCGCTTAAAAGAAAGACGGAGGTTCGATTGGTCAGAGCGATATCGACCATTCGTGATCGCAATTTTGACAGACGAAATCCGCTATCGCCTTGCCGTCCGAGACGTATTTTGTAACTTTCTCTCCCAACCCTCCGTCACAATTCGGACACTCTGAGAGCATCCTCTGTGGAACGTTTTACTATTTAGGTGGATCAAAGTTGGGGATACTACATTCGTAAGTTGAGTATCGCTGGCTGTTCACTACCTCTCGATGATCTCCGGAAGTTCCTTGTAGAGACGCACATCGATGACCTGTTCGTGTGAGCATCTCGATACGCGATCGCGTACGGCGCACACCGCATCAGGCTATCGTTGCCAGCGTTGTTGCCTTCCATGCTCGCGCCTCCCACTCACGGTGGCCAGCCTCGTCCCACGATTCGCTGTTATCGATTCTCTGGAGTGCGCTTGAGGGCGGGATCCCAATGTCGAACGGACCAGACTGCTTCCAGTCGACGAATCGGGCAGCGATGTCTTCAGGCTCGAATGTTCCGTGTTCCGCGAGGCTGCGAGTAATAGAGAGTGCCATTTCTGTGTCGTCGGTGACCGTTCCCGCAGGCTGCCCGTAGGTCCCGTGAGCGAGCATATCGGTTACCCGCCCGTGTGTTTCCTTGATTCGGTCTGGACCCTGAAATTCGACTGGGCGTCCGAGTGCATCGCCACATGCCAGCCCCAGCAAGATTCCCTGTGCCCGTGATCGACAGTCGTTCGCCATACGTGATACTCACACATTTGGTTGCTAACTATTGTGGTCTGGATATACTCGAAACGTCGTTGGTCCTTCGGTGTTTGCTCGTCGAACTCGCTGATGGCTGTAGGCGTGCGCATCAGTAGGTGCGCCGAGGAAGGTCAGCGTATTTGAGGACCGGTGGTGGACCCAACTAACGCTGTTTCAAATATTGGGCTGTCTCGGGTTGTCGTTACAAAAATATGTAAGAAGTAATGATTATCCCTTGGTGTCGACACCCGTAAGTTGCTTTATCTATACTTGTTCTTGCCTCTCATCTGTCTTCGAATAGTTGGGGACACCATATCCGACCTTCCGACCGACCGTGGCAAGAGCGGGGAATAATATTCGTTGAATCGAGACCGGTATATCAGCCGGTCGCATCTCATTGTGGAATTCATCGAGCAGCACCGCTCCGACCAGCGGGTTGGCGGGCATCCCGTCAGAATCGAGACCGTCCTCCCGATCGAGTTCCACCATTGCCTGGAGGAACTCTTCGAACCGGAGTGCCGGCCGATGTTCAGTCGTCATATGGACTTTGTCATCTCCGGCGTTCCAAAACGTGTGCGGCGTTCCGGCGGATACCGATTTTTCGTCTCCCGGTTCCAACAAGACCTCGGAGTCCTCGAGGGCGACACCGAGTGTTCCCTCGTGAACGACGAATCGTTCGTTCTGCTTTGGATGGCTGTGAAGCGGTCGTCGTACACCAGGGTCGAGATACGTATCTATCCGTAACAGTTCCCCGTCCGTATCCGCAGCAGTATCTCGGAGTACGAACCGCTCCCCAAAAGTGGTTTCAAGTGCGGGTTCTGCTTTCCTGTGGTCTGGTGACACCATCGAGACTCACTCGTCATGTAATATGGTACCACAGACCAATATTTCTTACCTATTCATCTTTTAGACCACTTTTCGGATTAGACGAACGAAGAGAGGAACAGAGACATCAAGAATGGGACGGAACTGGACCGCTACGAAGTGGTCAGTTTGGAATCGATCGGCGCTTTCTACACGTCTCTCCCATCAGGTGAACTGCTCTGCGATCTGAGCAGCTAGCAATCGATTCTTGTCAGGGCCTCTCTGGATCGCACTTGAGGATGGCACGTCTACCGCTACATCTTAGATTGGAGACCGACTATCATTGCTTCGTGATCTGAGAGCCACTAGCAGAGATACGGTCTTAGAATTGATAACCAAATATCTAGTGGCGAACAACCCACGACCAAAGTTGTCGATCGCGCTTTCGAAGAGGAGACATATATCGCTGGTGTCGACTCACTCGCTTCTAGGTCGCCGGATTGAATTCACTCGCCGAAGACTCCGCCGGCAACAACACGTATTGGTGGCCAACGACCAATAAATACGATATGACCGATAGTTCGGATGTGCTGGACAGTGTAGAATTTCCGTCGGACGCGCCTCGAGACGGCTGCTTCGACGCGATCGCCGCTGCACGTGAGTATATCCACGAACACGACGGCGCGACGAAGGACGAAATCATGAGCGATCTCGTTCCCGAGGAAAACTACCCGCTCGGCCATAACGGCGTCGCCGCGAGCGCCAAGGGATTCACTACTGGCTTTCGGGACTGGTGGTGGGGTGACATCGTCGCACCTGGGCTACGGGCATTGCCTGATATCGACGCGCCAGAGGTTGAGGGCCGTCTCTGGCTCCCGACTGATCAGGACGATCACTGATGGGTTTCGGAAACCGAACAAGTGCTACGAGAGAATACCGAGTCAGAAAGTAGGAACTCGGGGAATGCCAGCATCGCGCGAGTATGACGGCTGATTCGGGCGACTACGCCGTCGGTCAGACCCGAACTACTCGACGATCTTTCGGACCTCCTCGGATTTGAGGAAAGGCACCTGTGATTCGGTAGTCGATGTGGTCGTGAGCAGCGAGATAGGCAACCATCGTCTCGATGCCTTCCGTGAGATCGGCGACGGGAATGCGAGCTTTGCTGGCAGCGCTCTGCTGCGTGTCGTTCTGATACTGTAGTTCGGTTGCGACCGGGATCAAGCTCTGGATCACTATCTAAGTCAGGGCCTACAACCTACAGGTGCTCTCTGCACTGGTGACGATGGGACTCGCAGCAGCCGCCATCATCATGTTCTTCCGGACACGTGACGAGGTCGCCAGTAGTGGATAACCCGATCTCCCTCCAAACCTGACCTATAACCTCCTGCTTCCGCTCGTTCCAGTTTCACCCCGGTTGGATCGCCTATATACCGATCCGTGTACGATACTGAGTGGAGAGGGAGACGCTCACGTCACCCTGATACAGTCACACGCGCTCCCTCCCCTCATCAGACATCATCTCCCTCAACTCATGTCCACGGCAAACCCACCGTCTCTCGGTACGTGTCCGTTCTGCCATGCCGAGATCACAACATCCGATGTGATTCTCGAGTACGAAACCGAGACCGGACCGGCAGTATATGCTGAGTGCCCGGAGTGCCGTGACGTCGTGAATCCGAAGTGATCCTCATATCCATGATATTCGAAGGTATAGACAGGCTGCTGTCCCGGACAACCCAAGCAGAGATCGTATACGAGTGCCGACGCTGCGGAACCACCGTCGACAAAGATACTGAGATCTGTCCTGCCTGCGGCGCAGACACGATCGTCCAACACCGGATCCCCTGACCGATGGCAGAGGAATCCGACCAGATTCTGGACGTTGTGGCGGAGAACCCGGGAGCCACCGTCGAGGAAATCACGGACCTGGTATCTGATCACGGCATCTCCAATACGGATGTCCCGAACCTCCTTTCGGAGGTAGTCACCAACGAGGATCTTCTCGTGTTTGATAGCCGGTACTGGGTGATGCGGACAGGCAAGTATCAGTTTGATCGATACGACCACCCGAAAACCTGAGGTAGAGACTGGGAAACGCGTCTCTGTCGCTATTCCTACCTGATTCCCGTATCGCACAGGAATTTAGCCGCTCCACGACACCCGTATTTGGATCTGCGGCTGCTCGGGGAGCAGTCTCTACCTTGAATCTCTCACGTCGCTATTCAGAGACGAGGTCGTCTACGTACTGGTCCTCCCAGTCGCGTCGCGCTTCAATCTCACGGGTGCCGCGGCGTGTGACTGAGTAGACGTTGGTACGGCGATCAGCCTCTCCTTTCTCAACTAGTCCCTTGTCGACGAGCGTGTCTAAGTTCGGGTAAAGTCGGCCGTGGTGGATCTCTTTCTCGTAGTAGTTCTCGAGTTCGTCCTTGATCGCTAATCCGTGCGGTTCCTCAAGACCTGCTACAACATACAACAGGTCGCGCTGAAACCCGGTCAGATCATACATATCAGTACTCATGGTTATCAGTGGCTTAAAAACACTGGTGGCAGCGTCAGTGCTGTTTCGTTAAGCGTGAAAAGTGAGGTGGTAAGATTTTGCGGTTCTACTCCCGAAAACCGACCGTCTCAGCGGGTAGAGCGACTGGATCGATTTGAGTTTTGTGGAGAGAGAGCCGACACCGCGTCAACTGATGGAGCTCTGTATTCGACTCCATCTTGATGGTCTCTCGCTTTCGAAGAACGTTCGAGGATATCTGTCACCGAAGGAAGGTTCCATGTAGAGCCGGAACAAGCCTGGTCCGTATATCGAAGTTGGTACGGCGCACATGCCTGGAACCCTCTCCGTCGGCCTGCAGATTTGCTGCATAACAGACTCCGTCAACTCTGGTATTTTCAAACGTCATGCTTTCGGTGAAAGTAGCACCCGCAAGTTCGAGATCTCCTTCGAAAGTAGCATCGACGAATCCACCTTTCAAGACGAGATCACAACAGGCAACTCTGAAGAATAGGCCACCAGTCTGCTCGGTTTTCAATATCAAAGATGCGGTTCCTCCATCACCCCGTTCAGTTCGAATGTATGGGCTCTTTTGCTAATCCCAACCGGTAGTTCTACTTTGACTCACCTGGGTCAACGATTCGTTTGAGAGTGAACAACTGCAGGTCGTCACGGTCCGACGCTTCATCACGAACAGATTGTGTGAACCCGTTTCGCGCGAACAGGGCATACTGGTGTTCTACCTCATCATCGGGCGACCATCGGATCTCCTCTGTGTGGTCTTCAAGCGAGGCAAGCGCACCGTAATCAAGTGGCGCGGACGTGAACTTGCACTCACCCGTTACCATCGTCCCGTCTGCATCAAACCCAACTACATCCACTTCGTACTCGTTGTACCACCAGCGGCCGATATCGGTGAACATCAGCTCAGGGTAGAGATCCGGGAGGATGTCCTGACAGCGGTTTTCAAACTCCTGACTCACGAAATCCGCCAGTTCCGGTTCGATAACCGTCTCGTAGGCGTCGGCACCCAATCGCTCGTAGCGGTCTTCGTTCCCGTAGACGAACCGGAACCAAAACCTGAACAACGGATCGAGAATCCGGTACCGCCCTCGGCGTGACTTTGTCTTGTCCTCTGTCACCGGAACCTCACGTTCGACCAGTCGCAGCCGCTCCAGTTTCTGCGTGTACGTCGAAATCTGTTTGCCATCGATCCCGACTGTTTGTGCGATCTCGTTCGACGTGGTATTCCCGGCGGCAATCGCTTTCAGGATGGCGAAGTATCGATTCGGCTCCGTCAGCTCAGTACGGAGCACGTATTCCGGTTCGTCATGCAAGAATCCCTGCCGTGACAGCAACGACTGCTGGATGACTGTTCCGAGGTCACTACCCAGGTCGATGCCGTCCAAATAGTACGGTGTCCCGCCAAACACGCCCCACGCGAACAGCAACTGTTCGGGGCTATAGCTCTCGGGAAAGAACGTCCGCACGGCAGCAAAGTCGAGTTGGCGGAGATCGATCTTCTCGGTGAATCGGCCATACAACGGACTGTTTCCGAGGAGTGTTGCCTCCTCCATCATACTGATCGAGGATCCCACGAGCACGAGCGTCACGCCCGTGTCACGCAACTCCTGATCCCAGAGTCGCTGGATAACCGACGGAAGACTCTCGTCGGCGTCAATCAGGTACGGGAACTCGTCCAGCACGATGACTGCATCTTGGTCGGCGAGATACCCGAGTAGGGATTCCCACTCGCTCTCAATCCGGTCGATACCCGGAAACGACTCAGCCGCTACGTCTACGAACGCGTCCAGTTGGATCTGCCGAGTCGTCTCAGTCGCTTGGTACAGAACGGCGTCATCACGGTTTGTTAGTGACTCGCGGACGAGTTCGGTTTTCCCGAGACGGCGACGCCCGAAAATCACGACCATATCAGCGTCGTCTGACTCGTAGCAGTCTCGAAGCCGACTGAGTTCATTCTCCCGGTCCACGAATCGCTCCATATCCTTTGACTGCCGCCCAGCCAGATAAAACTCTCGAATAGACTAACACAGAATAGGCTAATTGAGAATAGACTAACTGGAGATTGTCTTCAGATATAATTCAGTGACAGCAGAAACAGCCCACTATTGCCGTGGTGACTTCAAGGACGGCTAATGTCTCGCTTCCGACCGGCGGCTCCTGTGTGTCGCTTATCCGTCGTCTTGCTCGGTAGTCCAGTACTTGACTGGCATACCCGGCATCGTCCCGATCGCTCTCTGCAACAGCTTCGAACGATTTGCGCGAAATCTGCTCTATCAGCAACTCCCCGTCTTCAATCCGCCACGCAAACGGCTCGGTAGGATCTATCCCCCGCTCTTGCAATATCTCTCCATCCACGCGTAAAGACATCACGAGCTCGTCACCATAGTCACGTGCCTGGTCACGGTTCAACACCAAGTTATCCAGATACCCATCACCACCTGGCGTAGGTGTCGCCCACTCGACTGTCCATTCAGATCCCACGTGATGTACAGACATACCAAGCGATAGGTTGTGGGGGAAGAAAATCAACAGGGCCTATTCTGTGGATAGATGCGGTAAGCGCTCTTGGATGGTGACGAGTACATCGCTCCGTTCATCAGTTGGGGTCACAGCAACCACTTCGTAGGTGTCCTCGTCGTAGTTGAGTAGTCGAAGCAGGTAGTGTGTTCGGGAATGCCAGTTCGTCTTTCGGCTCCTCTCATAGTCGAAATCCACAGCTTCGACAGCGTGGTTCACGGTCTTCTCATTGAACTGCTGTTCGTTCGCCATGTATTATTCGTAGGTCCACGCGTCAATTTCACCGGCGGCAACGAGGAACCAATCGACAGGAACGCGATGAGTGTATCTGTCGATAGTGTACGTGGTTTGTTCTCGCTTCACTGGCTCAGTGAAATGCGGTTCTGTCGTCTGCGGGGCGATCTCGTCATTTAGAGCCATAGAGATGAGTATGACGAGTACCTACCGGATCGGGAGGGTTAGCTCAGCTAGATGGCCTCGGTTGTTCTGGAGAACTGCTCCAGATGGGTGTTCTCCATCAACGTAAAAGCCAGTCTCAGGCGTGTAAGGGGCTACTGTGAGATGTGAATCCCTGGTAGTGATCGCTAACTGTAGTGAGTCACCATTGTCGAGGACTTCATGGACCGTTGGCAATTCGAGTTCAAGACGAGTCGGTTTATCCACTTCTACAGCAGTGATCTGCTCTTTGATGAGCGATGTAGACCCATCTGATACTTTTTCAAGCCCGGCAACGAGCCGTGTTGTTTTCCCTGTTGGTACAACTCGCATCGACAGTTTCGGTGTCCCAAGGATTTCCGATACGTCCTCCACCGGCACATCAATACGGACTACCTCACGGTCAGGATCCGGTTCATTGCGGAGTTGAACCTTCCAGCCCTGCGGCCTATCACTTGACAGCTGGTACGTCTCCTCAGTCACGTCACTGGGTGGGAACTGATCGGCTTGTTCGAACGTATCCTCTTCTTCATTGTACAGATTGACCTTAGCTAATCCATGGTCACCGTCACCCTTCAGATGTGCATCCAGCCAGTTGAGAACGGCTTCTGAAACAAACCTGTTCTGAGTCTCTGCCTGGTCATCAGTCTCGTCGATTTCTCCAAGGAAATGGCCACTATGATTATCGATTATAAGACCATCCTCAACTTCGTCCGAGAGACCTTGGAAATTTGCTACCGCTTCGTTCGGGAAGAACAGTCGATCATACCATCCATGGACAATGAGTGTTGGTGTAGATACCTGATCCAAGTAAGAAATCGGAGACCGGGTGCGATAGTACTTCCGTGCCTCCTCGTTCATTTCCATAGTATTCTGTATACTGTTGGATATTTCCTGATGTTCAGGATGGATCTCTCGGCCTTGGACTGCCAGTACGAGTGGGTAATACCAACCCCACTTCAGCACACCATTTGGAGCAAGCGAATAAGCCAGATTATGCCAGGTGATGCGTGGAATTATTGCATCAAGTCGGTTGTCGAAGGCAGCCGTTCGGAACTGAATACCGCCGCCGTACGAACCGCCATCCATCCCGATCCGAGGATTGTCCTCACTATCTGTGATCACCTGATCGTGGCCTGCAAGCCACGTGATTAGTTGACTTGCATCTTTCTGATGCCGCTCACTTGTGGAGGCTACTTTTCCTTCGGAGTCACCGAAGCCACGGGAATCGTAGACTAGCACCACGTACCCGTTCGCAGCGTAGTACTCGGCAAGCTCCTGCTCCCCGTCCCCTTTTCGAGATCCTCCCCACCCATGGGTCATTAGAATCGCTGGGTGAGGACCTTCTTCTGTAGGTTTGTAGAGAGAGGCTTTAATTTTTATCCCATCGAACGATTTAATACCGACGTCTTTGTCTTTGGTGTATTTCTCGCTGCTGACCGAGGGTGCTGCACGAACTGGTGTCGTAATCTGATCAAGAGCAACTGGACCACCAACTGCTCCGGTAGCAGCGATTCCGAGGAATTTCAATACTGTACGCCTGTTTAGTGGGTCTCCTTTCTCTGTCATGTGAGCCACACCATCTGATTGGTGTTGCTTGTTACCCATAGCCAAAGCACCAATTGTTTTTTCGCTGTTAATTCTTGTTAGAGTGTGGTTTATGGATAATAAGTGGTAGGTCAGGCCTCAAGATCGTGAGGCTCTGGCTCAAAGAAGAACACTGTCTCGATGTGGATATTCTCGGTCAGTGCTTCAAAGCCAACGTAGAACGCTACCAGGATGAGAAGTACGAGGGGAGCAGATTCCTGATACTGCAGGCTCACTGGGTCAATTGCGTGCTTGAGCTGGGAGTCGTATGGGAGTCCAAGGGTATTCTCTGTGTTCCCGATTATGAGGCCGATTCCGAGCAGGATCAGTTTCTGCAGCCACTCTGCTTCCTCTGCTCTGTTCACTCTATATCACCGGCATTTTCTCTGATGTCTTGGGTCCAAGTTTCGATCTGGTCGTGAGTGGCGTAGAATCCAAGCTCTGTGAGTTCCTCGTAAATCTCTTCGATGACTTCCTCCTTCGAATTCAGATCATCTGGTTCGTAGGACTTTTTGTTGATACGCTCTTGTGTAGCACTTTGTTGATTTCACAGCGTAGCTTTGACAGCATGTTTGAGGGCTTCTCTCCCTGGTTTCCGCAGTAGCTTGCGTCGAAGTTGAAACGCTCGGAGATACTGTGTAAGCTTATCTTTTGAGATGCCTCGATGAGGCGAGAGCCACGGTCGCAGCAGCGATCCGTGGCTCTCGCAGGTGTTGACGTGTACGTTTTCGTCAGCGTATTCGCCGTCGCCGTGGACGACGTATTCGCGGTCGAATGCGTCGTCCTCGGCAAGTGGATCGTAGGCGCGAAATCCGTCAGTGTAGACGGTCAGTGGCTCCTTCTCGCGGTTTGCGAGAAGGAGCCGAATCGTCGATTCATCGGCTGATTTCGCTGGGATCACGTATCGATCGCCGGTGCCACGATCGACGATCGTGAACACCGGCGTTTTGTCCTGATCGTACGATCCTCGTCCACGTGTGGACAGGCCACGCGAGCGCGACTCTTGGTCGCGCTCGCGGCCTTTTAGCCCTGCAGAAACGTAGACTTCGTCGATTTCGACCGGACCAACGAGGTCGAGCGAAGGCGCGTCGAGCGCCTTCGTAAAGCGCTCGACGCGCTGGTAGATCGTTTTGTACTGGACGTCGATCTCTAGCTGAAGTTGGCGAAGACTCGTGTTAAACCGAAGAAACGCATAAATCGAGAACAGCCACTTTCTGAGTGCGACTTTCGAGTGGGCGAAGATTGTGCCGGTCTTATCGTTGAACGTGCGGTCGCAATTCTTACAGAGATAGCGCTGAAAGTGCCCATAGCTGCCGTTCTTGACCGCCAGGTCAGAACGGCAGCGAGGGCAAGTAACACCGTTACGCCAGCGAACCTGCGCCAACAGGTCCGCTGCGACCGATTCCGACCCAAACACATCTAGCGGAATCATGCTTAACGGACACCGCTGACGCGGTGTCCTTGCTCTCTTCGATTCCACAGCGATAGCTGAGCAGTATCAACAATCTCCTACAGAAGAGCGTTGTTGATAATTCATTGGATGTCAGTTAGGCGTTTCGGGGTCTCGTGGTCGCTTATTTCTCAACCGCTTTCCTGTGTGAAGTAGATAAAGGGAGCAGATCCGGATCCATTCACTCACCGCATTGTGGAAACGCAAATCAGAACCTCGATGAGAGCCTTTCTATTGAACTCTTCGAAGCTCTTCTCAACTAGTCCTAACCAAATGAGGGATCCGTGGTCTACTATGACCGTTTGTTAGCCACCGCTACGAGCTCTGCTTTCGACAAGGGACTGATCTCGACTCGATCGTCTTCGGCCGTATAGAAGATCGATACAGTGACGGGACGATCACTGAACCATTCTTCGAGGACGTGATAGTAGACGCTGAGCTGGATTCGAAACTGGGACTCGGCATGCCGACTGAGATCCGTTTTGAAGTCGACGATCTCGACCACTTCGTCGGTCACGTGAACCAGGTCGATAATCCCGGAGAGCGTGATCCGTTCACCGTCGACCTCAAGCGGGAGGTACGCTCGCTCTTCGACGCGCAGCTCTCCCGGCAGACTGTCGAGGAACGCTTCGATGTGTTCTTCGTCGTCACTCCCAGGAGTCACGTCCTTGCCGAGCGCGTAGTCCTCGGCGAACTCGTGGACCTGTGAGCCGAAATCCTTCCCTCTTCCGTCCGAAACATCCTCGAAGATACTGTCGTCCATCAGCGAGTGTGGCGAGTACCCGTCCGGTCCCGCTGGATCGGGAACGTTGACATTGAGTTGCGTATGACTTTCCTCATCGATATCGACTGCCGAAATGGCCGGCTCGAGTAATTCGACATCGACCGGCAACTCCTCGAGGAAGGTATTCGGTTCGTCGCCTCCTGCGAACAGGAGGTGGTTTTCCGCCCGCGTCATCGCGACGTAGAGCAGGCGCCGTTCCTCGTCGTGCTCGGTCGGCCGGCACTTGCGGAGGACGTCGGCTCGCCAGTTGTCGTAGACGTGGGGGTCACCGTGGGCGTCGGCGTAGCACTTCCGCTGGCGAAGCCCCGTCGTTTCGGAGTACGTGATCGTGCCCGCGGAGCCGCCACCGGGCGGGAACTTGCCGCTGTTCATGTTCCCGAGGATCACGATCGGATACTCGAGTCCTTTGACCGAGTGAATCGTCTGGACGATAACTGAATCAGCACCTGCGGCGGCCTGCACCTCTTCAGTGTAGCCATTCTCGACACCCCGTTCGATGATCCGAACCAGGTCGCCACGCGTCATCGTCGTCGACTCGTGGATCGACTGGATCGTCGTGAGGACGACGTCCGCCGTCGTCCCGTCGTAGCCGTACCGATCGAACACGCGGCGAGTGACCGCCGTGTGGGTCTCGAGCGTCGACAGTTCGGTGCGAAACGCGTCCATCTCGTCAGGATAGGCGTCGTGATCGAGGACGTACTCGATCTCGTCGAGCGTATAGCCGGCCCGTTCGAGCACGACTGCCCAGCCCCGGTCGGCATCCGCATCGTCCTCGAGGATGCGCAGCCACGCCAGCAACAGCTTCGCCTGATCGGTTCGAAAGAGTTCGATCCCGCCTTCGTAGGCCATCGGGAACTCGTATGCCTCGGCAGTGGAGAGCAACTCGCGGCCGAAATCACGGGTTCGGGTGAGGACAGCGATATCGCCGTACGTCGGTGGCCGCAACTCACCGTCGTCTTCAACCGCGTACTCGTCGTTGCCGACGATCTCCTGGATCTTCGTGAGGATCGCCTCGTGCTCGTCGGCGTGCTGAACGGCCTCGATCCGCGAGTGATCGCGGTCAGTGTGTGCGGTTAGCGACACGACGTCTTCGAGGACCGACTCTCGATCGACCGACTCGTTGCTGCTGCCCGGTGTCACGAGCGCGTGCTCGGAGAAGTCCAGGATCGATTGCGTCGAGCGATAATTCCGGTCGAGTTCGATCGTCGTCACGGGCTCGAGCGGGAACGAGATCCGATCGGCGTCGTCGTTCAGTTCGCCGGCGAACCGCTTCAGCCGGGACTCGAACTCGGTGATGTTCTCGATCGCTGCGTACTGGAACGAGTAGATGCTCTGTTTCCAGTCGCCGACGACGCAGACGTTGTCAATCCCAGCCAGAAGCAATGCGAGTTTGAACTGGATCTCGCTCGAGTCCTGGAACTCGTCGATCATCACGTACTCGAACGCGAGGTCCCCGCGGAGATCGCCGTCCTCACAGCACAGGACGAACGCGAACAGCTGGAGGAACGAGAAGTTCAGGTAGTTCCGTCCGAGTGCGAACTCGAGATACTCGAAGTAGATGTCGTGGACGAACTCGATAAGGTGGTTGCGGTCTTCGGTGAAGACCCGTTTTGCGATCTCCGCTGGGACAGCCTTCGAGCCGTACTCACCGCGGAGTTCGCTTCGATCGGGAGCATCCGGCAGGTAGCACTTGTTTCTGCCGTAGCCACCGAGCCGCTCGCGGAGCGTCGACTGCTTGCTGCCGCCGTTTCGCGGCCGATTCACCTCGTCGAACGTCTCCTTGAACGCCTCGAAGTCGCCCTCGAGGGCGTCTCTGCCGTCACGATACCAGCCGTCGTCGGTCGGAAAGATCCCTTTCGACGCGAGGTTGTTGAGCAGGTCGAGCAGTTCCGTCGGATCGGAGAGACACCGGAGGAGGTCGGCGTACTCGTCGTGGTCGTCGCTGAATCGATCGACGAACTCTTGGAAGTACTCCCCTTCGATGGTCTCGTTCTCGAGGATCCGCGTCGAGCCGGTGATCGCGTCGTCGATCCCGAGATAGGACGGCGCGTGGAAGCCGTGCTGATCGAGGATGTCGTTACACAGACTGTGGAACGTCTGAATCGGCGCGTCGTTGAGCGCCCGCATATCGTAGTCACACTCCGCGACGATTCGGTCTTTCATCTCCGTCGCCGCGTTGCGCGTGAACGTGATCAGGAGGATATCGTCGGGCTCGACGTCGGGCTGGGCGACGATATTCGCGTAGCGCCGGGTCACTGTGAACGTCTTGCCGGTCCCGGCGCCGGCATCGACGAGATACAGTCCGTCCGTGCTCTCGATGAGTTCCCGCTGCCGATCGTTCGGCGACGGCGGCTCGTCTGCTGACCGCTCTTCTGTCGGCGTCGTCATCGCCGCACCTCCGCGTCCTGATTGTCGGTCGCAGCCGGATTCCGTGCGTCGGGTCGAGCGGATCGGGGTTCGGTAAGCAGCATATCGCGGTTGTCTACGTAGCGGTAGTTCGGTTCGCCGGCGCGGCCGTCGACTGGAAAGCGGTCCTCGCCGCGGCGATAGCGGTTCAATTCCTCGAGTTGTGCGTCGACGAAGCGCTCGAACGCGTCGAGATCTTCGACGAAGTACCCCTCTTTCCGATAGCTGCAGAGATGTCTGAACGCTTGCATACAGCCCGTCCTGACGTACTTGTAGTCTCCGACGTCGTCGATCAGGCGTTCGAGAAGCGCCTCGCCGAAGGGGGAGTCAGCCATCTCGTCCGCGTCTCGCGTTCTCGGAACGTCGTGGGTATCGAAGACGGACAGATACGTCTCGTAGTCGGTTTTCGAGAACGTTTTATTGCACTTGTTCGCGGCATCGTCTCGGAGTTCGTCGAAGACCGTTCGGGACTGGACGAACTCGTCGAACGTGACCGGATGGTACGTCACCGTCGTCATGCAATCCTCGAGAGAGCCGCCGCCGGTGACGATGTCGTCGAGCGTTTCGAGGAAGTGGCAGAACGTGAACTCGAGGTGTTCGTCGGGCCGTTGTCGTCGCCAGTACGTGAGGTAGCACAGCGCCTGGAAGTTCGGCTTGTCACTCGGCTCGTCGATCGAAGCGTGTTTCGTAACCTCTGACGCGGACTTTCGGTTCCCGCTCTTGAAATCGACCAGCTGCGTCGGCGACTGGACGAGGTCGATCTTCCCCTTCAGCCGAAGCGCCTCGTCTTCGAACCACCGTTCGGTTACCGGTGAATCAACGGGTCGATCGAAGTAGTCTGCGAAGACGTTCGTATCCCTGCCGCTCGCCGGCGTCAGGAATGCCGTGCTGTCCGGCGCGTATTCCTCGAGGTAGTCGCAAATCGTCTCGAGGCCGATCCGATATCGCGTCCGCTGTATCTCGCGGTCTATCGTCCGATGAAAGGCACGCGTTTCCTCGATCATAACGTCGACGACATCCTCGAGACGCGCATCGTCGATGAACCCGGGATGGTTGACGACGAACTCGGCGAAGTCGTGAAAGCGGTTCCCTTCGACGAAGTAGTGCCTGTCTGGCGTCTCCGTGAGCCGGCCGAAGCAGTAGTCTCGCGGCGAGTTCGCGTAGGTGTTCAGACTCGACTGGCTGACCGTCTCAACATGTTCAGGTTCGACGTCTGTTGCCAGCGGCTCCCGGGCGAAGCCGTCACTGGTCGTTCGGTTCGTTCGAGCGTGACGAATCGACTCGAGATCGCTGAACCGTTCGAATTCGGTCTCGAGCAACTCGTCGAAGTACAGACACGGCGTGACGGGCGAGCCACCGGCCGCATCCTGGACGAGATAGTGCTGTTTGACACCGCTCTGGAGGAGCGACTGGAAGCCGTCGATGTTTCGCTCGTACTCCTCGTCGCGGTCGACCCACGGCCGGTTTGGCGAGTCGTGGGTCCAGTCCTCGTCGAGTCCCAAATAGAAGATGACCGTCCGGTCGACGAACGAGGCCGACTTCGCATCTGCCAGCAGGACTCCCTCGTTGTCCCGATCGATCGGCACCTCGTAGGTCTCGAGGTAGAAGGCGAGCCGATCGATTGCGCTCGTCGTGATCGGTTCCGCGAGTAAGCTGAGTCGCTCGAGTTCATCGCGGAACGCCTCAAGCGAGCGTCCTGTCCGCTCCTCGTACGCGTCCAGCGCCGCTTCGAAGGTGAGCGCGTCCGATCGATCGGTGAACTCACGAAGCCACTCGATCTCGGGGTCATCGACGTCGACGAGTCGCTTTTCGTCGTGCTCGACTGGTACTGTCGCATTGAGACACGAAAGCAGTGGCTTCACGGAGCGAACGCGGGTATCGGAGCCAGCCGTCGAACAGCGCAGCAACTGCACGAACGCGCGGTGGTCCCGGTCGTCCATGAAGCCAGGGCCGCCGTAGTATGGAATATCGGCTGTCTCGAGCGCCGATTCGATGAGCGGCGAATATTCGCTGCTCGCGTCGAGGACGATGCCGATCTCGTCCGCGTTGTCGCGAGTAACGGTGTTGAGAATTGCGTCTACGATCGCTGCCGGTGACTCGAAGATTCGAAACGCTGGGAGCTCGAATGAGTCTTCGGTAAACCGATCGATCGAATCGTACTCGTCGGGAAGAATCGACCGCTCGAGGTTCGTCAATTGGGACTCACCGACGACCGCGACCGACTCGTCTGTGCTGACATCGATCTCGTAGTCTGCGAGCAGTCGTGAGGACGTCTGCAACGAGCTGACGATATCGACGACGGTTCTCGTCGCCGGCGTGTCGAACGCCTCTTATTCGAGAATTGAGTCGGCACGTCCCCGGTACTCCCAGCACTGGAGGACGTTCCCGACGGTGTAGGCAATTTCCTTCCAGCCCAGATCAGTCTCGTCGATCACCTCGAGGAACGCGGTCCGGTCCTCTGCAGTCTCTCGGCGGCGTGTTGCGAGCCGTCGGGGTGTGATCGCAAAGGGACCGAAATGAGGGCGTTCGAGGCGCCGGTTGAGGGCGTCCGCGAGCGGTGAGTCGGGAACGATCACGAGGTCGTAGTCGGCGACCTCGTGATACAGTCGATCGATCGATTTCGACTGCTTGAGTGACACGATGCATACCATGTTGGTTCACCAAACAATAAGTTTGTATATCAATCATTGTAGATGACCTCCGCTATATAGCCCTCCACGCTAGCAAATGGGGTGGGTCAGATTAACAGAAATTTGACAGAACAAAGATTACCAGTCGAATATAATATCCGATAGCTGATGTCTACCGATATCGACTCTAACTGCGAGACATATGATGCTCTCGAAGACCTGCTGGAAAGCAAACCGACCGGATTACTTGCGAAAATCCTTCCTGGGCCGCTGTACCGGATATTCTTTGGATCCTGGCCACCTGACTCGGATCTAGTTGCATCTTGAACTCTTCGTCGCACGATTCGGGATCGTGTTCAGTAGTCTCGGGCGGATCGCCATACCCCTAGGTTTCAAATACAGCGCCGTGGGAGGTGACCAAGTCGTGCCATGAAAGCACATACCAAGACGATGGAGGATGCCCTCAAGGAGGGGGTGTTCGACATCCCGGCTTACCAACGCAGTTTCTCGTGGGGGGAGGAGCAACGACGGGAATTCCTCCAAGACATCCGCTATCTCCCAGTAGAGAACAACCACTTTTTCGGCAATATCATTCTCGACGAACAACCCGACCTGTACGTGTCCGAATCAGGAATCCGAACAAAAGCCTACGACGTTGTTGACGGCCAGCAGCGTCTGACGACAGTCATCCTGTTTCTCCGTGTGGCGTCCGAACTTGACGAACAAGTGCGTGAGCAACTTGAATTATCGAACTCGCTGTTCATCCCAGAAGATCGACCGCGCCTACTCCCTCAGGACCAAGATCGGCAGTTCTTCGAAGACAACCTCCTCGGCGACGCAAACTACGCGCCCGAGACGCCGTCTCAGGAACGATTGCAACAGACATATCAATACTTTCACGAGGAGCTCACACGGATAGCGGACGAAGACGGGATTCCAGTACGGGAGATGGCCGATCGCCTCCGCCACAACTTCAAGATCAACATCGTCGAAACCGAGGGTGAATCGGAAGCCGCGTTCATTTTCGAAGGGCTCAACGACCGGGGGAAGCCATTGTCGTCGCTCGAGAAGACCAAGAGTTTGCTCGTCAGCATGGACGGGCGGGCGAACCGAGATGGGGAATTCAACGAGAACATCGACAGGCGGTTCGGCGAAATCTATCGGAAACTGTTCGTGCTTTCGGATGGCCATCATCGATCTCGTGACTTCGATGAGGACGCGTTTCAGCGGTTTCATTGGGGGACGTACGACGGGTACGAGTCCAACGAATTCTTCAATAGCTTCGAGACGCTCAAACGCCGTCTGTATCAACGGTACCGAAGCGAAGACTACGAAGGCGTTTGTGAGGAGATCGAACGATACTCGCTTCGACTCCGTGAAGCCGCTGGCGCGTTCGAGACACTTTTTCGACCGGAACACCACTCGCCTACGATACGGGAACCACTGTTCAAATTGCTAGAACTGGGTCGCCTCACGAACGTCGTTCCTATCCTCATGGCTGCGTTCCTCAGGTACGGTGACGACCGGCCCCAGCAAATGCGGGCGATCATCGATCAGTGTGAGACGCTCGTCTTCCGAGTGTATTCGATCGACCGACGACGATCAAACACCGGCCGGAGCAAGCTCATCGACCTTGCAAATGCGATTCACTCCGACCCGTCACATGGACTCGACGATACTTTGGACCGACTCGCCGAGATCACGCGAACGTACGCAGACGACGAGCGATTCGAGCAAGCACTGACGAACCGGGTGTTCTACAAAAACGTCCCCAGCCGAGATATCCGATATCTCTTGTACCACTATGGTCAGCACCTCGAAGTGGATCGCTCAGAAGAGACACAGCCACCACTAGAAGAAATTCTCGGGCAGAATTTCCATGTAGAGCACATACTCTCGCGGAAATTACCAGACGACGCAATACCGAAAGACATCGACGACTTCACCGAGTATGTGAATCGACTCGGGAACCTAACGATAGCCAATCAGTACTGGAACACCGAGTATGGAAACTTGCCGTTCGAGGCGAAAAAAGAGGCCGATTCACACCGCGAAGTCGCGTACGGAAACTCAAATCTTCGGGCTCAGCAGGCGCTCGCGGATTACGACGAGTTCACCGGGGCAACACTTGAGACACGTGAGTGCGAAATCGTCGAATTCGCACTCGATAATTGGGCGCTCGAAGATGAACCCGAACTCTCGCTAACCGCGTAACACTTTTTTGTGCAGTGGAAGTTCCGATATTTCCCGCCGATGAAAAGTAGTCTTAGAGATCACACGACCATTCCAAAAACTGACCAGATACCGTTGCGAACGCCGCGAGCGCGAAGTTCAACTCGACCTGCGAAGCTTCGAACTCAACCGCGACTCGATCTACGAGCGTCCTATCGAATGCGACTAGTAAACGAAGTGCCGTAGCGACTTTCCCCAACAATCCTCAATCGTTCTGGAAGTCTTGATACAGGCGGATCAACGTGTGGACGTCGAGCATCGACGCGTCCGGGAGTTCATCACGCATCGCATCCCGAAGATCACGACACGCGAGCACAATACGGTAGTACTGTCGTGTGTCGAAACCCATGTCGAGCGAGTCGACGATCAACGATCCACAGGCCGTTCAGGAACCCCATTCTAACCCAAAGGAGTCAGTGACAACGGCTGACGCCAGCTGGTGATTGTGATCGTCACGTGTAGCTAGCGCGACAACGTCTACTACGCGATTACGGGAGAAGTACTTCGTAGCCATGTGACTCGTTCGCTGGAAACACGATGTGGAAACGCCGCGAGCGACGCGGGGGGAGAGAAAACGCTCACTCGCGGTGTACTAGGGTGAGGTCGAGGAGTGTCGCGTCCGTGGGCAACGCGACAGGTGCTACGACGGCCGCGAATCACTTGCATCCGGTGCCAACAGGGATTGGTCGGGTCGGCAGATGCTTGGGATACCTCACTGGCTACGGACTCCCGATCGGAAGCCCGTGAGGCCGTCGCATCTGTGACTCGTCGAGTCCACGCTCTCCGGAGTTGCCCGATCGAAACCGTCACGGAGGCGGCTTCGACTCCCGCTAGCAACACACCACGATTGTAGGATACAGGAAACGATAAGGACAATCGAACCTGTCGGTCATCCCGTCCCGTACTCGAACATCGACTCTAGAATTGCATATTGTATCGAGCAGAGGATATCATACGCTCTGGTCCTGTAACGGGTTCTGACAAGTAGTACGAGATCATGTCGAGATCGTGATTCGAGAGAGCAGAGGACAAATGAAGATGAGGTCGTCGCAGTCCCCGGAATCAGTCCGAATAGTCTGCGAAAAGGGATAGTCCCAGAACTCGAGAAAAACCCGAACGAATCGATATGTCCCTTTCAGGCAGCAAATAAGGTCATCTCGTCTTCTCGAGGGAAGGCGTGTGATGCTCGGGAAGTAGTTCTAAGTCCGATCGTGATCGGCCGTCGGCACCTCAAACGCAATGATGACGGGTGCGGGTCCATGACCGGCGGCTGATTCCGCAGTCCCAAACGAAGAGTATGCCCACCGGGATATTGCCACTCTCACCAAGTGCTAGTTCCTGCACACCGAGCCTGCCTCCCGCTCTGTCTGGACGAACGTCGTGGCGTTACATCCCCAGTTGCTCCTATCCACACCGTCATGACCGAGGCCGCCGAAGTAGCCGAGAGCCATGGGAGCAGCGCACAATCGACAATGGCGGCTCGCAGAGCTACCGACCGGCGAACCGACGGCCGACAATTTCGAACTGACTGAGGACCCGATCCCAGAGCCGGGCCCAAAGGAGGTGCTCGTCCGGTCCGAGTACCTCTCCGTCGATCCGTACATGCGCGGGCGGATGCGCGACAGCGAGTCCTACGCTGACCCGTGGCCCGTCGGCGAACCGATGCGAGCACGGGCCGTCGGCACGGTCGTCGAATCGAACCACGCCGCGTTCGAGGCCGGTGACACCGTCTTGGGCAATCTGTACTGGGCCGAGTACGCGGTCGTCGACGGCACCGCCCTCGAGACAGTCAATACGGGGACGGCACCGGTCTCGACGGCACTACACGTCCTCGGGATGCCCGGCCGGACCGCCTACGTCGGCACCGTCGATGTTGGCGAGGTCGAACCAGGCGATACGGTCGTCGTCTCCGCCGCGGCCGGCGCGGTCGGTTCCGTCGCCGGCCAGATTGCTCGGATTGCCGGCTGCCGCGTGGTCGGGATCACGGGCCGGGACGAGAAGGCCGACTGGCTCACCAACGACCTCGGCTTCGACGCGGCGATCAATTACCGCACGACCGACGACCTCTCGGCGGCGGTCGCCGACGCTTGCCCGCGCGGCGTCGACCTCTACTTCGAGAACGTTGGTGGGGAGGTGACCGACGCCGTCATGGACCACCTCGTCGACCACTCTCGCGTGGCCGTCTGCGGGAAGATTGCTCTCTACAACGCGGAAGAAGGCGACGACCGACTACGTGGTCCGCGGCGCCTCCACCAGCGGACCCGCACTCGCGTTGAGGGGTTTATCGTCAGCGATCACGCCGATCGGTTCGACCACATCAATGCGCGGCTCCGGCGGTGGGTCGAGGAGGACCGGCTTCAGTATCGAGAGACGGTCACCGACGACATCGAGAACGCTGCCGATGCGTTCCTGGGGCTGTTCGACGGGACGAACATTGGGAAACAGCTCGTCCGGATCGACGCGGACTAAGCCCACTGGGGGCCCACTCGAGCGAGCACCTCTTGCACGGTCATGACGGAACTACTGTTCAGCACCGACAGATGACAGCAAAAACGTAATTGACACCTGCTTCGATCTCTGTTCCGCAAGTTGACATCATCCTCCGCCTTCAGGCCGAGGAATCCCGAGCACTGGGATAGTACGGTTTGCAGTCTCCCTGATGGCGACGTAATCGGATCGCGCCCTCAGCCTTGGACCCATCCTGACGGACGGTTCCCTAGACGTGGCTGTGTCGTGATTTCTGAGTGTGGTGGGAACAAACGGTAGGAGACCGATCTCTTGATTCAGTTTTGTGAACGTGATAAATAGGGGCGTTGAGCTGCGTTGCAAGAGGATAGTACTGACCACACCCCAGTCCGTATGGGTGACGCAGATGACGGAACGACCGTCACCGTCATGAGCAAAGAAGCCTGTCTGGTGAATGACTAACACAGCCCTATAGACGTTGAGTTGTGTTATCATGGTCCCCGCAAATCGTTTAGTTGAGCCGCTTATAGGGACTACATCGACTTTGAAGCAATCACATACTACGCAATGATAACATGACAAATATAGAAGACGTGTTGTTGTTTGGTGCGCTCGCACTTGTCTGGGGAACAGCCTTTACAGCGATCGAAATCGGGCTAGAAACACTGCCACCGCTCCTCTTCGCAGCGGCTCGGTTAGATATTGCCGCGGTCATTTTTATCGGAGCGGTGCTACTCAGCCGGCTCCGGTGGCTCCCCCAGACGAAAGCAGACCTCGCTCTCATCCTCTCGAACGGCATCCTCGTCATTGGAGCGCACTTTGCGTTCTCGTTCATCGGCCAGAGTTACGTCACGAGTGGTGTCGCTGCGGTCATCCTCAGTTTCACGCCGATCATTACGCCGGTCATCGCTATCCGTGTCCTCTCAACAGAACGGATCTACATCACGGATATCATTGGACTAGGTACTGGGCTCGCTGGCGTGATCGCTATTGCAATTGCTGGCGGATCCTTCGACGGACAATTCCTCGGCATTGGGCTTCTCTTGGCGTCCGCAGTCGTCTTCGCGCTCGGCTCCGTACTGACAGAACGCTGGTCAGCGGGCCTCCCGACGATGGCACTCTACGCGTGGTCGATGGTTACCGGGGCGGTATTCCTTCACGCGACAGCGTACGCCTATTCAGGAGCAACGTTCCGAAATGTAACGTGGACGCCGTCAGCGGCCGTCGCGCTCGCATATCTTGGGATTTTCGCAACAGCTGGCGGGTTCCTCCTGTATTTCACTTTGCTGAACAGAATCGGTGCAACGAATATCAGCCTCATCAACTACGCATCACCCGTTGTGGCGACGGTTTTCGGTGCAGTCCTTCTTGGTGAGCAAATTACCATAGCGACCGTCACCGGATTCGCGCTCATCGTTGTCGGATTCGTGCTTTGCAATATCCGGCCGCTCTGGCAGCTTGTCCAGTCTACTCGAACCATAGCCGGAAGTGACCGAGTGCTTGAACGTGATGAAGTCTGCATCCAAGGTGATGTCTACAAGACACAGTCTGACTCACAGAACTACCTGCAGCCAGGTGATTAACCGCTCTTCCCTGGGCGGCTGCATACTCATGGATGGGAGTACTGATTTATTCAGGATGTTCTGCGAGACGCACAGTATGACGCGATTGGTGACAGCATCCGTCAGCTGGATGGCGTCGTCGTGAATCCGACGAGACCTGGCCGTCGCCGGCTGCGAAGAGAAATGAACTGGTCGAACGTTCTGATCTGCTCTCTGAAACTGAAGAAGTCAGAAGGCCCCTGATTACTGTCTTTGAAAGCGTCCGCGGTGTATTCCACTCAGCACCAGACCTTATCGATGGATCGATCGCGTCAACGAGAAGACGAACACTGCGATCAGAAACGCGCCGATGAACCCCTCGATTGCGCTGAGCACCTGCGGCCCGAATCCGGCACTGACGGGGCTAGAACCGAGTATAAATGTAATAAACGACTGAAGGCTCAGCAACAGATATCCAAGCCCGAACGGCGCATCCGAAGGTGGTACCACCTCCAAGAGCCAATAGGCCACGGCAAACACCCAAATCGTGGCCAGAGATGCCATGATCGGGCGTTGCGGCCGTTCGCCATACCCTGCGATGAGCCCGAGTGTCCCGTTACTCAGCCATCGATAGCCCGCTAGCCACCCGGGTGTATCTGCACGCTTCGTCGCCCCACGATCGATCCCCGGGACGAGAGCTCTCGTGAGATCCGTTAGTGACCGGCCAAGACCAATAACTGGTGCCGCGGCATACTGCGGGACCGATGAGGGGCTATCGCGTAATGACTGACGCACTCGCCGACGGGCCAGCGTTGCGTGCTGCTTGCGGCGATAGCGCATCTCGTGGACAAAGAACTCCGAGGCAGCCTTATTGTGCCCTGCCTCGGTCGCTCCGCTTTTCGCCCGTAAATAGGTATCCTCAAGCATCTCATACTGTGCTAACGCATCCTCGTCGGACTCTCGATACGATACCGGCCAACTAGGCGCCAGCGCATCGAGCCGCCAGTCCGGTTTGAACGAGCTAGCGTGGGCGCTGAAATCAAAGCTATTGAAATCTGTCCGTTGAATTCGGAGATAGGCGACCGGGTCGGCCGGGAGTGACACACCCTCCGTCACGTCAATCGACACGCGACCAAGCGTCGCACCGGCGAGGTCAAAGTGAGCATCGTCGCCGAGTTCAAGACGTCCAGCGGCCAACTCCGCGTTCTGCAGATCGATCACCGCGTTTGGCGCACGAACGCGCCGTAATCGCACTGTATCAGTGAACTGCGCGTTCTGCAGATTGACAGCATCCCGAAACGTCGTCTCGCAGAATCGGGTTAATCCTTTGAACGCCACGTGGCCACAGTCGACTGCCCCTTCGAACTCTGTCGCAAGAAACTCGGCCTTCCCGTCGATCGTGCTGTTCCAGAGGACGACATCACCCTCGAACGTGGTGTAGTTGAAGATCACCGCCGTCTCGAAGGTGCCCCGAAGCTGCGCACCGCCCCTGATAGTTGCCTTGCTGAAATCTGCCTTTCCGGAGACGGTTGCCCACAGTTCGACCTGGTCCGCAAAGAAAGCGTAGTTGAACATCGCTACATCATCGAACGTGGCACCGTTGAACGTCGCGGCCGCTCGAAATCGGGCGTGCTTGAAGTCAGCACTCGCTCTGAAGGCGACCCCCGAGAAATCAATGTCACCGTTGACGCTGATGTATCGGTTCGCAGCCGTCCCAGTCGTCGTCTCCTCCGACTGCCCGTCTCGACAGAGGTCAGCCCCGACCATGGTTAGCGGCGGCCCAAAGACAGCGTCACTGCAGTCGACAGTCGAGTCGATCGTCGCCAGACGAAAATCAATCGGGTTACTGTCAGTCCGGGCAATATGCACCCCAGAAAGGTCGAGTATCTTGAGATGAGCACCGACGAAGCACGTCTGCTGTCCACCGGCTGGATCGAGTGCGTGGAGAAGTTGCTCGGACACCTCGGAGTGCGTCACTCCGACCTCATCGTAGCGAGTTGGCGCGAGATGAAACACGCATCGATCCGTCCCCTCGATCGGCTCATGCGGGCACTCCTGGGGAAGCCACGGCTGGTCGTCGCGCCAGACGGTGGCCGCTCCAGACAGCGACACGTCGAGAACGGTAGCTTCGTCCATTGCCAGCACGTCGCCGATCGAGGTCACAGCAATCGACGCTGGATCGGCATCCAGCATCGTAGCGATCTCCTCGATGCGATGCTGCGGATCGCTGTCTCCCACCTTCCGGAGCGTGGTCTCGAGATCCCAGACCCGTCCAACGTAGGTTTCGAGCCGTTCGTCCCAGGTTTCCGACTCGAAGAACGTACATCTGCCTCCCATTCTGCTCCCCCACAGGAACTATTACAAAAAGGTATCATTGAATCCGGCAGGAATAGCTTCAAGACGGCCGGCGCACATGACCGTCGTAATGGCTCGTGGACGCGTGCGATTCCTCAGCGATCGGGAGACCTACGGCTTTATCGAGCGCGATGGCTACGGGCAAGACGTGTTCCTCCACCGTGCTGACGTTGAACACGGCCCGGTCGAAGAGGGATCCCGTGTCGAGTTTGACGTGACGTCGGCCGACCGTGGGCCGCGAGCACGGAATATACGGGTGACCTCGTAGGCGGAGCCGAGACCGGATTGTCGTGCCGAGGATAATCGTCTCCAGATGGACAGCCTCGCGTCCAATACGGTTCGATATGGGCCAAATAAATTTCTCACGTGAGAAGTTCGAGTGTGGACGATCGGCGGAGACAACTGGTGAGGACCTGACGCTCAGCGAACCGGATAAGTATGGGGAACTGCTGCCCACGACAGTGGGGCAGAGTATGACGATGTGGTGGCAGTGATCCGTGACGAGCTATCTGTACCAGGGATCCGGCGTAGGTGTAGAAGTAGGGGCCGATGCTGACTGTGATGCAGAAATGATGGCGGCGACGTAGTCGGGTCGTACCGTCATCCTCGGCATCCTCTTGACGGCCGATTCCCTGGACGGACTGTCTGTGTACACTCGTCGTAGCCGTCCAGTTTTCCTTCGATCCAGTCGAAGAACTGTTATTGGACGTCCTCGATCACGGGCTCGCGGGAATGGTCGGCGATTACTGTATCGTCGGATAAGAGCGTGGCCGATGCGAGTGAGAGTCCGAACAACAAGTCGACGAGGCCAGCACTGAAAGCCAATCTCGAGCAGGCGATTGAGGCCGTACAGGCCGTTGACGAGGCTCTCTGAGGATCGTCGCAGGGAGGAGAGCCTCCTTCGCAAGTGGGGCTGTTCGATCAGATCACCTTGGAGCGCGGCTGAATCCTAGACGACCCATGGATAGTACTGCGGCAAGCATACGACGAGCGTGTACGCGTGCTCTGGCACCTGGCTGTGAATCAAGGGACGTTCGACAGTTGTTCTTCGAGGTCTTCAGTCGTCGTCCACGAAAAGCACTGGTCCAGTGATTCGAGGTGGACGAGGGAATCGGTGATCACGCCGCTATACGACGGCGTGCGACCGCCGAGTTCGGTTTCCAGATACGATTCGAGATCTTGCGTCGAGATGTCTAGTCCATGGTCACGCGCGTGTTCAGCGAGCGCAGCAAGTTCATCGTCGAGGTCATCAGCATGATATGCCAGTTCAATGGCCCGAGCAAATACCGTGTCTTCTGTTGTGAGTAGAGACTCGTCATCGTAGTGCACCTCCTGTGCTCGAGGGAAGAGATACGTGCGATCAAGCAGCGTTGGGCGTTCAATGCGTCCAAACTCAGCGACTGCCCCGCCAGTGTCGTGTTCAAGAATCAGCGGGATCGCATCCGCGTAGAGGGCATGGAGAAAGAACTTCACTTTGAGGTCCGGGACGTCATCCGACACATCGAGGTCGGGTTGCGTGGCAAGCAAGTATGCATAGGCATCGTGCCGATGATTCAGCACATCGAGCGCCTCATCGAGACGATACTTGAACGGTGACTCATAGCTTCCCAGCACGAAATACGTCGAATGCGGGCCAAAGAGATGTTCGTGTCGCGCTCGCATATACGAAAGCAGTCGTTCGCTATCGACTGGATCGAGTTCTACCCCGTAGAGGATATCGTCTAAGATGAAGTCCGTGAGTTCTTCCGTATTCTCCGGTATCTTCTCCATACTAACCAATGTGGATACATTGGCTAATAACCATACTGGTATAACTTAGGGAAGTCAATCCCGCGTGCTTATGTAATCCGACATCGTATGTCCAGGTAACATGGCCGACATCTCCGCGCACTCCAAAACTGACCGCGAGGAAAACCCCTTAGAGCGACAGCGAGAGTTGATGGAGTTGCTGTCACAGGAAACCCGCCACAGTATCATTCAGACGCTTCTGGGACATCCAGACCACCTCGCGTCAGCGGCTGAAATTAACCACGCCATCCCGAGTAAATCGAAAAAGACCGTCGAAGAGCAACTCGATGTACTCGTCGAAGCGGGAATCCTTGAGATCTACGAGTATCCCCCAAACAAGAAAAAGCGCGGCTTGCCGTGGAAATTCTACGGCTTCACCGAGTATGGAGTCGGTATCCTCGGGGACTTCAACTACCTCAAGGGCGTCCCAATGGCGCGAGCGGTTCACCAGAAAACGCGAAAGCCCGAGAAGATTGAGCGGCATGAAACGGCCCCCCGACCACCCCTCCCAGAATCGGTTCGTGCTACGTTCCGGCTTGACGACGAAGAAGCATAACAGAGATTACCTGCAGCGAAGAGGAGACTCTACGGTCAGTTCGCATACGCAGTTTCCGAAATCGCTGACGCATTTCTAATCTCGTTTGTGAATAAAGAAATCGCGCTACGAACTACTGTTAGAAACGTTTCCTAAACATCGATCTCATCGTCGGTATTTTCGCCGCTGTCTACGTCGGTGAGTTCCGCATAGAGATCACCGTCAAGGAGTGACTCAAGATCATCCATCTGATCGCCGCGTTTGGCATATCCATACGCGAGACCTAATCCACCACCGATGGCAGCTGCTTGTCGTGAGTTACCGATACCAGGAGAGGTCGCTCCTTTTTGAGCACCTAGTGCTGCACCTTTTCTGATCATCTCAATATCGGCCATTGTGAACCAATGAGAATATGCAGGCGGGACCGCTTCATCGCCGAGATACTCGACCGCACCTAACGTAGCACCGACACCAGAACCGCCCGGCGCAGAACTCGACTGCCAGGCACGGCCTCTCGACTTCGCATTGAGACTGAGCTCGATCGGATCAATACGTGCTGCGAGCGAGTCAGGGTGGGCACTCGCATAGGCACCTGTGGCTGCTCCACTGGCGGCGATCGCTCCGAGACCAAGCGCAGTAGAGAATGGCGCTGAAACAGCGGCCGTCCCGAGAGCAAGCCCTGCACCGAGAGTATACTTCCCGACTTCCGCAGGGTCCGCATTCTTCGCCGTATACGCTACTTTTTCTCGGAAGTCAGATATCTGCGATCGCTGTATTGGTAATTGGCTTTTCTTGCCACCAAGAACAGGGTGGCTGGCATCAGATGGGCTATGTTCTTGATCGACCGAAATCAGGGCGACTAATTCATCCAGTGAGCTGGCATCACTGACAGCACGGTCAAATCCTGTCCGGTGATCGGAGTCGACAATCAAGTCCGAGAGTTCCTGCAACACCGTCTCGGCATCCTCGGCCTCAGCGACCACATCATCAATCTCCTGTTTGAATTCAGTAGCCTGCGGTTCTGCAGAACCAGGTGACCCCATCGACTCGTGGATTAAGTCGACAACATTCGAAAAGTCCGCGTTCACTAGTTCGATCCGATACGTGCCTCCGTCCACGGTTCGGAGCGTGATTGCATCTTTTCGCCACTTTGATTCACCATCAATAGTGGCGATCTCTTCGTGGTCGATGGAGACGAGCTGATCCCGGGAGTTCGTTGATGTGACAGTGAGGATCCGTCGGTCGGTTAGTATGAGATGGCCAGTTTTTCTGAATCCGGGATCGATCTCCCACGAATCGGTATTTGGCGCAGTAATCAAGGTTGCACCAGAATCAAAAATCGCTACTGGTTGCTCATCAGGGAATAAATACGTACTCAGCCACTGGCTATATTTCCCATGAGTAGAGTTCAGCACAGCGCGTGAAACACTGGGGTGGCTGGCGTTCTCACATTTGGCTTCAAGATCCGCTTTCCAATCGGTGTTATCGGACATTTCATATGACGGGACCTCAAATTCCTGAATAGTACCCCCGCATTCTACACAATATCTAGTGAGTGGCACCGTCTCCAAGCAGAAATCACAGGTACCAGTTCGCATAGGACTATTTCTGCACTCTATCCTCATCAACACTCGACTTGCCAGCCCAACTGTGAAATAGATAGAATATCAGTTATGATTGGAGGACAGTCTACCGGTTGATGGGGTTCGACTACGAGGTGGCGTTACGTGACCTTCCACTGGCCGATCAGGATGCTATCACCGGTGAATGGGGCTGTTCGATCAGATCGGGAACTCGAAATGTGGCCGAATCCCGGATGATTCGCGAAAGGTGGTGCAACGAGCGTACGATGAGCGTGTCCGCCG
Source organism: Haloterrigena alkaliphila (assembly GCF_017352155.2). Taxonomy (NCBI): domain Archaea; kingdom Methanobacteriati; phylum Methanobacteriota; class Halobacteria; order Halobacteriales; family Natrialbaceae; genus Haloterrigena; species Haloterrigena alkaliphila. The sequence continues at coordinate 205,197 of NZ_CP084319.1, forward strand.
GGCCTTGGCGCGTGGCTGTGACCGAGAAACCGTAATGGACGCGTTGGGGATTGCCCGCCGGACGACGTGGTATAACCAGTACCGCACGCAGGCGTACGATTTCCCCCTCGAGAAGTTCGAACAGGGACGATCGGCGGGCACGACTGCCGAAGAACTGAATCTTGGCGACCCGGATGAAGTGTGGGGAGTTGCTGTTACCGACACTGGGACTGAGAGTGATGATGTGATGGAAGGCCATCCAGAACGAGTACTCGGCGAACGAGGATGCAGCGTAGAGACTACCAGTGGGGTTGACGCTGTCCTCGCCGTGAAGATGATGGGGTGACGGGGTTGGATCGCGTCGCCATTCTCAAACCCATCTTCACGGGGTACTCCCTGGATGTGTTATTAACGACGGTATCCCGAGAGTGGCTGGTGAGTCGCTTGGCTGGTTACGATTTCGGCACGGAGTCCGTCAGTCAGCCTGATCCTCAAAGCAATCGATCAGCGATGATGCGCTTCTGAATTTCGTTCGTTCCCTCGAAAATCCTCGTGAGTCGTGCATCTCGCCAGTGGCGTTCAACGTCGAATTCGGTCGTATACCCGTAGCCGCCGTGAATCTGTATTCCTTCACTGGTTACGTCTTCGGCGATTTCGGTGGCGAACAGCTTTGCCATCGCAGCTTGCGCATCAGCCCGATCACCTTCGTCGACAGCTTCTGCGACGAGGAGTGTCAATGCTCGAGCGGCCTCGATCTTCGTCGCCATGTCCGCGAGTTTGAATCGAATCGCCTGGAACTCAGCGAGGGGTTGGTCGAACTGCTCGCGGTCTCGAACGTATTCGAGGGAGTCTTCGAGAGCGGCTCGAGAGAGGCCAACGGCTCTTGCTGCGGTGTGAACTCGTCCCTCCTCGAAGAACTCCATTATCTGATAGAAGCCTTGGCCCTCTTCGTGGCCGACGAGCTTGTCCTCGCTCACTCGCACGTCGTCGAACTGTACCATCCATGTATCCCAGCCGTGGTAGCCGATCTTATTTACCGGCTGTCCGCTCAGTCCGTCGCGGTCGAAGGTGCCGGCGGGTTTCTCGACGATGAATCCCGAAATCCCGTTATGTGCGGGCTCGGCGTCAGGATCAGTAACCGCATACGTGAGGATGAAGTCAGACCCTTTCGCAAATGTCGTCCACATCTTCTGTCCGTTTAAGACGTATTCGTCACCTTCCTTTTCGGCACGAGTCTGCATGTTCGCCACGTCAGACCCGGCCTCGGCCTCGGAGATAGCGATACTCTTCAACAGTTCACCGCGAGCCATCTTTGGAAGATAGTACTCTTTCTGTTCCTCGGTCGCTCCGGCGAGACTCTGCCCTCGAGCAATGATGCTACCGACGCTGAGCCATCCTCGAGAGAGTTCCTCAGCGATGATCGCGTACGTTTTCAGATCCAGACCGAGGCCGTCATATTCTTCGTCGATAAGAATCCCGAAGAAGCCCATTTCGGCCATCTTTTGGATGAGATCATCTGACATTCGTTCGCTTTTCGGATCGCGTTCCCGCGCTTCGGGGAGAACCTCGTTTGTGACGAACTCCTGGGTCTCGTCTCGGAGCATCCGATGTTCATCCGTTAGTATGGGATCTGAGAGCGTATTCTCGAACGGAACCATGGTATTATCTCGTCTCCACTACCTGAAGTCCGTCAATAATTGGTTTGTTCACTGGCTCTGCTAACTTTGTAGCGAGTAGAATCATGTGACTGCTACCATGTATCGCCACTTCAATTTTGTTGGATATTTGTAAATTTACAAGACTGACTCCCCACTTCAAGTCTATCTATCACGCACCAGAATTCGCCGGTCAGAGGGTTCTTCAAAACGGCACTGTCTGCTGATCGAGCCACCTCGCGCCATCCTTTCTGTTGGCATCCCCTCTAGGCGACACGTTAATTACGAGGCGTGTTGACTAGTCACACAGCCACTTGTAAAAGCGGCTATGCGATGCGATAAGGGCCAAAGTCACTGAGCCCGATTCCCACAGGGCCATTCGGCCCTGTTAAACAGTCCTACACGTTGTGACGTTCGCGACAGTCGTCGCAGATCAGTCGATCGAACCGCTTCCACTTTCCGCACGCGTGGCACATTTTCAGCCACTCAAAAACGATATCGACATCCCGCTGGTCGTCTTCGGATTCAGTCCTGTCCAAACCCTGCTCCCCTCTGTTGGTTATGGCTATGCGGGACATCTTAAGCTCTTGTCAATCTGCAAGACGCGAAATCCACTCTAGCTTCTGACGAATTGCCCTAAGTCCTATAATACAACTATCCTATCAATTAGATATGGTTCGGAACCCTGACGGGAGATGCCCTGAATGCGGCGAGAGAAAGTTTTCACGGGAGGATGGTTCTGAGTGGTGTCCGAACTGCGATCAGCATCCATCTATGGACTAAGCCGATTAAAAGAGGAATCAGCTTTGTCTCCGGTTTCTTATCGAGTCTACAATATCACGCACTCTGACCCTGTAGCGTCCTATTCCGACCAGTTCGGGATTATGACGGATCTCGTTAACTCTCGGCTGCATCGTCCCGATGCAGATAACCACGTCGTAATCACGGAAAATCTGCCCCGATATCAATGGTGGATGGATAGTCCCTGTACTCGAGAAGAAATCGAACTCACCGATATAACCCGCTTGAGCATCGAAGAAGGTCATCTCATAATACAGATAACTGAATCCGATTAATGAGTTGGATCATGTTAACCGAGAGGGCGGCAAGCATGTCGTTGTCTCAAGAGGGAACGAACCGACGACCCAATGGACCAAGCGGGTCCCGGCAGATGCACTCGTGTTCGCCGCGGGCGTTTGGAAACAGATTACTATGAACCGCCGTTCGTGTCTCGCTGCCGCCTGTGCTACCTTCTTTAGCCTCGCCGCTGGCTTATCGGATAGCATCCCACTGATTTTGTTGTTGTATGCAAACAGCGTTCAATATCGTCCTCGGATATCGTGATCGCCCTCTGTTCGCGTCTCTGGTGAGCAAAGTTGCTTTGAGTCCCCAGCAGCCTTTGATCTCTTAATAAGACCCGCTCAATAGAGGTGGAAGACTGCTCACGAAATACTCAATCGTTGTAGTTTGGGATTATCTTTAACGGAGGATCTGATGGCTGATTCTGTATGTCTGGTAAGTTGGGGGGTGATATTGGGGAATGTACTACGGTGTATACTGCCACTGGTGAGCAGCTCGATATGCCAGTGCGGATCATGAATGCGGAGTTACAAGACGTTTCGCGCAAGGATAACGGAGACGGAATTGCATATTGTATCGAAGAGGGCAATGAGAAGACGCTGATCTTGCTTGATGAAACAGATAGGGAATAATTGTAGCAGTGGAAACTCAAATCGACGATGAGGACACCGATGTAGAGCTGATGACTGGTATTTCGATTTTATTGGAATTTCGATCCGCCGACTGTATGAGGAGTGCGGTGTGGATGTGAAGGGGCTCTCGTTCGGGTTGACGTATGAAGATTTTGACCCGTGTCCAAAAGAAATCACCACCGATGATGACGAGATCGATGATACCGGCGATGATGACGATGACGACTAAGTCAACTCACTCTCATCAGGAGCATCAATTACACCTTATTCTGTTTTGACTGCCAGTCTGCTCAGTTCGCAGACGTAGTGAGCAGTTGGTTCACCGGTGGTGCCGCGAAATAATCGATGTCGTGGTACTGAATCCATCCTCTGTATTCAGCAAGCACTAGATATCAGCTACTGAGGGTTCCAACAGAGCTTTTCTACTGATCACCGTTGAGTAACAGCTGTTCGTATCGTTCCTGTTGAGAAGACGTCGGTGGTGAACCGACGTCAGAGCTCCCCATCCGAAAGGTGTGTCAATCGGATTAGCCGATCGGAGATCAATCGGTAGCTATCGACGTTGGAACGATCTCGATCGGGAGCGGGGCGTTTACGAATGTCTCAGTTCGAACGGAACCCGTTGACAACGACGTTCCTCTCCCCGCCGAGTAGACTATTCGAGTACCGGCGATTAAGCCTACTGGCCGTCAGATCCCAGTCGTTCTTCAAGGTCGGCGATCCGGCACTCCTGGGCGAGCAGGATCGAAACGAGGTGGGTCATCATCGGATCGTGATGGTTCTGGATTCCGCCGGCATCAGCAAAGTAGGTCCGGTAGTGGAGACTGTGGTGGGATTTTTGAGGAGTGGGGGTGAGAAAACACTCGCGGGTCGTCACAGGAGCTCATCCCATTCTGATGCCTTCCCGCGAGTGTGAGTAGACCTAACACAATCAGCTAGATGAAATTGCGGCCAAATATGGTTGGGTGGGCTGTGTCTCTAGGCATCTAACCAGTTTCAAAAGCCTAGAAAGATGACTAAGTCGTTGATCTGTTCATACTGCCTCGATTCCGAACACACTCTGACCAATAAATATAATGAGGATCTATTCGAAATTTTGTCCTATTCAGTGATGTGTATGACTACGGGTACAAATAATAACTCAACCCTCCTAGCTGATACTACAGCACTTGAGGAACTCGAGTCTATCTGCTTGAACGCGCCAAAAGGGTATTCTCGGCCAACTACAGCCTTTGTGGGTGTGGGGGAGTCGGGTGGTTAGCTCATGTCTCTCTGGTGGGACAGTGGCGCGGTTCTTCGCATGACCTGCCTCACAGGGGGACAGGCCAGTTGGGTGTGAACGTGTGACAGAGATAAGTCCTCCTCCATCTAAATTTGGATGATCTCGAGGAACGCGGTTCTCTCGATCCGGCCGACTCTTATCAAACAATCGCCCGTGGTCTATCTCCCGTGTTTGGTGAGATAGTCAAGAACCGAACCGTCTGCAAGCCACGGAGCCAAAAAGTGGTTCTGCGGACGGGTGCGCAGAACTGGTGCCCCACAAGATGCATTGGAGTTGGGGTCCGCCGGGAGTGTTCGAGAGTCATGGGAACGCTCCCCGGCGGCTGTGTCTTCACGACCCATCTGACAGGGACTCCACGGCCCCTGTCGTATGTAATAGGCGCACCAGTGTTAGTCAATGTTTCCCATTCGGTAATAGCATTGGGTGATTATTGTTCAGGTGGATTCTCTCTGCTTTCACCCCCACCCTCGCGTATCTAAAATACGGTTGAGGATACGTCTCTCCGGTCGAATACGGAAGCTTCAGCTAAATCAGCACGTGACACAACGATACATGACGCGGCAGTAGCGCGGGCAAACTACTCTATCTTATCGTGCACTTCTACAGAGCCATAGCGATGCTCTCGATAGATAGTGTCGGTGGTCTGTGCGGTCAATCGTCGCTCTCACTTGCGTCCTCGTCGACTTGCTCGTGTCGGTCGAGGGTGGTCATCGTCCGATAGGTTTCGACTAGATCCGTCTTACTGAGCCGATAGCGGTAGTAGCCGTACGCGACGACGAACCAACCGATGAGGACGACGCCGACGATAGGCTGCTGAAGGAGTGTGACGATCCAGAACGTGCCAGTCGCGAACGCTCCGCCGACGACGGCAGCGAGGAGACCGCGGTATCGTCGGAGTCGAAATGGCGCGTTGGCGTAGTGGTTGGGGAATTCGCGGGGCAGGTTCCAGAGACCGATCGCACAGAAGAAATACGCAGTGAGGCTGGCCAATCCGATGAACACCGAAAGGCCGACGATTTCGCCCGCGATCGGGACGAGCAGAAACGGCGGGACGCCGAGTACTGCCACGGCGTAATAGGGGGTATCGAATCGTGGGTGGATACGTGATAGCGATGCTGGGAGGATGCCATCACGGCTTGCGCGCATGAGCGTTCGTGAGAAGACGAGCAGCGTCGTATTCACCGTCGTAACGACCGCGAAGACGGCACCAGCTGCGACAATGTACTCGCCCCACCAGGGGAGGAACCGCGAGGCGGCCAGCGCGAGATCGGCCTCGCTCCCGAGTTGTGTATACGGGACGACACCGACCAGAACGGCGATTAGCGCCACATAAAACAGCGCAACGATACCGATCCCGAGACCCAGGACCAGTGGAATCGTTCGCCCAGGGTTGTCGATCTCCTCGCCGAGTTCGACCAGTAACCCGAACCCCAGAAACGGATAAAACAGGGCGACCACCGCAAGGCCGAACGCGCCGTAGTCCGGAAAGAACGGCGCGTAATTGGCGGTGTCGACTGCGCTCGCGCCGGGAACAATGAACGTCAGGAGCGCGATTACGAGCCCGGCGAAGAAGACCAGCTGTACCTGGGCGACCAATCTGAGTCCGATCAGATTGACGATCAGTACGAACGTGAGCAGGATGTAGACGAGCAGCGTCGACGGCGCGTCGAAGAAGATTTGGGTGTACTCGGCGAAGCCAGTCGCCGTAATCAACAGGGATGCCCACGCGACCAGCGGAATCGTAAAGGGAACCAAGAACCCCCAGTAGGGGGCCGTGAGTCGAGAGATATAGACGTACAACCCGCCTGCGACGGGCATCGCCGAGCCGAGCACGGCGTTATAGAGGACGACAAACGACGCTGGTACGGCCGCCAATATGATGGCCAGAATGAGCGCCGGTCCCGCGGTCCCCGCCAGCGGCCCTGGCAGAACGAATATCGGCACCGAAATCGCGTTCCCGACCAGCAACGCCAGAACGCCGACGATGCCAATACTCGAAGAGAGCGTCTCCGTATCGCTATCGGGAGCCTCGCTCATTCTGCCGTCGAACGATCGGCCCGACGGCGTCGGATCGCGGCGTCGCGAATCCGTCGGCCGAGGCCGAACCCGACGACGCCACCGAGGACGGGTCCGATAACAAGCAGTGCCGGACTCGTCAGCAGCGGGAGGACGATTCCTAAACCAAGGCCGACCACCAGTCCACCCTCCGGGTATTGCGCCGCGGCGACCTCACGTTCGAGGTCGTCCATCTCCGCCGGATCGTCTCGATACTGTCCGATTGCCATGTCATGACCCACCATACTATGGGTAAAATATCTTTGGGAGTTTGACACCAACAACAGCGCTCAGCCGACTGGTGATCGACTCTGGTATTCACGCAGGTTATGGCCAGAGAACAGGGGAAGTCATCGACGAGGATGAGAGTAAATGACGACTGTCAGTCAGCAGCGCGCTGACTACGGACGACTTGCTTCACGTTACTGTATTCGTCGAACCGATCGGCACCGATGTAGTCGATCGTGTCCTGCAAGTACTGCATCGTCTGTCTGCCGATCTTCTTTTGATCGTACCCCTCAAACGGCATTTCCATCTGGGTGTCTGTCAACAGGCGATTCTCGATGTATTCCTCGATCCGGGGTTCGTAGACGTCTTGAACGATACCAGGTTCGGCTTCGGCCAGTTGTTTCATCACCCAACGGCCGTTCTCAATGTGGCGAGTTTCGTCCTGACGAACGTTTCCAATGGCGTTCTGGAACGACTCGAGGACGATATCTCGCCCCATCTCCTCGGCTTTCAGTTCGATCATCTGGTCGAACGAGAGGTAGCCGCTACGGGCGAGCTGGGCCTCGATGAGTCCCATGTAGTTCAAGTAGGCCTCACCGAGTGCGTACACTAATTCGCGCTGCTCGCCTGCGTTGATCGCCGCGAGCAACTCATCTGCCGTGTCGTACAGATTGTCCGTACTGTACCCCTGTTCTTGATATCCACCTTCGCGATACGGTTCGGTATCCTGGGTCTCGAACACCTCCTCGAAGTACCGACTGAAGAGGTCGGTGTGTTTGGCTTCCTCGTAGACCTGCTGGGCCAGATACATCTCCTCTTGGACCGTGTCGAACGGCATCTCCTCGTTGTCCAAGGCGTCGAGGGCCATCATATACGGCGCGAGCGTCCGTGTTACGTCCTCTTCGCCGTCGTAAAACCCCGCACACGTCATGAGGAACCGGTTTTGCTCTGCTTCGGTGAACTGCTCCCAATCTTCTTTATCCGCCGTGAAATCGTAGTCGTCGGGATCCCACGTCCCTTCTCGCTTCCCCTTCCGATACAGTTCGAACGACTTCTCACGATTACTGTAGTCGATTGGCATGCACCATATGTTCACATCCCTCACTATAAATAATAGTGGAATGAACAGATGGCCAGTTGACATGGGTTTAACTGGAATTAGGCGCTAAGTCCCCTTCCTCAAGAAGCAACGCAGGGAGCGAAGCGACCGAGTAGCGCAGTAGGGAGGGGATACAGCGCCGCACGGTTCTCATACACCCGCGACACTCGGCCCATAGGCCACCGCTACCTTCATGTCTATCCAAAGTCTATACATCGGTGATGGATAGATTTGAAATCGAAGGTGAGGAAGTCCTCGATGGAACGGCAAAACCTTCGGGGAATAGTGCCCACGTCATCGTTCCCAAACGCTGGCGCGGATCCGACGTGAAAGTCGTCCGCGTCTCCGAACCCGATTCACACGAGTAGACTATGCAGTACAACTACAAGTATCGACTCAACCCGCCAAAAGCCCTCACTAAAACGCTTCTGCACCACGTCGATACTTGTAGGCAACTGTACAATCACGTCCTCTACCTGCTCAGCGAGACAGACGACATTCCCGCCCGCTACGAGGTGCAGGGACGACTCCCCGACCTCAAAACATGGTGGGACGACCTGACCGACGTACACTCGAAAGTCCTCCAGATGGTCGTCAAGCGTGTCTACGACAACCTCTCCACGCTCAAAGCACAGAAGGAGAACGGACGCGCCGTGGGAATGCTCAAGTGGAAACCGCCTCGGGAGTATCGGTCGCTCACCTACAACCAGTCCGGCTTCGAACTCAAGAATACGAGTGGTCGGCCTGTCTTGTGGTTGAGCAAAATCGGTGAGATACCGATTCACCTCCACCGAGACATTCCCGAGAATGCGACCATCAAACAGGTCGCGGTCAAACGAGAACCCACGGGTGAATGGTACGCCACGTTTGGGATCGACGTGGAGGAAGCCACACCTGAAAAACCAGAGACGCCCGAGAAGATCGTTGGTATCGACGTGGGGATTCTCAAGTACGCCCACGACACCGATGGGTACGCCATCGAAAGTCCCGACTTCAGTGACGAGCGCGAACGACTCGAACGCGCACAACGCGACCTCTCGCGGAAGGAACACGGCTCTGCGAATTGGGAGAAACAACGGCAGGTCGTGGCCGAACGACACGCCAATCTCAAGCGAAAGCGACGAGACTTCCTCCACAAGTTGTCGAACTACTACGCCACCGAGTACGACTTGGTGGCTGTTGAGGACTTGGATGCGAAGGGGCTGGTCGAACTCCCCGGTAACTCACGGAATCGAGCAGGCGCGGCGTGGGGGACATTCCTTCGGATGCTCGAATACAAGTGCGAGCGTGAGGGAACGCACTTCGTCTCGGTTGATCCGAAAGATACGACGAAGGAGTGCGCGTCCTGTGGTGTCAAGACGGACAAACCGCTGTGGGTTCGTGAACACGCGTGTCCCTCGTGTGGGTTCGAGGTGGATAGGGATGCGAATGCGGCGTGGAATATTCTTTCTCGCGGTCTTGAAGATGTAGGAGTGGGTCACTCCGAATCAACGCCTGTGGAGACTGCGCTCCCTGTAGACACCGTTGTGTCTGCAAAGCGCGTCGTGGAAACAGGAAGCCCCACCCTCAAGGAGCGAACCGCGTCAGCGGTGAGCGAGTAGGCTGGGGTAGTTCACTTTGATCGCTGTTCCCCACGTTCAGTCTGACACAAGAATTGCAGCGGAGCAAGGCGAATCCTACCCGCTATGCGGGATTCTAGACGGACCAGTCTCTCGGTGATATCCAAGTCCAAGGACCTGTGGAAGTACCGCGGGCGCGATGGCTCGGGGCACTCTGCCTGTTGTCTATGTAGAAGCGCCAGAAGGGTTATCCCGGAATAAGACCGCTAGGAGGTAATGACCAGTACCGTTCACATCCTCCATGTTGATGATGAACCAGGGTTTGCGGATATGACCGCACGCTTCCTGGAGCGGGAGGATAACCGATTTAGCGTTGAGACGGCAACGACTGTCACTGAAGGGTTGGACTATCTCGCCGAAACTGCCGTTGACTGTGTCATTTCTGACTATGAGATGCCCGGACAAAGCGGGATCGAATTCCTGAGAGCCGTCCGTGAAGAGTATTCTGACCTCCCATTTATCCTCTTCACGGGAAAGGGATCGGAAGACGTCGCTAGCGAGGCGATTTCGGTAGGAGTCACGGACTACCTGCAGAAGAGTAGAGGAAACGAGCAGTACACGATTCTCGCAAATCGTATCCTTAACGCTGTTGAGCGGCGTCATGCAGAAAGGAAACAACAACGGCAGCTCGACGCAATCGAAACAGCACAAGAAGGTATCAGTATTCTCGATGCGGATGGAAAGTATATCTACGTAAATCAAGCCTATGCGGATTTCTATCAGTACGCACCTGCCGAACTGATTGGTGAACACTGGGAAACACTCTATCCGGACGACGACATCCCAGCAATTGAGGAAGAAGTGATGGCAACCGTGGACGAGTACGGGTACTGGCACGGAACAACGACTGGGCTTCGCGCTGACGGGACGACATTTACTGAAGATCATATTCTCTCGACGACTAAATCAGGAGAGCTTGTCTGTACGGTTCGAGATATTGACGAGCAAAAAGAGCGGGAGCGAGCAATACACGAACTCCACAATGGGAGTCAGAAGATTCTCCAGGCAGACACCGCTGAGGACGTCGCAGACATCACGACCGAAGCGTTACGTGATATCCTCGATATGCCACTCAGCGGGGTGTGGTTCGCTGATGAGGAAGGCGAGATCTTGCGACCAGTCACGTGGACTGAACAGGCAACCGAGCTCATCGGTGATCACTCGTCGATTTCTCTCGGTGACGGACTTGCATGGGAGGCGTTCGAGAGCGGTGAGGCTCGCCACTACAACGACGTTTCAACAGTGGCTGGTCGCCTCAACCAGGATACCGCCATCCGAAGTGAAATCATCCTCCCTCTTGGAGACCATGGCGTACTAACGATCGGTTCAACGACGGTTAACGCGTTCGACGACGGGGATCTGTCGCTGGCACAGACACTTGCCGCTCATACTCAGATCGCACTCGACCGTCTTGAGCGCGGAAATGCCCTCCGTAATGAACGAGTGTTCATTGAACAGGCCATCAACACCCTTGACGATCTCTTCTACGTCATCGACACAGACGGAAAATTTATTCAGTGGAATAATCGCCTGACAGAGGTGACCGGATACGCTGATGAGGAAGTCGCTACGATGACTGCAGAGCAGTTCTTCCCGGAAGATGAGCGTGATCGTATTGTTGATGCGATTGAAGCGACGTTCAGTGAGGGGGAGCAAATCGTTGAAGGAACCATCCGCACTGCAGATGGGGAAGAGATTCCGCACGAGTTCACTGGCGCTCGACTTACTGATCGAGAGGGGGAGTTGGTCGGTCTCGTTGGTGTTGGACGAAACATTGCTGAGCGGAAACAGCGTGAACAGCAACTCCAGCAGCAAAACGAGCGATTGAACGAATTTGCCAGCGTTGTCTCCCACGACCTGCGAAACCCGTTGAACGTCGCTCATGGGAACCTTGCACTCGTACGGGACGAGTATGAGAGTGGGGCACTTGACGAAATCGCAGCGGCGCTTGATCGCATGCAACTCCTAATTGATGACCTCCTCACACTAGCACAGGAAGGTCAGACACTGGAAGAGATGTGGTCAGTGAATTTAGCAGAGATAGCGAGAACGAGTTGGAAGAACGTTGAGACGAGAGACGCCGCCCTCAGTATTGACACAGATAGAACGATCTATGCTGATGCCAGCCGTGTCCAGCAGTTGCTCGAAAATCTCATCAGAAACGCAGTTGAACACGGCGGAGAGGATGTGACTCTGACGATCGGTGAGCTGACTCATGAAGATGGGTTCTACGTTGAAGATGATGGATCAGGTATTCCACCAGACAAACGTGACACGGTATTTCAGTCCGGATACTCGACGTCGACCGATGGAACCGGGTTCGGTTTGAGTATTGTTAAGAATATTGTTGATGCGCATGACTGGACTATTCAGGTGACAGAAGGGCGGACCGGTAGGACACGATTCGAGATCACTGGTGTTGAAGATTATTCCTAAACTGCTCGAGCGAAGTCCTTCGATGAGGTGCTGAATAAGGAAGAGAGGAGGTACATCGAGGCGGCCCTCGAATGGGGGTTATGTCCCTGTGTCCACTGTCTGGAGCCTGGGGTCTAGGTGGCGGTGAAGGTACTATTAGACGCTCATCGAGTTCAGTGAGTCACGGGACGACCGAGAGCGATCGGACCCGTGATCTTCGAGGACTCCTCGGAGGGCAGGAGTTCTTACCAAACAGCTATGTTCCTGTACGCTAGCTTGTTTGGTAAGACAAATGGCATCGCCACCAAAGCCACCAACCGAACTTCCGAAATATATCGCGGAAGGAACCCCAAAGCAAAACGACGCGACTCTCCATGCGCTTCGGGACTGGATTGACGAGCTACTTGCGTATCGGCAGGGCGTTGCTGCTGAAGAAATCACAGTAGAAGGTAACGAATCGATTGAAACTGTTGAAGAGTCAAGTGATGGCACGGTCGTGATCAAGAAGGTGAGTTGCGGGAAAGAGAACTGTAAGTGTCAACGCGGACAGTTGCATGGTCCGTACAAATACATCGTTCGGCGGAAGGGAGAGAAACTCAACTGGGACTACAGAGGACCAGTTGACAAGTGAGAGATGGAAAGACACCCACCCTACGTTTACGACGGAAAGACGGGGTATGGCCGAATTGTTAGTAGTAAGATCCAGCGGGTCTGTTACGACTGTTTTTCAGCTATGGCTACGAGTTCTGCTTTCGACACCGGATCGATCTCTACTCGAGTGTCCTCAGCCGTATAGAAGATCGATGTAGTGACGGTACGATCACTGACCCATTCTTCGAGGACGTGGTAGTAGACGCTGAGCTGGATTCGATACTCGGATTCAGCATGCTGACTGAGATCCGTTTTGAGGTCGATGATCTCGACGATATCGTCGGTCACGTGAACCTGTGAGCCAAATCCCTCCCTCTTCCACCCGAAACATCCTCGAAGATGCTGTCGTCCAGGAGCGAGTGTGGCGAATACCCTTCCGGTCCCGCTGGGCCGGGAACGTTGACGTCGAGTTGTGTGAGACTCTCCTCATCGACTAGAACTCTACGAGGATCTGTATTCGTTTCTCGAGAGAACCGGCCGACTACGACAAGTCGAACCGGAATTCATCCGGTTCCGGAATGAACGCACTGTCGTCGAGTGGAGCGTTCGTAAACGCCACGCGCAAGTGATCCGAAAAGGACCCAGTCACTCGTTATTGTGTGAAATTCCGGTTTCGCAGATAGAGAATCTCTGCCCGTCGCCAGGGATACCATTTGGCGATCGCTCTTCTGTAGGAGATTGTTGATACTGCTCAGCTATCGCTGTGGAATCGAAGAGAGCAAGGACACCGCGTCAGCGGTGTCCGTTAAGCATGATTCCGCTAGATGTGTTTGGGTCGGAATCGGTCGCAGCGGACCTGTTGGCGCAGGTTCGCTGGCGTAACGGTGTTACTTGCCCTCGCTGCCGTTCTGACCTGGCGGTCAAGAACGGCAGCTATGGGCACTTTCAGCGCTATCTCTGTAAGAATTGCGACCGCACGTTCAACGATAAGACCGGCACAATCTTCGCCCACTCGAAAGTCGCACTCAGAAAGTGGCTGTTCTCGATTTATGCGTTTCTTCGGTTTAACACGAGTCTTCGCCAACTTCAGCTAGAGATCGACGTCCAGTACAAAACGATCTACCAGCGCGTCGAGCGCTTTACGAAGGCGCTCGACGCGCCTTCGCTCGACCTCGTTGGTCCGGTCGAAATCGACGAAGTCTACGTTTCTGCAGGGCTAAAAGGCCGCGAGCGCGACCAAGAGTCGCGCTCGCGTGGCCTGTCCACACGTGGACGAGGATCGTACGATCAGGACAAACCGCCGGTGTTCACGATCGTCGATCGTGGCACCGGCGATCGATACGTGATCCCAGCGAAATCAGCCGATGAATCGACGATTCGGCTCCTTCTCGCAAACCGCGAGAAGGAGCCACTGACCGTCTACACTGACGGATTTCGCGCCTACGATCCACTTGCCGAGGACGACGCATTCGACCGCGAATACGTCGTCCACGGCGACGGCGAATACGCTGACGAAAACGTACACGTCAACACCTGCGAGAGCCACGGATCGCTGCTGCGACCGTGGCTCTCGCCTCATCGAGGCATCTCAAAAGATAAGCTTACACAGTATCTCCGAGCGTTTCAACTTCGACGCAAGCTACTGCGGAAACCAGGGAGAGAAGCCCTCAAACATGCTGTCAAAGCTACGCTGTGAAATCAACAAAGTGCTACACAAGAGCGTTGGCGATTCTATTCTGAGCAGTCTGGGATCTAGCAGAGTCAGCGACGCAGTATAACGATAGAGCAAGGCTCGAGTTACTCGAGCAACCCGAGATCCTCGAGGCGGTCAACGATTACGTCGACGGCTTCCTCGGCGTCTTCGACCTGCTTTCCGCCGGTCACGACCAGCTTCCCGGAGCCAAAGAGAAGGGCGACGACCTCGGGGTCATCGAGGCGGTAAACGAGCCCGGGAAACTGCTCGGGTTCGTACTCGATGTTCTCGAGACCGAGACCGATCGCAATCGCGTTCAGGTTGAGGTTCCGCCCCAGGTCGGCGCTGCTGACGATGTTCTGGACGACGATTTCTGGATCGTCCTCGACCTGAATCTGGAGGTTACGGAGTTTGTCGAAGACGATCTCCAGGCTCTCGTGGACGGCGTCAATGCTCTTGGCGCCGGTACAGACGATCTTCCCCGACCGGAAGATCAACGCGGCAGACTTGGGATTCTTGGTGCGGTAGACGAGCCCAGGGAACTGCTCGGGATCGTAGTCGGCCCCCTCGAGGTCCATCGCGACGCTCTGAAGGTCGAGTTCCTGCCCGATACTGGTCGACGCCACCACGTTTTCGATGTTGATGGAGTCCTTTGGGTCCGCCATTAGTCCCTAAAAAAACGTCTGTTATGTATATAAACCCCGGTACTTCTCGAAACCTGTCAAAGAGGGCCTGTTATCACGGAATGAATTAGACCGATGTAGCGAGCGGAGGGCGAGGAATGCTACAGCAGCGATTGAACGGCGGTGTACAATCGATCGTACGAACCCACAATATGTTTGGAATTATATAATATCTTGATTGTAGTCACTGGGGTCCTTCTCGGGAGCCTGTTGTTGAGATAGGTTCGCTGGCTGAGTGTGGGAGTTCAGGGGAGTAGTACTGCCGGCTACAGAGACTCAATAGTACTGGGAAACTCGTCAGGGTCAATTGGTTTTGTAAGAACCTTATCTGCTGCCTCCACCTCTTTTCTGATTCTTTCAACCCCTGCACCGGAGCCGGTTAATACAACCAAGGGAACATCTGATAGGTCAGCAGCTTCCCGCGCCTCGTCCAAGATCTCTCCCCCACTCATCTTGGGAAGATGCCAGTCGATAAGAATCAGATCGGGATGGGGCGCATCCTCATGCCCATTTCGCTGTTGGATAAAATCCAGTGCCTCACCGCCATCGGTCACGGCATGGATGGTGCTGTGGCCGCCTGCCTCGTTGAATAACTCTTCTGTGAGGCGGATATCGCCGGGATTGTCCTCCACTAAAAGCACATTTCCAATGTCTTTTGGCCCATCCATAAAGTGCCTTAACTAGGGTACAGGGTTAAGAGTTGGGTGAGTTTAACTGGTCGTGTTTAGTTTGTAGCATTGTGCCAGACGGCGAAGGCTTGGAGCCACGATTCGGCTGTCGACGGTTTTGCGTGGCTAAAGCAGTTTGAGAACGAAGAGGTGCGACGTTTTATCTCGCGAAAGACACGTTCTGCAGCGTTCCGATTTCCATGTTTTTCGTATCGAAATCGGAGCCCAGATCGACGGAGTGCAGCCTGGAGATGTTTTGCTCCATCGACGAGAAACACGGCATCGTCGAGGTCATATTTCTCAGTAAGTTCGTGGAGAAACCGTTCTGTCAATGCGGTCGTAGTCGTCGAATACAGCCGTGTATGGAGGATATTGTTTGTATCCGGATCGACGGCAGTGTACAGCCAATAACGATGTTCGTCAAGTTGAATCACCGTCTCGTCGAGCGCAACGTGATTCGGACTCTCATCAACTGCCGGCTGTAGATCGCACTTGTGAACCCAATCGTGGACTGCTTTACGACTGCGTTTGACACCGAACTTCTCTAATTCTCGAACTGTATTCGAAAGCGATAGACCAGCAAGATGGAGTCGAATACCAAGCTCCATCAGCTGACGCGGTGTCCGCTCTCGCTCCACAAAACTCAAATCGATCCAATCGTTACACCCACTGAAGCAGTGGATTTTTGGCATAGAGCACCACAAAATCGTACCGCCTCACTTTTCACGCTTACCGAAACAGCGCCCAGCGATGGGTGCGACTACGGAGAAACCTCGAGCGCAGTTTCTTTCATCCGCTCGAGCGTTTCGAGGTACGCTTCGGCGTCGAGCGCTGCCATGCTACCGGTTCCAGCGGCAGTGATCGCCTGTTGATAGTGCGGATCGGCGACGTCGCCGGCGGCGAAGACGCCCTCGACCGCCGTCTCGGTCGTCGCGCGGCCGGCGTCGTCGGTTCGAGTGTAGAGGTAGCCACTTTCGTCGCGACCGACGGCGGTCCCCTCGAGGAACTCGGTGTTCGGCGTGTGGCCGATGGCGTAGAACACGCCGCCGACGTCGACGGTCTCCCGGTCCACGTCCACGCCGTTTGTGGCTTTCTCGCTGGGGTAGCCGTCGGGATGGGAGACGAGCGTCGCGCCGGTGACGCCCTCCTCCTGCGAGCCGTGGAGCGCCTCGAGTTCCGTATTCCATCGGAACTTGATGGTCTCGTTGTCGCGAGCGCGGTCGGCCATGATCTCGGAGGCGCGTAGTTCCTCGCGGCGGTGGACGACCGTCACGCTGTCGGCGAACTTCGCGAGGAAGAGCGCTTCTTCCATCGCCGAATCGCCGCCGCCGATCACGAGGACGTCGTCCCCGCGGTGAAACGCGCCGTCGCAGGTCGCACACGTCGAGAGCCCGTAGCCCATCAGTTCGTCTTCGTTCTCGGCGCCGACCCAGCGAGCGCTCGCGCCGCTCGCGACGACCAGCGCACGCGTTCGCAGGGTATCGCCGTTCGAGAGTTCGAGCTCGAACAGCCGCTCCTCGAGCGTCGCGTTTTCGACGGTGCCGTGAGTGAATTCAGCGCCGAAGCGCTCCGCCTGGCTCTTGCCGTTTTGGATCAGCTCCATCCCGCCGACGCCCTCGGGGAAGCCGAGGTAGTTCTCGACGTCGGTCGTCAGCGTCAGCTGGCCGCCCGGTTCGGGCCCCTCGAGTACCAGCGGCTCGAGGTCGGCTCGCGCGGCGTAGACGGCCGCGGAGAGGCCGGCGACGCCGGAACCGACGATCACCACGTCGCGAACGTCCGCGGTCGTGTCCGTTTCCTCGTTCATTCGGTGTATCCCTCGATCAAGTCGCGGAGTCGGTCTTCCGGCAGCGCGCCGGACTGCTGTTCGACCTGCTCGCCGTCCGCGAAGAGAACGAGCGTCGGGACGCCGCGAACGCCGAACGAACCCGCGAGTTGCTGGTGTTCGTCGACGTCGACCTTCGCGATCACGGCCTCGGTCGTGCCCGCCAACTGTTCGAGGACGGGCTCGAGCATCTGACAGGGGCCACACCAGTCGGCGTAGAAGTCCACGAGGACGACGTCGTGTGCCGTCGTGACGTCCTCGAGGTGACTTCTTCCGTCGATGTAGATCGGTTCGTCGAGCGATTGCGCCGAAACGTCGTCGCGTGCATCTGTTGCCATCACCACTACGTACGAACCGACGCCGTTTAAAGGTTTTGTGTGTATTGCACAATACAGTAATTCTCAATTCCAAGACCGATTCTGGGACGAGCATACTCCGGAAACGAATGTGTTCGGGGAAGGCGAATACACTGGTTTGAGACTGCGGGAGAGGCGGAGCGGATCCTCCTCCGAACGAATCAGCTACTTAGTTTTGCACGTATACCTAACAACCGATCATTCGACAGAGTCGCCCGACCGTGCCGAGACACCCGCGTCGAAGCGGGCGAAATACCCGACTCGCGTTCCGACGCGCGCGTCGAACGCCAGACCCCGCCGTTCGATACGGTGTCGCAACCCTTCGAATCCGACGAAGTGCGGGTCGGGGAGCGACTCGCCGACGACGAGTCGGCCGTCGGGTTTCAGAACCCGATCGAGTTCGTCGAGCGCTCGCTCCTGGTCGGGAATCTCGCCGAGGACTAAGACCAGATACGCGGCGTCGAACGTGTCGTCCGGGTACGGAAGCGACCGTGCGTCACCGCGGATCGGTTCGACGTTCTGGGTTCCCTCCTGTCGCATTCGGATTCGGAGGTGTTCGACCATCTCCGATTGGACGTCCGCGGCGTGCAGTGTCCCCGACGGTTCGATCGCCCGTGCGACCATCCCGGTGTAGTAGCCGGTTCCCGGTCCGACCTCGAGAAGACGTTCACCGGGCCGGGGCTCGAGCACGTCGCGCAGCTGGGAGCGAGTAATGACCGGACGCGGGAGGTCGATCGCGTGGCGCTGAGCGTACGGGCACGGCGACGGGTTCGATCGCCACCGGAGGGCGTATCCGAGTCCGGCGAGCAGCGCGAATCCGAGCAGGGCGGCGATCGCTCGCGACGTCCGACGAGAAACCATGGGGATACCTTCGCTGCGGACGGACTACAGTCTTCCCCGAACCGACGCGGGCGTAGCGGGCTTGCCGTTGCTACCCCAACCACGACCCTCCTCGAACTCGATCGTGCAGTATGTCCTACACGCTTCGCACGCGGGCCGACGGCGAGTTCGACGACGTCGTCGAGAAAACGATCGACGCCCTCGAGGACGAGGGGTTCGGCGTGCTCTGCGATATCGACGTCCGGGAAACGCTGAAAAAGAAACTCGACGAGGACTTCCGACAGTACAGAATCCTGGGGGCGTGCAATCCGCAGTTGGCCCATCAGGGACTCGAGGACGATCTCGAACTCGGGACGTTGCTCCCGTGCAACGTCGTCGTCTACGACGATGACGACGGCGTCGTCGTCAGCGCGGTCGATCCGCAGCGTCTGATCGCCGTCGCCGAGAACGAGGACCTCGACCCGATCGGCGACGACGCGTCCGAGCGCTTCGAACGGGTTCTCGAGTCGCTGTAGTCGGGTCCAAGAGCGGCCGTTCGAGGGTCGGTCTCGTCCCGTCTACGGTTCATCCCGACGCCGCGTTCGCTTATGGGACGGGGAGGTGTCCGTCGTGCATGGTAGATTCGAACGACGACGAGTTCGACCCGACGGCGCCCGAACAGCGGGAGATCGGCCGCGAAATGGTCAACGAGAGTACGGGCCTCGGCTCCGTGATGGCCCACGCGTACCGGGGCGAACTCGGCCGGGTAGACATGTAGCGACAGCGCCTCGACCAGACGACGTGGGCGGTAACCGTGATGGCGGCGATCCTGACGTGGGCGTTCTCGAGTCCCGACAATCCCCACTACATCCTGCTGATCGGCATCGTGATCGTCACGGTCTTCCTCGGCATCGAGGCGCGACGGTACCGCGACTACGATGGCTTTCGGTCGCGCGTTCGGATTCTTCAGGAGAACCCGCTCGCGATCGCACTGTGGCCGCGAGAGCGCCGAGCGAAGGGAGACTTTCGCAAAGAGAACGGGGCAGGAGGCGGCTGGAAGGATTCCAATACAGAAGACGAGCCACGGAATCGATAATCGACTGCAGGGGATCAATTCGAGCTCGCTGCGCGAACTAGGCCGCGCAGTTGTTCGGCCCTAACTCGAGTTCCGTCGCCTCGGACTCGTCCTCGGGTGGCTCCGAACCCGTGTTGATCTCGATTACGCGCTCGTAGTTCGGTGGCTTGTCGGGCGCGTTGTCGACCAATCGGTCCACGAACTCGTCCTCGTCCAGTCCCAGCAGGCCGAGGCTGTCGCGGAGGTCACCCAGTCGAGCGCCGATCAGTTCGCCGGGCGAGCCGACCTCGTATCGGTTGTCCTCCGTGACCGAAACGTGGCCCGGAAGGATCCGCGTCTCATCCGGTAACTCGAGGATGGTCTCGTGGAGCGACTCGTAGAGCAGTTCGGCTCCTCGTGCCGCATCTTCGTCACCGAACTGCAGTTCCGTTCGCCCCACCGACTCGACGAACAGCGTGTCGCCAGTCAGCAACGCCTCGCCGTCGATCAGGTAGTTGACCATCTCGGACGTGTGCCCCGGCGTGTGGAGCACTTCGATCTCGATCTCGCCGAGTTCGATCGTCTCACCGTCGGCGAGGGGTTCGTAGTCGTACTCGACGCCCCGCTCGCTCGCGTGTTCTCCGAGGTGGTACGGTACGTCGAGTTCGTCCGCGAGCTTCGGTCCACCCGAGATGTGGTCGGCGTGGACGTGGGTATCGAGGACGCGCTCGATCGTCAGCCCGGCCTCCTCGGCGACGATCTTGAACTGGTCCGTCTGACGGGTCGCATCGACGACGACTGCCGATTCGGCGGATTTCGAGCCGACAATATAGCCGAGACAGCCCTTCGCCCGCCGCTGCAGTTGGATGATAACGAGGTCGCCGTTTTCGGTCTCGACGGGGACGACCTCGTAGACCTTGCTCCAGTCCTCCATGCCGCCCTTTACCACGGACACGTCGTCGTAGTCGTGTTGCTCGAGTGCGAAACTGAACGGCGTCGAGGTGAGTCCCTTTCCACAGATCGCGACGATCGAATCGCCGTCTTTCGCCTCTTCGACATGCTCGAGGTCTGCGTCTGTGATCTCGTCATCTGGGCCGAACGGAACGTTTTCGGCGCCGTGAATCCGCCATCCCTCGTAACTGTCCTCGGGCCGTGTATCAACGAGCGTGAACGCCTCGTTCGAATCGATCATCTCCGCGAGTCGCTCAGGGGAAATCTGGTTTACCATTGAATTCACCCTACAATACTATCTGGCGCGAGGCCACGGATAGTTCTCGTCCCTGCATAAGCGCCTACGACCCCCGATACGAGTACCGAGCAATCTGAGGGCAGACGGTTTCGGTTGGAGTTAGCTGCGATTCGCAGTACTCCCCTGCCGTCATCGGAGTTCGGACGAGTTCCGTCTCCTCGTCGTCGGTCGTCGAGTGATGACACCAGCAAGGAGGAAGTCCGGAAACGGCTTCGGCTGACCCTGTTCGGGGCGGTACCGACGGCCTCGTTATAACCCGACGATGGTTTTCTACTGAGGAGGTGCATCTTACCCCGGGACCGTCTTCAATCCCCAGTAGTCGCCGTCTCGCGACTCGCCGACTGTCGGTGTGCACGCCAGAGCCCCTGGACATAGGCACCGACGAACATCCCGACGACGGCCCAGAGGATCGGGTAATTGCCGATTCCCAGACTCGCGTAGCCAGTACCGGGACAGACGCCCGAAAGCCCCCAACCAGCACCGAAGACGACGCCACCGACGACGACGTTCCTATCGAACCCCTTCTCACGGCCGGCGTAGCGCGTCCCCGTCAGCGGCGCCGTCTCGAGGACTCGCGTTCCCAACTGGATCGCGAGGCCCGTGACGAGGGCCGCACCGCCCATCACGAAGAGCAGTCCGAAGTCCTCGAGCTGGAGGAAGTCCAGCACGATGTCGGGGCGGGCCATCCGACTGTACGCCAACCCGAACCCGTGCGAGAGTCCGCCGGCGACGACGAGGGCCATGAATAGCGGCCCGTGGTCGTCGTCACTCATCAGGGAGTCACCCCTAGCGAGGCGACGACGAGTGCCGTCGCGACGGCGACGCCGATGAACAGCGCCACGTTCACGATCGACGTTCGGGACAGCGACGCGATGCCGGAGACACCGTGGCCGGACGTACAGCCCTTCCCGATTCGGGTGCCGATCCCGACGAGGATCCCCCCGCCGAGCAACCGCCACCACTGCACGTCGGTGACGAAGGCGCCGGCGGTGAACGCGAACTCGTAGACGGCCGCGCCGGCGACGATACTGACCGCGAAGACGACCCGCCAGTCGCGTGACGTGACGTACTTCTCGCGCTGGAACCGCGGGAGGTCGGAGGCGTACGACAGCGTCGTCTCGAGAAACGTGCTGTTCCCGGCGAGAATCCCCGTCCCTAGGTAGATGACGCTAATGCCGAGGCCGACGAACAGACCACCGATTAGGTAGTGATCGATTCCCCGGGGGAACAGGTTGACCGCTATCGAGAGAGCGGACATTATTGCGGGCGATATCACGATCACGGCCCACTCCCTCCCGAAAGCGTAACTCGATTGACGATGCGCGCGTTCGAGGTGATTCCGAGCGAACGGATATCGACGTGTTGCGAGCGATGGTTCCTGTCGAACTCGGTGAAACTGGATACTGGCACTGGGGAACCTAACACGGTTGAGCGAAATAAGGACCGTACCTGAATTCCAATACAACACAATATCATTGCCGGCTAACGGCCGCTTCTGTTCGAGAACGGGCTCGAGTGGCGTCCAGAGAGGACGGGCACGGGACGATCGGTCCATCGGGTAGGGGGTCGTCCGTCTCGTGCAGCCACGTCTCCGAGTCGTACTGCAGGCCGAACCACAGCGTCCGATACGCGGTCACCTCGAACGTCGTCGACACCACGAAAAACGCCTCGTGATGGAGATAGTCGAGGTGGTCAGCGACGATCTCGTCGAGCGTGAGGCCGGTGGCGCGGGGTTTCGGCTCGACGGCATCTGCCTCGAGGCCATCGGCCAGTTCCGCCAGCAGCTGTTTCGCCCACTTGGAGTCGGTGCCTTCGCCATCGAACGGCGTTTCAGCTGTGATGTGGTGTTTGAGCTTCAGGTTCGCTACGCCCCAGTGAATGTAGTGGAGCGTGTACTAGCCACCGGTACGTTCGTACGCGACAAGTCTTAACCAACAGTCTTGGGAATTTACATTCTGCGTTGGTTAAGATACTACTCAGCCGATTATCCTACTCGGGATCTGGTCCGTGACAAGGAGACTGACATACTTGGCAATTCCACATCGGCTGGCCCGACCACTCGTCATTTGGGACAGTCTCGAGCTCTTGGAACTGATGCTCAGTCATTCGACCACACTTGCGACATTCAAGACGTGTTTTCGAGGGAGCACTGGGTTGACGATCCTCTAAGTGCTCGTCATCGACGGATCGCTGAAGTGCAATTGCTGGCACCAACCAGACGTCGTTCTCCGCGCTCTCCAGTAGGGCTGTAAGCCGACCTTCGACGCAAATGTCGTACCCACCCTCGTCGTAGAGGAACGTCGTGTGCGCCCCTTCATTCCGCAAATGCGTCGAATCTGTCTGTCCCGTCCGCTCACGAGCGGCGGTGAGTAGCTGTTCACCGCTTTCGGAGGTAGCTCGAACTGCTTCGGGCAGCGAGGGCCACTTGTCGGCCAGCTGTGCAGCGGGCTCTACAGGCTGAGCAGGCCGAGTGCCTCGGGGCTTGACCCCGAGGGTGAAGGCCGTACGCTCCGCTAAACGTGTTCCGTGCGCTCGATATACTGCTCAATCGTGTCTGTCGAAACGTCGCCTGCCGTCCCAACGTAGTACGATTCCTCCCAGAATCCACCACCCCACAGATACTCCTCCAAGAACGGTTCATGCTGTTCCCACATCTCCCGCGCTGTGATACTCTTGACTGTCCGCACAATCTCGCTCGGCGCGTACTTCGGGTGGGCTGATAGGAACAGGTGTACGTGGTCGGGCGAAATGTGGAGCGACAGTATCTCGTAGCCGTACTCGTTGCATACATCGCGGAAACTCGCTTCTAGCGAGTCTTGATTGGTTCGAGGATGGCGTGGCGGTACTTCGGACACCACACGAAGTGGTAGTTGACGTTGTACACCGTGTGGTTCGACCGCTTCTCGCCCATATCGAACCCACTCCACCAACACAGTTAAGTATATCCGAAGGATATACACAGGTATGGTGAATCGCTTTGAAATCGACGGCGAGGAAGTTCTCGACGGTGAGGTCAAACCGTTCGGGAACAGTGCCCACGTTACCGTCCCCAAACGCTGGCGTGGTGCGGACGTGAAGGTCGTCCGAACCTCAGAACCCACCGAACAAGACGAAGAATGACCGACGCACAGGCTCTCGTCAAGACGCTGGACTTCCAACTCGACATCCAGAGTGACAACGAGAGCCTACTGTACGACGCCACGCTCGAAGCCCGCTCGGTGTACAACGAAACCATTCGACTCGCCAAGCAAGGCGTGGACTGGGACGCGATTCCCGACCGCGTGGCCGACGACGCCAACCTCGTGAAGAACACGACTCAGCGCGTCGTCGCCAAGGCTCTCGGCGCGATGGAGAACTACTACGAGTACGACGACTTTGGTCAGCCGAGTCACACCAAGGACGGTGCGTACCCGCTCCGAGCCAACTACGAGGAGGGCTACAACCTGTCGCTCACCGACGACGGTAACGTGGCGTTCCGTATCAGCGCGAAACCCTACAAGCACGCCAAGGGCGTCCTCGACGGGAGTGACGCCCACCTCGACATTCTCAAGAC
This sequence comes from Haloterrigena alkaliphila, assembly GCF_017352155.2. Taxonomy (NCBI): domain Archaea; kingdom Methanobacteriati; phylum Methanobacteriota; class Halobacteria; order Halobacteriales; family Natrialbaceae; genus Haloterrigena; species Haloterrigena alkaliphila. The sequence goes on from NZ_CP084319.1 coordinate 229,729, forward strand.
TGCGCTCACGAGCGACGAGTGGAAGATTGGGACGGCGGAAGCCCTGTTCCACGACGAGAACGCCGAGTTGCACGTCAACGTCACCAACACCGAGCAATCTGTTCGAGACAAGCAGCACTCACGGACGGTTGTCGGCGTGGACGTGAACGAGGACAACGTGGCCCTCACCGCACTCTCTGAGGATGACGTTGAGGACTCGTTGGTCATCGACTTCCCCGAAATCAAGTTCGAGCGCCACCGCTATTTCACGATGCGGAAGCGCGTCCAGAACGCGGGAAAAGACAGCATACACGACACGCTCGAAGGGCGTGAGGAACGGTTTGTCCGTGACCGACTCCACAACGTGTCTCGGCACATCGTAGAGTGGAGCCAGCAGTTCGAGAGGCCGTGCATCGTCTTTGAAGACCTCAAAGAGATGCGCGACAGTATCGACTACGGCACGCGGATGAACCGACGCTTGCACCACCTCCCCTTCCGCGCCCTACAGTTCTATACGTCGTACAAGGCGGCGTTCGAGGGGATTCCGACTGGATGGATTGACCCGTACAAGACGAGTCAACGGTGTCCGATGTACGGGCATGCCGAGCGAGCGAACCGCAACAAGAAGCGGTTCAAGTGTCGGTCGTGTTCCCACCAAGACCACAGCGACCGTGGTGCAAGCGTCAATATCGCCGTGAAAGGCATCAAGAAGCATCAGGTCTGGAATGTGCCTGCTCTCAACAGACTTCCCGTTGTTCGGAAGGTGCGACGGCAGGCATCGGGGGCCGTGGACGCCCCGACCGTGACCCACGACACCGTTCGAGGTTATCAGACCGATGGTATCGTGGGAGTGTCCGACTAAACCACGGGAAGCCTCGGGGCTTGACCCCGAGGCGGTTCACATCGAGGTCGTAGATCAGTTGGCAGTTGTCGACCGCTGGGTCCCTGTCAGCCTTCGTGAGTAGCGTGGCCGCAGCAGCACCCTTCGCGACGGCGGTATAGAACGTCGACGCCTCGACGAGCAGATGGACGATATGGAGTAGTATCCACTCAGTATCTGGTGTGGGACTCTCGTCGCTGGTTCCATCAAGATGGTTCGTGAGGCAGAACCGGCACTTCGTCTGAGAGGTCGGAATCGATGCCCCACAGGATCGACACTTGTTTTCAGACTCGGTCTGCTGGTCAGGATATCCTGTACTGGTTGATGCAACACGCTGCCGGCGGGCCTCCCAATCCCCACATCCGCTCAGCTTATCGTCTGGCATGTGGGTCGCCTCGCCGGTCGGCCGCAGCTCCTCAAAGTCAGAATCTCGGTTGTACATCGATTGGCTCGTAGGTTCTGCCGGGATGGTATTTCAACGTCAGGGTGACCGTGCTCGCGACTTCTTCTTGAATTACGCGAAGACACCTCGTAACGCTCTCCAATACATCACTAGGTGTATGATGCGCTACGACCATTGATGTCGCCGCCCTCACTGACGCGGTGCCCCTCAATATCGGCGAGTCCAAGTATCGCTCGTCGCGGACCAGTCATGACGCGCTCCGAACGTCGTCGACGCCGCGTGAGCTACTCGCAGGACTGTTCGCCTACCTTTTCTCGGAGCTCGGCCGCTGCCCGCTCGAAGTGCTCCGCGAGGAATGGCGTTCCCGACGTCGCTCGCTCATCGAGGAATGCGACGGCGTCTGTGACCGTGTCGGCGTCGCGTTCCGTGGCCACGACACAGTCGACGTACCCGTCGAGTGCCCGTCTGAACGCACTCGAGAAGTGGTCGTATGCGCCGTCGACGCGCTCCATGTTGTCGTCAAGCGACTCGATAAGTCCCCGGTAGACGATCATCGCTGATCTGTACTGCCCCTGCTTGCGGTACTCGTTCGCGAGATCGAACCACTGCGTGAAGTCGATCGGCTCGAAAACGATGTCGTACTCAGGGTTCGTCTCCTCAAACCGCCGATCGATCGAGGTGCGAAGTTCGTTGACCGACCGCCTCGTTGACCCACCGGCATGGGCGTGAAACCGATCGCGGAGGTCCGCATCGGTCACGAGTTCTTCACGCAGGAACGCGCGGAGCTCGTCGGCGTCGGCACCGTTGAGTGCAGCGTCGAGTCGATCGCCTTCGTCTGGGGGGCGGTCGTCAACACACCGAAGCAACACGGCGACGACGTGCTTGCACGTTCCCGGCCCGTCGTACGGACAGTCGCACCACGGGGCAAACCCGTCGGCGGCGAGGTCAACACGGACATCATACTGACGGCTGCCGCTCACGACGGCGGTTACGGTGGCGTCGACGCGGTGAATTTCATGGACACGGCCCTCAGCAAGGTATCGTTCGCCGCGCTCGAAGACCGCGTCCGTGCAGACATCCCGAACCATGTTTTCGGTTACGTCCATGTGCGTGGACGGTGTTCCAGCGCGAGCGGGAAAAACCGATACGTCGATCTCGCTTTCGCTCCAGATCGGAACGTTCTCACTCTGAGAGAAGTCGCGATACTGTTGCAGTGCCGCATCAACACCACTACGGGCGCGACGGGATACCGCTACGGCCGTGTCTCAATGGTGAGATCCCTTCTAGACTTTCGCGGTAGTCATCCTTACGGTGGATTTGACGCACTATTCAGCCGATCCAGGTCATCGTGCTCGTACGCTGCTCGCCACATCGTATGGACTGCACGAGTGACGAGTGACACCTCGGTCACGTCGATACAGGACGGTTCGGCTGCCGTCGTGGTGGCCTCGGGAGGAGGATGGAAATGGATTTCGGGTGAGTGTGTATTCGGGTGCCGATCGAATCGCCAGTTAATGTCTTCGCTATCGACGTAATGAAACGAATACATCCCCAGTTCGCTCCACTGGATATCGAGTCGCGCAGCGTCGGCGTCTCCAAGGCCGTCGCTGAGACTGATCTGCAGTTCCGTGGGTGCGACGACGTCATCGTACGAGGTTGCGTCGACTAACGGCTCAAGCTCGAGCCAGAGGTCACGAATCTGCTGAAGCGCCGGGAGATAGATCGGTCCGAACTCGCCGGCTCGGTCGTCCTCGCTCATACAGCAAGCTGGTGGCTGGCCTCGTCGTAGGCAAGTGCTGCTTGGGCGACGGCGAGATTCTGCCGCGTCGTTCGCCACGCGGTGAGGTCGTCCCAGCCCTCCGTCTCGTCGGCGTCGAGTTGCTGGCTGAGCTCTTCGGGTGACACCACGTCGTAGCGGTCCTCATAGCGTCGGATCTCGGCCTTCATTTCCTTGATGCTGTCGAGCAACTCCGGCCGATTGACTTCCTCACGAAGCTCGCGGATCCGCGACATCAACACCCGGTCGCTGTTTCGCTTGTACAGCGTTGTTTGGCCGTCCTGCTCCGTCTCGGCGAAGCCCGTGTTCACGAGCGCCTTGCAGTGTCGACGTGCCGTCGGTTCGCTCACGAGGGCGCGGTCAGCGATCTCGGCTGCCGACTGCCCACCGTGGGTTTGCTCAACGATTTCGTACACCCGCTCGAATGGCGTGGTATCCTCTTTCCAGTCCGCTTTGACCTGTTCGTTGATGTCATCCCACGTCTCGGTCATACTGGGTGCTACGCACTCTATGAACAAATAATTTCCTAAGAAAATTATTCCTTTCGACGGTGCTTGTATAGGAGCATCGTCAGGCTACCTGATTCAAGGAGAGAGTCCTGCTGTTCACGGCGGGCGTGAATTTGACAACTGTCGAACTGCCGCCGACACTGCTCAGTCTAGAGTATCCAAGTCTTTCGCCGCGTGGAGCAACATTCCTTCCCACGTTAGGCCGTGTTCCTTCTTAATTCGGTCTAACCGCTCATGCACGTCGTCGTCAACCACCACGTGGATGTTTTTCACCATACAAACATACAAAAACTAAACATACATTAGCCTTCGGGTACAAGGAGAAGTTAATGAAGCGGACCAACACGTTCGATGTGATTCCTCAGTCCGAGAAGGACGAGGAGTTGCTTCAACGCCTGTTGGACGCTTCTGCCGCTCTCTGGAACGAAATCAACTACGAGCGCCGCGAACACTACGCCGACCCAAACGCCGACGTATGGGACATAAGCGAGTATCGCGGGCGGTACGGAGACACGCTCGGAGCTTCGACCGTTCAGCAAATCGAACGGAAGAACCGCGAAGCGTGGCGGTCGTTCTTCGCGCTCAAGAAGAAGGGCGAAGCCAACGGGAAGCCCGGATACTGGGGCAACGAACGCGAAGGACGCGAACTCCGAACGTACATCCGCAACACGTCGTACTCCGTCGAGTGGGGCGAATACTCCCGACTCGAAATTCTCGTCGGCCAAGACCTGAAAGACGAGTACGGTCTGGGACACCGCGAACGTCTCCGGCTCGAAGTCCGGGGCAACCCCAACTGGGAAGAGTACGACAAGCAGGGCCGGTTGGAGTTGTTCTGGGACGAGAACGCACAAACATTCAGGGCCTTTCAGCCAGTCACAATCGGCACTTCTCGGCTGGCACAACCACTGGCGGGCGAAACCGCCGCTCTGGACATTGGTGCGAACAATCTCGTCGCCTGTACGACCACGACCGGCACGCAACTGCTGTACGAAGGGCACGACTTGTTCGAGCGGTTTCGCGAGACGACGCGAGAAATCGCGCGGTTGCAGTCGCTCTTGGACGACGGCCGGTACAGCAGCCACCGGATACGGTCGCTATACCGACGGCGGACACGACGACGCGACCATGCCCAAGACGCGCTCGTACGCCACCTCATCGAACGGTTGCACAGTGAAGGTGTCTCCACGGTGTATGTCGGCGCGTTAACGGACGTACTCGATACGCATTGGTCGGTCGAAGCGAACGCCAAGACGCACAACTTCTGGGCGTTCCGGCAGTTCATCGACCGACTCGCGTGTACTGCCGAGGAGTATGGTATGACGGTCGAAACTCGGTCGGAAGCGTGGACAAGCCAAGAGTGCCCACAGTGCGGTTCAACCGAGCGGACGACGCGCCACCGCGACACGCTGACGTGTCCGTGCGGCTTTGAGGGGCACGCGGACCTTACGGCAAGCGAGACGTTCCTGAGACGGCAGACGACGGTAACACGGCCGATGGCACGGCCTGTGCGCCTCAAGTGGAACGACCACGAATGGTCAGAGTCACCACACTCTTGTTCCAACGAGGAGCGCACGAACCCGAAAGTTGCCTCCGTGGGCCGGTAAGCGATACCCCCAGCGTGAGGAAACCCCGGCGTTCACGCCGGAGAGGATGTCATCTGCTCTTCTAACGTGTCTTGATGCGACCGGATGGTCGTTGCAGTGACGCTCGCCGCCGCAACGACTTCCGCCTGCGTCAGCCATCGTCCCTCTTCACGACCCACCTTATACAGACAGGCGGCTGCGAATCCTGATGGTTTGACACCCGACGCCACTCCTGTCGATTCAGACTGTTCAGCCAACCTTCGGGCTCGCTGTCGGATGTACGCTGGAACATCGAGTTCTGACGCAAGTCGGGGGATGAATTCGCTAGGGCGAACAGGCTGGGTCGGCAGCCCGAGTTCTGTATTCAGTGTCTTGTACGCATTCGTGACTCTCGATTGTTCAACGCGTGCTGCGTCGACGACGTCGTCGAGTAACCGCGAGTGGCCGTTACAGCGACAGACTCCATAGACGCTTGCTGCAGCTATCGCCTCGATTGATCGGCCTCGAAGCAGGTCTTCGCTTTGAGCGCTCCGGAACAGTTGACACGCCTGATCCCGAACCGAACCTGAGAGCTCGAGGACGCTCGCGATTCTTCGAACTTCACCCAAGCCGTGTGCGAGGTTTCGCTCGGCTTTCGACTGGAAGCGACCACGAGTCTGTTCACGCCGCATCCGGGATAGCTGCTGGCGCTTTCTCCCGGAGAGTTTGTTCCCGTTCGCATCTTTCCAGCGACCGATCTCGGTTGAAAGTCCTCGGTCATGACGTGCCGCTGTAAGTGGAGCACCCGTCCGCTTTCGCTGGTCCTGATCGTGAGTTCTCCATTCAGGACCCTGGTCGATTCGTTGTTCGTCAATAACGAGTCCACAGTCCTCACAGATGGTTTCGACCGAGTTGGTAGTGACCTGGCCATCGCACTCCGGACATAGGTTCGTGCTGGAGTTTGTCTGGACGTCCTCGTCGAAGCCCGTTTCGTAGATGTCTCTGGTTGCCATTGTTCTCATCGTGTTTCGGGGAACCCACCAGTACGGTGAGCCCCTCACCCATTGAGGGGACGAAAAACTCTGTGCAGGACTGCCGAATCTACTGAGGGATTTGGCGGGATTGAATTACGGTGTCGTAGTCCTCGAAAACGTAATGAAGGGCACTATGAGCGCCGAGGCCGTTTCTCCTATGCATGCCCATACGGGAATCAACTTTTCAGATATGTTGCTCAACCGGCTCCAAGGCGTAGAACTCCTCCAGCTTGTCCCGGCCGGTCAGGTTTGAATCCGCCATCGCCACAATCAGTTGGTAGCTTTCCAGGATTTCAGGAAGCTCCAACAAGAAGTCCGTAACGTCTGCTGCGTTCTCATCGTCCGGACCATTCCCGTACGGCGAGTCAATCAGCAGCAGTTTGAGCGGAACCGTCTCGCGCTCCTCCTCTAACTCTGCCAAAACCGTAGTGTGGAAAAGCAGCATATGCAGAAGGAGCTCTGCATCAGTCTGTCCCAACAGTCCTGGCGATCTCTGTGTGTTGTCTGTCCGGTGGATCGTGTAGCTGTACGAATCGCCTCTGTCGAAGCGGACACCGGTGGCATTGGCAAAGGTGCCGCGTGTGAAGACGTCCAAGAGGGATTCCATCCGTTCTTCCAGTCTGTTCTTCAACCGTCGACGGGCTTTCTTCCGCTCCTCGGATATAATGCTTTGATAGGACTCCAACGCATCCATCCGCTGCTCCTTCCTCTGTCCTTCCTCGTCAATTTGGCTCCACTCCCATACCTGCCGGGCAACACCATGCAACGTGCCCTTCTTTGCGTCAATACTGAGCTCAAGAGAAGTGTTCTTGTCCCGCAAATTTTCGATTTCCTGCTCTACCTTCTCCTTCTCACGCTTGTACTCTGCAAAGCCAGACTGCTCCTCCCGCAATTTTAGGGTTTCAAGCTGGTCTCTCTTCTCCTCCAGCTCCTCTTCCAAGAACTCGATCTCGCCCTCCAGTGTCCTCTGCCGGCTCTCCAATTCTTCCAGTTCTTCCTGCCTTTTCTCCCGCTCAACTACCTCGCCTTCCTCGTCAACCTCAGACACCGTTTCGTAACGGTCATCCGGAGCATCCTTCCCGCAGAGTGGACAGTCGCCGTGGTCGTTGAAACGTTGCTGCTGCTCCGGGTCAACATCGCGGGTGCAGACCGGACACCGGTTCGGCAGTGAGATCAGCTGTTGGATTTCCTGTAAAGCGGGTGCAATCTCGTCGGTTGCAGTTTCATCCTTCAACTTAGAGATTTCCTGCTTCACACTCCGGAACTCGTCCTCCTTCTCTTGGAGACGAGACTGAGTATCCGATATCTCATCCTTCAAATCGATTTTCTCGGAGAGAGCTGAGTCTGTCTCGCTCTTATCGAGAAGCCGGTCAAGTTCCTCCCGTCTTTCTACCTTCTCAGAAAGCTGGTCCTCCTTCTCTTGGAGACGAGACTGAGTATCCGATATCTCATCCTTCAAATCGATTTTCTCGGAGAGAGCTGAGTCTGTCTCGCTCTTATCGAGAAGCCGGTCAAGTTCCTCCCGTCTTTCTACCTTCTCAGAAAGCTGGTCCTCTACCTGTTCCTGCTCCTGCCGCAGCTCCTGGATTTCGTCATTGATCCGTTTAGCCCGCTGCTTGTACTCCAGCAACCGAGTCTTCGCTTCCTGTTCTTCGTCCTCCAACTTGCACTCCTCAAGTTCACTGCGTATCGCCCTATCCACCTTGGTGAGCTTGATACCGAACAGGAGATCGATCAGATCTGTGGCCTCGTCCCAACCATAGAAGCTGCGGAGGTCACCGGAGATAATGCTGAACAAGGAGAATAGGTTGAACCGGTCGAAACCCTGCTCATACAGCGGTGTGATGCCGATTAAGTCGTCGACTTCTGACTGGGTGCGCTGCTCCGCCTCGCTGTGTTCACTGTCCTCCGGATTTTCGATGACGTTGGGCTTATTGTAGCCTTCATAGCTCTGATTCCGCTCCATCTCCCGGTGGACTAGGTAGTTGCGGCGGCCCTTCCGCCAGTACCCGTCGGTTTTTAGCTTCTTGTAGTTCCGGTTGATCGGTCTCGTGATCAATGGATCGTCATTGTCTCTGCCGAATAGGTTGAACCGGGTGGCCTCAATGAAGCTGCTCTTCCCTTTCGAGTTTCGTCCGTGAATGATGGTGGCCCGGTCAGGAATGGAAACGTCCAACTCATCAATGACTTTGAACCCTTCAATATCCATTCGGGTCAGGGAGACCAGCTCGTCGCAACACACGGGCATGCCGACCACATCGGCGGCCACGATGCGATCATCGAACACTACGAAACCGAACGTGATGGCATCGGCACAGCCTACGACTCTGGCGTTGCACACACGAGCCAGACCTACGAGCGATATCTCGACACCATCGAAGACCACGACATCGAACTTCTGGTCGTCGAAGACGGCAATCACTTCGAGTTCGGCAACGCGAACGTCGACGTGCTCAACCCGCCCGAAGGAGACTCGGGTTCCGACCTTCACGATAATAGTGTAGCACTCTCCATCGAGTTCGGTGAGTTCTCTTATCTCACCACCGGCGATGCGGAAACCGCTGCGGAGCAACGAATGGTTGACGAACATGGAGACCAACTCGAGGCAGACGCGTATCAGGCGGGCCACCACGGTTCGACGACGTCCTCGACAACACCGTTCATGGACCAGGTGACACCGGACGTGGCGATCATCTCGAGTGCGTATGACTCCCAGTACGGCCATCCACACGATGAGGTTCTCGAGGACTTCGCTGATCAAGGAATCGAAACGTACTGGACCGCCGTTCACGGCGACGTCGTCCTCACGACTGACGGGAGCGATGTCGAACTCGAGACGGAACACGAGTTCTCGACTGATGCTGCAGCTCTCCCCGAGGCGAAACCAGATGATGACGACACACAGGCCTCGCTCACCCACCCGATTGACGTGCCTACAGCACCACTAGTCGGCTAATGAGTGAGACGTACACCGCGACGCTCGATCGGATCGTCGACGGACAGACAGCGGTGCTCTTGCTCGAAGAGGACGACGAGACCGTCGACCAACTCGACGTCGCCGTAACGACGTTGCCACCGGAGGCTCAGCACGAAGGGGCAGTTCTCAAGATTTCTGTCGAAGCAAGCGAACTCTGCGAAGCCGAATACCTTCCTGAAGTCACACAGTCTCGCAAGGAGTCTGCACAGGAGCACCTCGATCGTCTCTCGACGAGGTTATCGGATCGAGAGTAACAAATTCAGTCCGTAATTGTTCCCTCAACCCTTGCAGGGAGTCGCTGCAGGCAGGTTTCCAGAAAACTCAGGGGCGCTTCCGCCTCGAGGTGTCCAGGTTCGTGGATTAGTTCCTCATCAGTCTCGATCTGGAAGTGAGTTGTCCCAAGGTCTTCGTGGTCGTCATCTTTGTGCCATCCCAGACTGACTGCATCGTCGGCCCACTGCACACGCTGGACATCAGTACCAGCACGGGGACGCCAGGCAACCTCAAAAGTAGTCTGTTTTCGTGGAAATTCTTTCCCTAAGAACATCTCAGTATCAACGTCGGCAACAACAGATCGAGGACGGAGTCGTGATGGTCGATACTGGACGTTGGAAAAACCAGGTTCTTTCTCGAGGCGTTCTTTGATCCGACGAAGTCCTTCGCGCCGAGTGAATCCTCGGCCGCCAGCAAGAAACAGTACCATCTGTTTGTTAGCCTTCTTGCGGGAGCGTCCCTGTGCCAATCTCCCCGATACGCGGATCTGCGTCAAGCTTCGTCAGTGAACTCTGCAGGCTGATGGCAAGCTGAAGCGCTTCCCGTACCTGGATGTTGTACTCCCATTCCTCGATAGTCTCGAGGCGCTCACGTCGATCGCTGGACGACAGATCCTCACGTCCAATACTCCGGCGAAGTTCTTCGAGTGACTCGACGTCGTACGCTGCTTTCCACGAGTCGATTTCGTCACCGATTGCACGCAATTCATTGGTGAGTTCGTCTACAGACTGTTCTTCAGCGAGGGTGCGGACTTCGCGCAGGAATTGCGTGATGTCGTCTGGCTTGTAGCACATACCGTCAGCTGTTTCGACGACCTCGAGGTCGCCCTGATCGGCCATGCGATCGAGATATTTGGCAGCCGTATCCCTCGAGACATCCGCCTCTTCGGCAATCCAGCCAGCATTTTGTGGCGTCGTTCGAGTCAACGCAACATGCCTGACGCGGTCAGCAGCGTCCATCTCCGCTGGCCATGCACGTGATTGATCGCTCATTGGTCCCTGTAGAGTTGCCTTGGACTAATAGTTTGGCATGCTTCCGAATTATTTCGTATCTCTCGCTAAGGAAGTTGTCTGATCGGTTTGAGCACGAAACAGTCACGTCGACACGTTGCATCGAAATCCGGATCTGATGTCTCTGGCCGAGATCGTGCCAACCTGTTCACGAACTCTGTTCGAAGTTCCTCCCGACCGAGTGTCTCGGTATGCCAACCAACTCGAGCATCGTAGTGATACTTTAAGAAGACCTCTCCTCGAGGATTCTCTGCGGTATACTGTGTGCGTTTGGTGCCCCAGAGATGTGACGACCGGTACTCGGCAGCGAGGCCTTCATGTGTGAGTTCGATCAGAACCCACTCCACGTACGAGACGATCGAGACTCTGCTACGGTCGTTTGGAACAGAGAGGTGTCGACGAGTCTCCCGTGACGTGGCCGTTATCTCTCGAGGCGTCTTGTAGCCGACTCCCGGTTTCGGTGTTGGTGGTTCAGAACTCATAGTCAGTGAGGGGAGTCTATGATTCCCCTCACCCCTTCGGGGATGAGAAAACGTCCTGGTAAGCAGCGAAATTGCTCGAGTAATTGTTCTCCTCGGGAGTTACCCCACGCATCGACAGGTGATTTCACTTGTGGGGTAACTATCTGGAAGATCATCTTCGCCGCCACAATCGCTGCATCCGTGTTCGCAGTGATGACGACCCTTTATCTTTCTCGGAGGGTGGCTCAGTGGTATCCTTGAGGTCGCTCTCTTGCTGTTCAACGATCGATCGCAACTGCTGGCGCTCTGCTGTGAGTTGTTCGATCTGGTCACGTTGGTTAGCAATGATCTGCTCCAACTCGTCGATACGGGCCTCGAGAAGATCGTTCTTTTCCTCGAGATATACTCGATCAATCCCTTCAGAGCCCGGTTCTGCAATAGCTCCCTCGGGAGTCAAAGTAGTATCTGTATCAGTATTAGCAGCATCCACTGACGTCTCTCCAGTGAACCGCCTCGGGGTCAAGCCCCGAGGCACTCGGCCTGCTCAGCCTGTAGAACCGCTATCGCTCCGGTCTCAGCGTTCCGGTACTTGAGTGTGGTCGTCCGGCTCTCCCGTCGCCAGTTAGTGATTCGGGGCATAGTCGATCAGAAGTGGACGTCCGCGGGCACAATCCAGAGATCCTCACTTTCCTCAAGGAATCGATCCAACTGCTCGCGATGCCGGATGCCGTTCGCGTATTCGTTGTAGAGGAAGATCGTCGGTCCGTCGTACGCGCCGACCTGGTGGAACGCGTGCCGAGCAAGGCTCTCATCGCGCATGATATCCTCGCTGGAGAGCTCGTCAAGTGCCTCTCTCACTTGGTCGAGATTACGCTCGAACTCCGCTTTCGTTGCTTCCCATCCACGCTCGAGCAGTTCTTGCCCTTTCTCGGAATCGACGACCGCCGCAATCGGGAGGTCGCCCCACCGCGCTTTGCCTGCAACGGTTGTGTCCTCGTCGTCGAAGGTGACGAAGTAGTCAAACACAGCGCAGGCGTGTGGATTGGCGCCGACCAATCGCTCGAACACCGCCTTTCCGGTGGATAGCGCTTCGTTTTCTGTCGATGCCTCTACCAGCGCGTAAATTACCATATGCATCTCGAACACCTCGAAGCGCCGACGCACCGGGACCCGTCGTTCGCTCACCCCGTACTGCGCCGGCACCCATCGCCGGCGCAGAAAAACCACTCTCGGCACTTTCCTCTCTCAGGGGTCGTCCGCACGCTCGACGGTGATGGTCAGATCCCCAGATTCGTAGTTGGCCTCGAATGCGACCGAGAACCCATCCGACTCGTACGCCGCGTGGTAGGTTCGATGCAGTTCGAGCGAGCCGATTGCCTTGAAATGGAAGAATGCGGCTGCGGTGTAGGGCTTGCTGGCGGTCTCGATCTGGGTCTCCACCGAGGCTGGGAGTGCGATCTGTGGTGTGTCGGTGTCAATACTGGCTGCGAACTCACGTGCTTCGTCGACGGTCGCTTGCGAGTGCGCTGGCGTTTGGCCCGTCAGCACGTTCACCGGTGTCTCCGTTTCGTCGGTGAATAGGACGTCTTCGAAGGTGTGCGTTCCCAAGATTGCCTCGGGGCTCAACTCGCAGTCGTGGAACGGATCGTCGGCTGGTTGCTCGGTCATGGAATCACGAGCCCACGTAGGGGCTCACCCATTCCTGCCCCTGAAAAAACAGCAGTTGCCACGAAGCAGACCGACCTAGGAGTGGTTCAGGCTCGCTTTCTCGAGGGGTGATTCGCCAGTTGGGATAAGTAGCTCCTGTCGGTCTCCGATCCGCTCGGCCAGCTTTCGTTTCAGATACTGCCTCGCCGTCGATAGCGTGAATACGCCTTTGTCGATCATGTCGCCGACGACGTCTTTGAGGGCCGTGAACTGTCCCTGCAGGTGGCCGTCGCCGACCGGCTCGCCATCGTACCAGCGCACGGTCGCGAGCGCTCCGTTCCCGACTGTCTCTCCCTGTTCGACTGTACTGAGCTTCGACAGCAAGGACGACAGGGAGTCTGCTCACACCGAGATTCGCAAGTCCGAAATCAGCGAGTACGAGTAGTGTTCGTTTACCGAGTTCAATACCGATCGTCGTCCCAACGATCAACAGAACGCCGAGTCGATAGTCGACATGATCGAGATCGCGGTGAGCGAGAGTAGCAACGAGCGAGGTCCAGAATACGAACGCAAGACCAGTTCCGACGGCAGTGGGTGCGGAATGACCACTCCCCGGTGGGCTGGCCGTGCCGTCGCCCCGAACGAACTCCGGCTCCTTCGTCGTCGACACCGTTTCAACGATGTCGGCCGATTTCCGCCTCGTGGAGTTCGTCCTCGGCTTTCCACGTTCGCGGTCGAACCGTGACGAACACCGCGAGGAGGTAGCACGCGGCGACCGTCGCAGAGACGAGGAGACCCGGAATCTCGCCGATGGCGGCGCTTTCGGGCCAGGATTGGCTGGCGAACGCCGTGATGCGGACGACCCACGCGCCCAGAATTATCGTATACAGGAGCAGGTAGATCCGCCGCAGGCGATGGGCGATCGCCTCTCCGGCGGAAATCTTGATCGCGGGCCGTCGGTAGTCCTGGCTCAATTTCTCGCGCCACGACGGGTCTTCGAGGCCGGCGGAGGGGTCGAGCCCGTATGCGAAGACGTTCTTCTGGAGCGTTCGGACGCGCCCGCGCCAGATGTCGTACCCGCGGTAACGACGGGCCTCGATGATCAGGAACGCGGTCACCGCCGCTGCACCCAACAACACGACGTAGTGGGGATTGTTCCGACTCGAGAACGACCACGTGAGGATTGCGCTCATCACGACGATCGCCCAGTACGTCGTCTGGTCGAGCCGTTCTCGCCAGAACTTCATCCGGTGAATCTCGCCGCGGTAGAGGTGGGCCATGGCAGAACTCGGTCCCATATCTTCGTCCAGGAGGCCCGCGCCTATCTCGCGGTGTTCTGCGTCGTTCGGATCGACGTCTTTCGTCGACTCTCTGTCCATCGTTGTCGATTGTTCTCGAGCGACGACGAAAAACGAGGCGAATTCCGCCGCGTGGTTCGGTCCAACTGACCGTTCCCATCCGCTCGCGGTCTTCCTTCCGCCACAAACTGGTCGTCTGGCGATCCGTCGGCTGCGCGGTTTTCGGGTCGAGTACGGGTTCCGCTCGCGCGGATCCCGATTCTCAGTCGGGAAGAACGAGGACTCGAGTATGTCCCGTAGCGACACGTCTGTCGTAGTGATACACATGAATTTCGGAGTGACCGGTCGTCTCGTCGCCGCCCGTCTCGCGACCATTCTGGTCGTCACCGTCACAGTGACTGCTCGGGAGCGACCGGCGTCGAATGACTCTCGACGTCCTCGCGGGACAGGCGTCGCCGATCGAACTGCCGAGCTGGCGGCCGGAATCGTTGCCCGCGAAAACGGCGCGGACGCAGTCGACGACGAGACCGTCGCGTGCGTGGCGTGTTCGCTTCACCACGTCCACCGCCCGATGATCGACGCACTCGGCGTTATCGAGTACTCACCGGATACGAACCGTATCGGGGAATGTCCGACGCGATTCGACGTTCGAATCGAGTGAGTTCCGCTCGGCCGCTTTCGTGCTACCACTCGCGCTCCAGTCCCCCGAGCAGTCGGTCGACGTCCCCGGGAGTGTTGACCGCGTGGACGGACGCCCGAATCGCGTTCGGCGACGGCAGGGCCCGGACGACGATCCCGTCGGCGGTCAGCCGTTCGACCGTCGCCTCCGGATCGTCGACGTCGATCGTCACGAGTCCCGATTCCGGTGGCGACGGACTGAGTAGCCGGTCGTCGGGGACGCCGTCGGCCAGCCGGCCAGCGAGACGGTGGACACGGTCTTCGATCCGGTCGATCCCAACTTCGTCGATCACGTCGATTGCTTCCCGAAGCGCAACGTGGGGTGCCGGGTTCGCTGACCCGACTTCGAACCGACGTGCGCCGGCCGCGTACTCGTAGGGATCGGCGGACGGCGTCTCGACGCTTCGATAGCCGACCGTCCGCGGCTCGAGGCCTTCGGCGACGTCGCGGTCGACGTAGAGAAAGCCGCCGCCCCATAACCCCAGCAGCCACTTGTGCCCCGCGGCGGCGACCGCGTCGGCGCTCCACTCCCGGACGTCCATCGGCAGCTGTCCAGGGACCTGGACGGCGTCGACGAGCGCGAGCGCGCCGGCGTCGTGGGCGATATCGACCAGTTCCGCCACCGGCAGCCGCGTCCCGTGGGTCCACGTGACCGCGCTGAAGCAGGCGACTCTGGCATCCGCGACGGCCTCGGCGAAGCGCTCGAGATCGACGCGACCAGCTTCGGTCTCGACGACTCGGACCTCGACACCTTCTCGCTCGAGGCGTTGCCACGGGAGGATTCCGGCGGGGTGCTCGATGTCCGTCCGGACCACGACGTCGCCGGGCTGCCAGTCGATCGCGTTGGCGACGGCGTTGATCCCGGCCGTCGTGCTTTCGGTGAGCGCTATCTCGTCCGTGTCGGAGCCGACGAACGACGCGACTCGCTCTCGAGTGCGGTCGAAGGCTCGAAACGCCGTCTCGTAGGGGTGGTCGCCGACCGGCGACTCGTACTCGTGCTCGCGGACGAACTCGTCGGCGGCATCGACGACGTATTTCGGACTTGGACCGTGAGCGCCGAAGTTGAGATAGGTTCCCTCCTGCAGGGCGGGGATATCCGCCCTGAGTTCGGTTGGCGTCATCGTCGTGCTCGGCTGCATACCTCTCCCTACGGAACCAGACGGTAATAATCTTGGGTGTACTATGAAATACTGACCGAACGCCCGAACTCGCATTTCTCCCTCGGGCGACGGATAACAGTCACCGGTCGCCGGCCGTCGATTCACTCGTCGTCCGTTCGAACAGCAGCCCGTAATGATAGGGCGGAAGTTCGATCCGCTCCTCGAGGGAAAACGTCTCGCACTCTAGCACGGCGGCCGCTGCGTCGTCGGGCGACAACCGCAGGTCGGTCGGCGGCCCCCGCGGCTCGCCCGCGACGGTGGTCGTCTCGCGCGGCCGATCGTGCCAGTTAACGACGACGAACCGCCCGCCCGGTCGGAGTGATTCTGCTGCCTCCTCGACGAACGCCCGTTTGTCATCGACGCCGTGGAACGTATTCGCGACCAAGACGACGTCGACTCGTTCCGGGAGCAATTGAGACAGCCGTCGCGCGTCGCCGTGAATGGGGACGACGTTCTCGATCTCTTGTCGCTCGGCGAGGCGCGTACACTCCTCGAGTAGGGATTCCTCGAGGTCGAGCGCGTAGACCGGGTTGGGATCCGTGATCCGGGCCGCGGGGAGCGCGAAGTAGCCGTTCCCGCAGGCGACCTCCGCGACCGTCCGACCGGGGGTGACCCCCAGGCGGCGGAGCGTCGCCGCCGGTGTCGGCCACAGTCTTCCCCACCAGTCCCAATCGGGTTGTCCCGTGTTCTGGAATCGTTCTGCATCCATGTTGGTTATGCGGCAGTATCGACTCCCAGAATTCGGTACAGGAGGCAGGTTCGAGTCAGCGCCGTCCCGAGGAGGATGCCCCCGATCAACAGCGCGGCGGTACTCGCCGTCGTCTCGAACTCGAGCGCGTCGCTGAGCGCTGCGATGCCGACGGCAGCCAGTCCCGCACCACCGACCGCGCGGACGATCCGATCTGTCCACCCAATATTGTGCTTCATACCCACAAATAAGAACGACCGTGAGTTAAGCGTTTCCCGAATCCCACGTTGAGTCGCGGGGATCGGACGGGTCCGTCCCGTCGACTGCGGACGCCCACACTTCGGGTAGGCGCGCGTACACCGTCGCGTTCCCGACGAGCGCGTCGACGGTCGTGTACTCGTCGACCGCGTGGACGGTATCCGTCCCGAGCGCGAACTCCACCGTCGGAACGCCGGCGTTGCGAAGTCTCTTGGCGTCGCCACCGCCGGTCGCGCTCCGGCGGTACACACGCTCGCCGGTTATTGCTTCGGCGCTCGAGACGACGGTCTCGACGAGCGGACTGTCGATCGGTTCGGCGGTACCGACACTCCAGGAGACGTCGGCGACCGTGATTCCCTCGCAGTCGGCGACGCACTCCCGAATCTCCGAGAGGAGATCAGGTGTCCGCACGCCCGCGGTCAGTCGGATGTCGATCTCCGCGCGGGCCGCCCGCGGAACGCTATTGATCGCGTCCCCGCCCTCGAGGATGCCGAGGTTGATCGTCGGCGTCTCGAACAGTTCGCGGGCGGTCTCGGCGCCCATCATCGGCTCGTAGAACGCGATCGATTCGTCGACGATCGGCTCGAGTGTCGGTTCGAGTTCGAGCCGCCGCGTACCGAACCGTTCCCGTAGCGTCGCGACCGCGTCGTAGAGCCGGTCGATCGCGTTTTCGCCCAGTACCGGCCGCGAGCCGTGTGCACCCTCGCCGGTCGCCTCGAGCGTCAGCCAGATGCTGCCCCGATCGGCGACCGTTACGGAGTGGCGGTCGCTCTCGCAGGTCGGCTCGCCGATGACGCAGGCGTCGGCGTCGAGCTGGTCGGCCTCGAGCAACGCGGGGAGCCCTGCGTCGCCGCCGACCTCCTCGTCGCTGACGAACGCGAACGCGAGGTCGACGGGCGGTTCGGTGTCGGTCTCGGCGAACGCGCGGATTGCGAACAGCATCGCGGCGATCGCACCTTTCATGTCTGTCGCGCCGCGCCCGTAGACTCGGTCGTCGACGCGCTCGCCGAGCGGATCGTACGACCATGCGTCGGCGTCGAAGGGTACCGTATCGAGGTGACCGTTGTACAGTAGCGTTCGATTGCTCGTGCCCGGCAGCGTCACGAGCAGGTTCGGCTTCGCCGGATCGACCGCGAACCGCTCGACGTCGACCGGCAGCGGCGACAGGTACTCCTCGAGCAGCGAGATGATCTCGCGCGTGTCGCCGGGCGGATTCGTCGTGTCGACTGCCAGCAGATCGAGCGCGAGGTCGATCAAGTCCGCGCGGTGGTCGGCGACGTAGGCTTCGAACTCGCCGGAGTCGTCGGTCATCGTCGTCATCGGCTCGTCACTCGAGTTTCCCGTTGAGAACCTTCGCCGCCGTGAGGATCGGATCCCAGACGGGGCTGAAGGGCGGCGCGTACGCCAGGTCCGCGTTCTGCAGTTCGGAGAGGGCCATTCCGCTCGTCAGCGCCGTCGCGACCGTGTCGATGCGCTTCGCACCCTCGCGGCCGACGACGGTGCCGCCGAGCAGCCTGCCGCTCTCGCGGTCGGCGACCAGCGTGACGGTGAGTTCCGCGCCGTCGGGGGAGTAGTGAGCGCGGGTCGACGCCGCAATCGTCACGGAAACGGGATCGGATCCAGCCTCGCGGGCCTGATCTTCGTCGACGATCCCTGTCCGGGCGGCCCCGAGGTCGTCCAGTTCGTCGATCTCTCCCTTCACGTAGTAGGGCACCCCGCAGGCGGCATACGATACCCACTCGCCCTTCTCGAAGACGATTACCTCTCGTTCGAGATCGTCGCGTTTCGCCTTGCTCCCGGCGCTCATCCCCGCTGCGTCACCGCCGCCGACGACGAACGTCTCGGTCATACGAGAGGATTGGAACGGCGACGACTAAAGTATTCTTAGGAACCCCCAATACTATACAATTTCTGGGCAGGTGGTTCGGCGCGTCGTCCTTCGTCGAGTCGACGGGTCACTCGAGGTCCGCGTTCGGAGACCGCCGCGTCTCCCGATTCGCATCGGGGGAGGAACACGAACAATCCGACCGAAGCCGGAACAGGAGTCCGACGACGCCGAGCACCGCGAAAATCACTACGCCCTGTGCGATCCCGGCCGTCAGCCCGACGGTCGTTCCGCCGGTCACGGCGGCGGTCCCGGGGCCGATACAACAGAGGCTCGCGAGCCCTGCCAGCCCGAGCAACGATCGGCGAGAGGGGTCGTCCGAACTCATGGCCGACAGTCCGACAGCGAGACGGATATGTATTCGGACGATTTTCCGGGTCAGCGATTGGTCTCGAGACACCCTCGAGCGTTCGTCCTCGCGACCGACACGCCGGAACTCGACGCGACGAAACGGGACCGGTCGCGGTAGTCCGGCGAACCTCGCTTTCGGAACGGGCATTATTCGACAACGAGGGTGAAAGTCACGATCAGTACAGGCGGAGAAGTGTGCGCTCACCGCGAGCGAACGGAGTGAGCGAGCGGGCCGACGACCGACCCGTAGGGGAGGGAGGAGTGCTTTTCATCGAAGTTTTGCCGAGGGCGCGCCTCCGGCGCGCCCGCAGCGCAAAAGTTCGGTTCGCATCTATAGGTGTCGAATCGCCTGACTCAGTTCCGTGCCACTATCCACTAGTAGCTATTCTCCGATCTCACTTTGGATTCTAAACCGAAACCGGAGATCTATCCCGAGTCAAAACGTACGCCACCCATGCGAGACCTCGACGAGACCGATATGGAGATCTTGCGACTGCTGGGTGAGGACGCCAGACGACCGTTCAGCGACATCGCCGAGCAGGTCGGTCTCTCCGGGCCGGCCGTCTCGGACCGCGTCGAGCGATTGCAGGAGGCGGGCGTCATCGATCGCTTTACCGTCGACGTGGATCGCTCGCAACTCCGGGCCGGCGTTCCGGTGTTCGTTCAGGTATGGGGAGTGATCGACGCCGTCGACGATCTCAGTGACCGGATCGGCGACGCCGAGGCGGTCGAACACGTGTTCGTGACCGCGGACGGCGAGATCTGGTTTTCCGCCCGCGCACGGGTCCGGAACGTTCGTCGGTGGCTCGACGGACTGTTCGCGGGCGTCGACGGGGTCGACTACTCGGTGACGTTGATCGACGACGTCGAGTGGCGACCCTCGCTCGACGGAACCGAGTTCGCGCTCATCTGCGCCGAATGCGGCAACACCGTCGATACCGAGGGAGAGTCGACGAACATCGACGCCCAGCTGTATCACTTCTGCTGTCCGTCGTGTCGGACCCGATTCGAGGACCGCTACGACCGCCTCGAGGAGGGCACATAGTTCGTCGGCCGGAATACCGGCACCCCCGCGGGCGGCGTTCGGATCGGTTTCTTTTTGCGGTTCTGTGTCTCACACGCAATCGTGCGATCGACAGAGCCGAAATCCGCGGCGAAATCGACGATCGATAGCGACGATCTCGAGTGGTTCGTGGCGGCGAGCACGCAGTTGAACCTGCTGTTCGCGATTCAGGTGATCGCCGGACTCGCGTTCGCGTACGCTACCGGTGAGGCGGGACAACGGATTACTCACTTTCTCATCCCGTTTATCTGGAGTACCGCCTCCGTCTGGGTCGTCTGGCACACCCGGCCCGATTCGCCGCGGCCTCGCGTCCGGATTCTCGCTGCTGCCGTCGCTGTGGCGTATCTGCTGGCGCTGTTCTATCTCTCGGGCTTACTCCAGTCGAGTTCCCCGCTCATCGGGCAGTTGATCAGCTCGAACGCGATCGGCGTTACGTGGGGGCGATCGCTGGGATGGAGCCCAGTGCTGGTGTACGCCGGTGACTGGATCGCGTTGACGCTCGTTCCGTACCAGACGCTCGGGCTGGTCGCGTTAGCCTATCTCGTCTACGATGCGCTCCTCGAACTTGCGCGGTCGGCGATCGGGGGCGTCATCGGGCTCGCCGCGTGTCCCGCCTGTGTCGGACCGATGTTCGCCCCGCTGCTCGCGGGCGGCGCCAGCAGTTCCTCGGTGGTCTTGGTAGCGGGACGGTGGGGATACGAAATCGCGACGGTTCTGTTCCTCGTCGCGATTTCGATCCTCTACCACCGACGGCGTCTCCGGCGTCTCTACGCGACCGTCCGGAACTGAGCGGGCGGTCCTCCGCTTCGCCGTCGAACCGGTCGAAGTTCGAGGGGTATATCGATCGCTACAGAACTGGACGTCGAACCCACTTATCTTTCCAAAGGTGGAGAGGTGGCTCACCTTGAATATCTACTGAAAACCGTGGTAAAGGACGATCCCCTATGAAACGATAATGAGTCAGCGAACCACTCGCCTCGAGATCCAGGGGATGAGCTGCGCGAACTGTTCGCAGTCGATCACCGACGCCCTGGAGGCGCTCGACGGGGTCTCGGAGGCCAACGTCAACTTCGCCACCGACGAGGGCTCCGTCGAGTACGATCCGGGGGAAGTATCACTCCGGGAGATATACGACGCGATCGACGAGGCCGGCTACCACGCCGAGTCCGCCACCGCGTCGATCGGCATCGCGGACATGACGTGTGCGAACTGCGCCGACACCAACGAGGAGGCCCTCGAGCTGGTGCCAGGCGTCATCGACGCGGAGGCGAACTACGCGACCGACGAGGCCCAGGTCGAGTTCAACCCCGCTGACGTCTCGCGGTCGGAACTCTACGACACGGTCGAGGAGGCCGGCTACACGCCGATCCGCGACGATGACGGCGCCGCGGAGTCGGACCAGGAACGGCGCGACGCAGCCCGCCAGGAGGAGATCGGCAAACAGCTCCGCCTGACCCTCTTCGGAGCGGCGCTGTCGGCACCGTTCCTGTTCTTCCTGGCCGATCGGTTCCTGCTGGGGGGGACCGTCTTTCCCGATACCGTCTTCGGCCTCGAGTTCGAGTGGGTCGGCTTCCTGCTCGCGACGCCGGTCCAGCTCGTCCTCGGCAAACCGTTCTACGAGAACTCCTACAAGGCGATCGCGAAGAACGGCCGGGCGAACATGGACGTGCTCATCGCACTGGGCTCGTCGACGGCGTACGTCTACAGCCTCGCCGTCCTGCTCGGGCTGGTCGCCGGACAGACGTACTTCGACACCGCGGCGCTGATCCTCGTGTTCATCACGCTCGGGAACTACCTCGAGGCCCGGTCGAAGGGGCAGGCCGGCGACGCCCTCCGAAAGCTCCTCGAGATGGAGGCCGAGACGGCTACCGTCGTCGACGAGGACGGGACCGAACGGGAGGTCCCGCTCGAGGACGTCGACGTCGGCGACCGGATGAAGGTTCGACCCGGCGAGAAGATCCCGACCGACGCGGTCGTCGTGGACGGCCAGTCGGCCGTCGACGAGTCGATGGTCACCGGCGAGTCCGTCCCCGTCGAGAAGGAGTCCGGTGACGAGGTGGTCGGCTCGACGATCAACGAGAACGGCGTGTTGACCGTCGAGGCGACGAAGGTCGGCTCGAACACGGCGCTTCAGCAGATCGTCCAGACGGTCAAGGAGGCCCAGTCCCGTCAGCCGGAGATTCAGAACCTCGCCGACCGGATCTCGGCGTACTTCGTCCCCGCGGTCATCGCCAACGCCCTGTTCTGGGGCACCGTCTGGTTCCTCTTCCCCGAGGCGCTGGCCGGCTTCGTCGACTGGCTCCCGTTGTGGGGACAGGTCGCCGGCGGGCCGGCTCCGGCAGGCGGCTCCGTCTCGGTCTTCGAGTTCGCGATCGTCGTGTTCGCGTCGGCGGTGCTGATCGCCTGTCCCTGCGCGCTCGGACTGGCGACGCCCGCGGCGACGATGGTCGGAACGGCCATCGGAGCGCAGAACGGCGTCTTGTTCAAGGGCGGTGACGTCCTAGAGCGCGCGAAGGACGTCGACACGGTCGTCTTCGACAAGACCGGGACGCTCACCGAGGGCGAGATGGAGCTGACCGACGTCGTCGCCGTCGACGCGGACGACCGGCCGGTCCCCGACGGCGGAGCGGCAGCGGCCGACAGCGACTCCCCCGCCACACGCGACCGGCTCACCGAGGACGACGTGCTCCGACTCGCTGCAGCGGCAGAGAGCGGTAGCGAACACCCGCTCGCTCGAGCCGTCGTCGAGGGCGCCGAGGAACGCGGCCTCGACGTCGACGATCCGGACGACTTCGAGAACGTGCCGGGACACGGGGTCCGCGCCACCGTCGACGGCGACGAGGTGCTCGTCGGGAACCGCAAACTGCTGCGGGACAACGGAATCGACCCCGCGCCCGCCGCGGAGACGATGGAGCGCCTCGAGAACGAGGGGAAGACGGCGATGCTCGTCGCTCGCGTGCCCGCCGGCACGGACGACGGCGACCTCCTCGGCGTCATCGCGGACGCCGACACCATCAAGGAGAGCGCCGAGGAGGCGATCACCGCGCTCCGCGAGCGGGACCTCGACGTGATGATGATCACCGGCGACAACGAGCGGACGGCCCGCGCCGTCGCCGAACGAGTCGGCATCGATCCGGAAAACGTTCGCGCCGAGGTCCTCCCCGAGGATAAGTCAGCGGCAGTCGAGGCGATTCAGGCCGAGGGTCGCGAGGCGATGATGGTCGGCGACGGCGTCAACGACGCGCCCGCGCTGGCCGTCGCGCACGTCGGCACGGCGATCGGCAGCGGAACCGACGTCGCCATCGAGGCGGCCGACGTGACGCTGATGCGCGACGACCCGGTCGACGTCGTGAAGGCGATCCGCATCTCCGACGCCACGCTCCAGAAGATCAAGCAGAACCTCGTCTGGGCGCTCGGCTACAACACGACGCTCATCCCGCTGGCCTCGCTCGGGCTGCTCCAACCGGTGTTGGCCGCCGCGGCGATGGCGTTCTCGAGCGTCTCCGTGCTGTCGAACAGCCTGCTGTTCCGCCGGTACAAACCCGATCACGACTACGAACTGTTCGGGTTCCTGCGCTGAACGGCCGCAATCCGTTCGGCGACTCGGCCGCCGGCGACCGACCGTGACAGAACGGCCGGTCGCCCCGCTCAACCCCGTTTCCAGTCGACGTTCACGAGCGGCTCACGGGCGCTTTCGGAAGCTCTCTGTCGAGCGTCGGTTTCGGCTTCGAATCTCGGTCGTATTCGGCCACCGCGGTTCGCTTTCGGTTGCCTGCGAAGCGATCTTTGTCATCACAGTTGTGCTTATAATTGTGAGTGAAAAACAATATCTTACGGAAACGGGCGCACTGGTATCGAGCGGAGCGATCGGTGCTTCGGAGACCGGTCGCACACACCAGAACGACGATTCCTCCTGTCGAGCGGCTCCCGCGCGTCCGGCCGGTTTCGAGCGATCCATCGCTGCGACTCGTCAATGACCCGTGCCCCACCACCGCGAGGTGTCGGCACCAAAATCCGGAAGCACTTTTCGTGGTGGGCCCAATACTATACACGATGTCGCTACCTATCGACCCCGCCCAGATCGATCCCGACGAGATCGGTGCGAAACAGACGACCCTCGAGATGGACCACGAAGAGGCGATCGAGCACGTCCGCGAGGTGTTCACCGACGCGGGGTTCGGCGTCCCCGTCGAATTCTCGCCGTCGGAACTGCTCAACGAGAAGGTCGACGCCGACCGCGATCCCTACTACGTCCTCGGGGCGTGTAACCCCGCGGTGGCCGACCGCGCGCTCGAGGTTAGCGACGGGAAACTCGGCGCGCTGTTCCCGTGCAACGTCGTCATCTGGGAGGAGGAACCCGGCCAGCAGCGTGTCTACCACGTTTCGATCATGCGCATCGCGCGACTCGTCGGAATGGCACCCGACGACGACGAGATGGCGGAGATCGTCGCCGAGACGGGCGAACTCGTCGATACCGCCTTCGAGGAGCTGTAACATGGGATACCACACGTTCGACGCCGAGCGAGCGGACAAGTTAGAGGAGGCCGAGTGGCGATACCGGTTCGTCTCGGCCGAGGAGCTGCTGTGGGGATTGTCACCCTCACCGGACGACACCGTCGCCGACCTCGGTAGCGGGACCGGCTTCTTCACCGACGACGTCGCGCCCCACGCCGGCGAGGTATACGCAGTCGACGTGCAGGAGGAGATGCACGAGTACTACCGGAAGAAGGGCGTCCCGGAGAACGTCGACCTCGTGACCAGCGACGTGAGTGACCTGCCGTTCGACGACGGCGACGTCGACGCCGCGTTCTCGACGATGACCTACCACGAGTTCGCGAGCGACGAGGCGATCGCCGAGATCCGGCGGGTCCTCGCTCCGGACGGCCGGCTCGTGATCGTCGACTGGGCGGCCACCGGAACCGGCGAGAACGGTCCGCCGGTCGACGAGCGATACGGCGCTGACGAGGCGGCGGATGCCCTCCGCGACGCCGGGTTCGCGATCGAACACGAGGCGGTCCGCCCGGAGACCTTTCTGCTGATCGCGACGCTCGAGTGAGAACGCAAGCGATCCGCTTGGGAGCGGCTCCCGGACGGTCCCGAGGTCACGTTTGGCAGACGCGGACCGAGACCGATATGCGCTGGCATGCCCCTCATTTTTCATCGCGGTCGTGGACGGTTCTGTGATGGACGACAACGATCGAACCGTTCCACGACGGCAGGCGTTGCGTATCGGCGGCGTGACGCTGTTCGGGACCGCGGGACTCACGAGCGGAATTGGATCGGCCGCACTCGAGCGGACCGCACAGGAAAACGAGGACGACGAGGCCAGAGACGACGGCGGCGGACTCGAAGAAACGCTGGTCGCCTCGAGCGGAGAAGTCGACGTCGGAGCGGACGAGAGCACCGAGACGTGGCTGTACGAGGAGCAGTTTCCCGGACCGGAACTCCGCGTGAGCGAGGGAGAGACGCTCCGCGTTTCGCTCGAGAACGGATTGCCCGAGGGGACGACGATTCACTGGCATGGCGTTCCCGTTCCGAACCCGATGGACGGCGTTCCGGACGTCACGCAGGACCCCGTCTCGTCGGACGGGACGTTCGAGTACGAGTACGAGGCGTCACCGGCGGGCACGTACGTCTACCACAGCCACGTCGGGCTGCAACTCGACAGGGGCCTCTACGGGCCGTTGATCGTCGAGGAGGAGTCACCGCACGTCGAGTACGACCGCGAGTACACGCTACAGTTCGACGATTACCTCGCGGAGGCGCCGGCGCTGGACTCGATCGAAGCCCCGCCGGGCGGCGGTGACGGAATGGGGCCTGGCGGCGGACCGGAGAGAGATGGCGACGGCATGGGTCCCGGTGGCGGACCTGGCGGAGACGGCAATGGAATGGGACCCGATGGCGGACCTGGCGGAGACGGCGACGGCATGGGCCCGGGTAGTCAGATGATGGGTCAGCGACCGCCGTACGAGGGACTGCTCGTTAACGGTCGCCTCCCCTCGGATCCGCCTGTCTTTGAGGTCGAAGAAGGCGAGCGCGTCCGACTGCGATTTATTAATCCGAGCAGCGCAACGACCTATCGCGTCGGCGTCGGCGGCCACTCGTTGACCGTCACGCACGCCGACGGCCGACCGGTCGAACCCGTCGAAGTGGACTCGTTCGTGATGAGTATGGGCGAGCGCTACGACGCGATCCTCGAGGCCGACTCGCCCGGCGAGTGGGCCGTCGTCGCCGAACCCGTCGTCGGCGAGGAGGACCCCGCGGAGGCGAGACTCCGGTACGGTGACGCGTCCGAGAACGGATCCGCTGAAGGGCCGGGGTTCGACGGGCGGGAACTCGAGTACGGCGACCTCGAGGCGCTCGAGCCGCTGGAACTCGACGGGGAGCCGGACCGGACGTTCGACCTCACCCTGTCGGGCGGGATGATGGGCGGCGCCGACGCTGACGCGTGGACCATCGACGGCGAGGTGTACCCGGACGCCGACCCGTTCGAGATCAGCGAGGGCGACCACGTCCGCGTGCGGATGGTGAACCGCAGTCCGGCGATCCATCCGATGCACCTCCACGGCCACTTCTTTCAGGTCGGCGACGCGGTCAAGGACACCGTCCTCGTCGCGCCTCACGGCGATCAGGTGACGTTCGACTTCCGCGCGGACAACCCCGGCGACTGGCTGTTCCACTGTCACAACGTCTATCACCTCGAGCGGGGGATGGCTCGCGTGTTCGAGTACGACTGAGCGGCGGCACCACCGCGCTCGGTAACACAGTCACCCGATCACGCGTCCTCGATCCGGTCGATCGCCTCGTCGAACCGCTCGATCGGCTGTGCGCCGACGAGCGATCCGGCGGCCTCGGAGTCCCGATTGAAGACGACGAACGTCGGCGTGCCCGACACGCCGTTCTCGGTCGCCCGGTCCGCGTCGGTCTCGACCGCATCCTCGAGTTCCGGCCGTCGGTCCTCGAGACACGACTCGAGGGCGTCCGCGTCGACGGCGTCGACCGAACGGGTGTACTCGAGGAGGTTCTCGGCCGACGCCCAGCCCGAATTCTTCTCGCCCTGTTCGTCGAACACCGCGGTGTGCCAGTCCCAGTAGGCGGACGAGTCGTCGTCGCGGACCTGCTCCCAGACGCACTTGCTCGCCACCGCGGCGGTCATCGAGTCCGCGCCGAAGTACGGCAGCGTGATCAATACGACGCGAACGTCGCCCGGTTCGACGTAGTTTCGGACCAGATCGGGGAACGTCTCCCGTTCGAACCGCTCGCAGAACGGGCACTGGAAGTCCGTCCAGTAGTAGATCTCGAGCGGCGCTTCGGGCGAACCCACGATCGGCTTTCCGGCGAGGTCGACGCCGAACGCGGTCGTCTCGTCGCTCGAGTGAAGCGAGGGGGAGATGTCGTGTGCGGTCTCGTCGGATCGCGTGAGAAGGTACGCGCCGCCGGCGCCGACCGTTACGACTGAGCCGGCGAGGAAGGCGCGACGGGATGACTGATCGATCGACATCGGGTGTCTCTTCGAACGTTTCCGACCCGCGTCCGTAACGGAATCGCCGATTTGCTGACCCAGCAAATCGGAGTCGGAGCTTTCCGTCCGTCCGCCGTCCGATCGCGTAAATGACTCGACGCGACGCGGTCGGGGCCCACCTCGCGAATCTCTCCGCGGCGGTATCGTATCCGTTCGAGACGTGGCGGGGGACGATCGCACTGGTCCTCGTGGCGTTCGCCACCTACGTCCTCATGATCCTGAGTACGATGCCGGAGTTCTCGCTCCAGATGCTCGGAGACGGGCTCCACTGGTTCGAGTACGTCGTCGTCTCGCTCACGGAGACGGTGTACCGCACCGACGGCTGGACCGGACTCGCGGTCGTCGTCCTCTACGCTTTCCTCTCCGGTATCGCCGTCGTCAACGTCGCCGCGCAGCTACGACTCGTTGGCCTCTCGAGTCTCACCGACCTCTCCGGCGTCGTTCCCGGTCTCCTCGCGTCGGGCTGTGCGAGCTGCGGTGCCGGTCTCCTCGGCTTCCTGGGATTCGCCGGCGGGCTCGCGGCGCTTCCGTACGACGGCGCGTCGCTTCGCGTCGGCGGTCTCCTGCTGTTGCTGTTCTTCCTCGGACGGGCGGGCCACCCCGAACGGTGTGCAGTCACGTCGGGGGTGACGAAATGACGGATCACGGCTTCGTCCGGTCGATCCGTTCGGACCGCCGAGCGATGCTGTTGGGAGCGGCCGCCGGAAGCGGCGTGTTCCTGCTGTTCGGACTCGTCACCGGGCTCGTCCCGAACCCGCTCTACGTCCGGATGGTCCCGCGGACTCCCGTCGACTACCTGTTCCTGGCGCTGACCGCGCTGCTGGCGGGCGTCTACGTCGCCCAGCGGCTGGCGACCGAAGTAGTCGATTCCGACTTCGAAGACGCCGACGGGAGCGGTATCGACGTCTCGGGGGGCGAGGACCGCTGGATGATCGGCGGTCTCGTCGGCGGATTCCTGGCGGTCGGCTGCCCGGTCTGTAACGTCGCCCTGCTCGCACTGTTCGGCTCGTCCGCGCTCATGACGTACTTCGATCCGTTACGACCGGCCCTCGGTGCGCTCTCCGTGCTGATTCTGGCGGGACTGATCTACGTTCGCCATAGCCGCTCGTGCCCGACGTGCGCACCATGACGGGTCCCACTTTAGGTTCCTATCGAAACGATAAATCTATTGCGGGGTTTATCCATATCACCACAATACTCTTGCGATCCACCGTAGCAAGCCAATGATCAACCGACCACCTATCGAAGTGCTCGTCATCGATCCGAACGGCGAGGACGTTCAGCTTTTTCTCGAGACGCTCGAGGACGTGACGAGCGCAAACGCCGTTTCGACCGCTTCCAGCGGCGCCGAAGCCCTCGAGATCGTTCGGCAGCGTACCTCGGATCCCGACCGGTCCCGTCCGAACCTCGTGGTGCTCGATATCGACCTCCCGAAGATGGACTGGCGAACGCTTCTCGAGACGTTCGATGCCGACCCCGAGTGGACGGGCGTCCCCGTCGTCGTCTTCACTGCAGTAGACCAGCGGAAATCCATCGCCCAATCGTACGCGAATCACGCGAACGCGTACGTTCGGAAGCCGGCCGACCGGGACGGGTTCGTCGACGTCGTCCGCACGCTCGGGGAATTCTGGTTCGACGTCGTCTGGCTACCGCCGAGAGACGAACGGAACGGCGAACGCCACTAATATGGATGGCCCACGAGAGGGGGACAAGACAGTAACGGTGGTTTGCTAGACTGGCAAATCGTGGCCTATTTGTCGCCCAACGACGGGGTTCATTGTGTGCAACACGGAGGCTCCTCGAACTCGGCGGAAATCTTCCAGATCCTCGCCGACGAGTACGCGCGGAAGATCCTTCTCGCCGCGGATCGAGACGGGCCAAAGACCGCGAAAACCCTCAGCGAGGAGTGTGACGCCTCGCTCACGACGATCTATCGCCGCGTTTCGACGCTGCAGGAACACGGTCTCATCGAGGAACGCCGAACCGTCGACTCGGACGGCTCCCACCGGAGCGAGTTCCAGACGGCGCTCGAGGAGCTTCACGTCGACGTCACCGACGGACAACTCTCGCTGACGATGGAGACCCGCGACGAACTCGCGGACAACTTCACGGCGCTCTGGAGCGGGCTCCGGGGTGACGAGTGATGGAAGTGTCCTTCCTGCTCGCCAAACTGATCACGCTCGTTCTGAGTCTCGTCGTCGCGTATCTGGCGTACCACGGCTATCGACGGAGCGGACAGACGCCGATGCTGTACGTCTCGGGCGGGTTCGTCTTCATCGGCGCCGGCGCGATCTGCGAGGGACTCATCTACCACGTGTTCGGAACGACCATCGCGTCCGCCGCGCTCGTGCAGGCGGCCATCGTCTCGAGCGGAATGGTGCTCGTCCTCATTTCGCTGACGAAGTGATCCCAGCGCGCTCGCGGTAGTCACCACAGTCGACGTTCTCCCTCGCCACTATCACTTTTTCCGACTCGGGGAATCGCCGTACAGGGTTTACGATCCCCACCGAAAGGTCGACCTATGAATCGGCGTCTCTATCTCCGATCGATCGCCGCGTCGAGCGTCGTCGCCGCCGCGGGATGTCTGAATTCGCTATCGAGCGGGAACGATCACCGGACGGATCGAGGCAGCGGTACCGAACGGGACCGCGCCGACGGCGCGGTCCTCGAGCCGCCGAAACGGGATCTGAGCGAGGCGTCCCATCCGAGTTACGGCGACGACTTCCCGGCGGTCGAACTTCCCGATCCGCTGAACGGCGAGACCGTCTCGACCGACCAGTTCGAAGGTGAGCGGACCGTTCTGATGACCTTCTTCTACACGTCGTGTCCCGACGGCGTCTGCCCCGCGCTGTTGCTGCGGTTGCGACGAGTGCAGGCGGTCGCGGCCGAAGGAGGGTACGGCGACGACGCCGCGTTCCTCGCGATGACGTTCGATCCCGAGCGAGACACCGAGGACGCGTTGCGAACGTACGCCGGCGAACGGGGCGTCGATCACGACGCTGGAAACTGGCACTTCCTGCGACCGGAGCGATACGAGACGGCCGAGGAGATCGTCACCGAGCAGTTCGGACTGCCCCTCAAGAAACGCGACGCCAACGAGCACGAGGACCTCGAGTACGTGTTTCCCCATTACGGCTACATCTTCCTCGTCAACGAGCGCGGGCTAGTCGAACGCGTCTACCCCGACGGAGCGACCGTCGCGACGGCGCGGCTGGTCGAAGACTTCGAAACGGTGGTAGCGGGCACCTGAAGCGGCTAGAAGAACAGCGCCGGGACGGTGTTCCGGAAGATGTTGAGCGAGATGACGAACAGGAGTCCGACGACGAACCAGTTGAACGTCCGCTCGTCGAACTCGAGACGTCGGAGGTACGTGCCCAGCAGCAGGCCGACGATCGTGACCACCGCGATGACCGAGCCGAGCCAGAGTCGGTAGGTCGTCAGCAGGTCGGTGAACAGCGCCATCTGCACGATTCGAACCGTGAAGATCGTCCCGAGAACCATCGACAGGCCGCCGATGTATCGCTCGGTGTCCCGTTCGAAGGTGTGGAAGTATGCCGGGAGCAGCGGCCCGAGGTTCGCGAAGGCGAGCAGGAAGCCCTGGGATAACCCGGCGGCGCCGAGGGCGAACGGGTGGTGTGCTTCCTCGACCGTGACGAAGTTCTGTACGGTCTGGAAGGCCACGTAGCCGAGGAGGACGAGGCCGATCACGAACGCGACGATCGGGCCGGCGCTGAACGACGCCAGCGCGGCGACGCCGATGACGGTCCCGACGACGGCGAGCAACAGGAGCGACCACTCCTCGCGAACGAACGCCCGTCCCGTCCCGGTTTCGGCGATCTGGAACATGTTGAGCATCCACGGCGGGATCGCCAGGACGACGACGGCGACGGTCGGATCGATCACCGACGCGACGATCGGCGTCATGATGAGCGAGTAGCCGAAGCCGGTCATTCCCTTGACGGCGCCGGCGACGACCGCGATCAGGACGATTCCGGCGAGCAACCCGCCCGAGAGATCGGACTGGACGCCGTCCCCGACGTTCTCGAACCCGGGGAAGAAGACGATCGAGGCGGCGAGGACGGCCACCGTCGCGCCGACCATCGTCACTTCTCGGTATCGGAACTCGAGGAGGTTGGTGAGGAACTGTTCGACGTCGACTCTGGATTCGGGGGCACTCATGGTAGTTCGAAGGCAGATAGAGACGGCACGAAGCCGTCGTTTTCAGGAGATCGTCGGGCCGAACGTATTCTACTGTTCGATACGGCGAGATTTATCGCGGTTCGAGTTGACGGTAGCCCAGTAACGTAGCGCATCGAGCCTGCTCAGGAGCGTTCGCGGGGTTCTTTCGGAAAAACTCCCACGTCATAGATAGAAGTGATATTTACTGCTACCTCCACAAATCGGCGGTACGTAACCGTTGATCGCCCTCCAGCTGTGGATCGATCTACCGAGAGTGGGTGTGGTATTGTGTGGATTATGCAAAACAATGAAATGCCTTCAGACCCTACCGACAGTGATGACCGAAACGACACCCTCGGAGCCGACCGACGACGGCCATACGACCCAAAAACCCGTTCAGTTGAACGACAGTGCCGACTACGACGAACTGCTCGCGACACACGATCTCGTCCTGCTCGAGTTCGTCACGTCCGGCTGTGGCATCTGCGGGTCGATGGAGCCGGTACTCGGCGGCGTCGCGCGCAGCGCGCCCGGCGCCGTGGCGACGGTGAACGCCGGTCTCGTCCCTGACCTCGCCGCCGAGTTCGACGTCCGGAGCGTCCCGACACACGTCGTCCTAAGAGACGGCGAGGAGGTCGCCCGCTTCGATGACGGCTTCCAGTCCGCCGAAACGCTCGTGGACGCGCTCGAGACGCACGCGGCGCGCTGAGTTCGCGTCTCGCGATCCGACCCGTAGTGGACCCCGTGCTATTCCGGTCCCGAAATCGCTACGTCGCGCTCTTCGAACGCCAGTTCCGAATCGCGATCGGTCTTCGTCGCTCCCTTTTCGAGCACGAGGTCCTCGAGGACGAGCACGTCGAGTCCCATCCCGTAGAAGTCCTTGATCGCCTGCGTCGGCGTCCGGACGATCGGTTCGGCGTGATCGTTGAACGAGGTGTTCAGCACGACGGGAACGCCGGTGAGGTCGGCGAACTCGGAGACGAGTCGGTGGTAGCGCGGGTGCTGGTCCTCGCGGACCGTCTGGGGCCGCGTCGAGTCGTCGGCCGGGTGCAGGACGGCCTCGAGGTCGTCGGTCTTCGCGGGGTCGACGTCGTAGGCTTCGATCATGAACGGCGCCGGGCCGCCGTCTATCAGGTACTCCTCGGCTGCCGACTCGAGCATCGAGGGCGCGAACGGGCGCCACTCCTCGCGGTGTTTAACGAACCGGTTGACCCGGTCGCGGGACGCGGCAGTCCGGGGATCGGCGAGGATGCTCCTGGCTCCGAGCGCCCGCGGCCCCATCTCCATGCGCCCCTGAAACCAGCCGACGAGGTCGCCGTCGGCGAGTCGTTCGGCGACGTATCGCTCGAGGCGTATTCGCGTTTCCCGTCGAAGCTTCTACGACAGCAGAAATAGGGATAGCAGATCGAACTGGATACCGGTTCGTAAACAGGAAAACTGTTCAGTCGGGGCTGGAACCAATGGGCCGCGCGTTCGTCTTCCAGTTCCCGTTAGCTGACCCGAGCTTTTCTGTCACGACGGCCGTCCAGAGCCTTGGCGGCGTCATGACCGTTTCGACGACTGCCGACGTTAGTTCGCGGCGCAGTTGTTCGGCCCGAGTTCGAGCGCCTCGACGTCGCCGCCGGGCTGCTCTTTCCCCCAGTTGATCTGCTTGATCTCGTTGTAGTTGGCCGGTTCGTCCGCGAGGCTCTCGACGATCGTCTCGACGAACGCCTCCTCGTCGTCGTCCTCGACGTAACTCAGGAGTTCGTTGGTCGTCTCCGCCCGGAGGTCGCCGAGTTCGGTCGCGAGCGGGCGAATCGATTCGTCGCTGAAGTGACCGGGCAGCACGACGGTATCGCTCTCGAGTTCAGTCAGCCGCTCGAGGCTGTCGAACAGCTGGCTCGCAGCGGTCCGAACGGCCTCCTCCGAGCCGTCCTCGAGGTCGGGGCGGCCGACGCTGCGGAGGAACAACGTATCGCCGGAGAGGAGCGCGTCGCCGAACCGGAACGAGACGCTGCCGGGGGTGTGTCCGGGCGTGTGGCGCACCTCGAGGTCCCGGTCGCCGACGGGAATCGTCTCGCCGTCTGCGAGTTCCGTGATATTCTCGAGCTCGCCGGCGTCGTCCCCGTGGAGGTAGTAGGGGACGTCGAGTTCGCCGGCGAGTCGGCGGGCGCCCGAGACGTGATCCGCGTGGGCGTGGCTGTCCGCGACGCCGACGATCTCGAGACCGCGCTCGTCGGCCGCGTTCAGGTAGCGATCGACGTACTGACTCGGGTCGACGACGACGGCCTCGTCGCCGTCGTGGACGAGGTACGAGACGCAACCCGTGCCGGGTCGGACGACCTGTACGACCCCCTCGACGCCGTCTGCGTCCTCGAGATCGTACTGGCGGTGGACGCGACCCCAGCCGTTCATGCCGCCGTCGATGGATCTCGCGTCGAATCCGTGTTCGCGGAGGAACTCCGCGGCCCGTGCCGACGTGATGCCGGCGACGCAGACGACCGCGATTTCCGCGTCTTTCGGGAGTTCGTCGAGGTGATCCTCGAGCGTGGAGTAGTCGTACTCCAGCAGTTCGTCGTAGATCGGGACGTTCGTGCTCCCGTCGATCCGCCACTCGTCGTAGTCGTCTTCGTTCCTGACGTCGAGGATGAAGAGGTCCTCCCCGTCCTCGTCGATGCGTCGTGCGACCTCCGCCGGATCGAAGTTAGTATTGCCCATCTCACCCAATCATACACGATACTGACCCTTAAGTCCGTTGCCGGGCTGTGCGTCGGTCGATGTCTCCGTCGGAACTGAGGGCTGGACGAAAGAAGAAACGATGAGGCGGGAGCGCCGTCGAACGGCACCCCGTAGCGGAGACTCGAGAGTCGCTCGAGGGTTCCGACAACCGATCCCGTTACTGGGCGGGGACTTCGGTGCCGGCGTCGGCGTGTTCGTACTTGTCCTCGAACTCCTGGATGAGTTGGCCCATCTTCGCGTACCAGTCGTTGAGCATCCGCTGCATATCGTTCGCGATCTGGGTCGGATCCGTCGGGTAGTAGACGTGGTAGTAGCCGCCCTGCTCGTAGTTGATCTGCTCTTTCTGGATGAAGCCGCTCTGGAGCAGTCGCTGGATCGATCGGTACGCGGTCGAGCGCTCGCGGTCGACCTGGTCGGCGACCTCGTCGATCGTCAGCGCTTCCTCGCTCTCGACCATCACGCGGAAACAGTCCTTGTCGAGTTGCTTGAGCCCGTGGATACACTCCAGCAGCCCTTCGCACTCCATGTCCTGCTGTAATTGCTCTGCCATTGAGTTAGCCATTTTACTATCACGTGGTAGGAACCGCGAGGATATAAGGGTTGTGCGAATATTGTGCAATCTCGATGAGCCGCTACGGAGGCTCAGCGGGCGGCGTGGGGGCGGTCTCAGTCCGCTGACGGTGCGGACGCGTTCGCCTGCGCGCGCATCGTCGTGATTGTGCTGACGATCACGGCCCCGCTGACCATGAACGCCGAGAGCAGGATCAGTGCGAAACTGACCGTACTCAGGACCTCCATCCCGAGGTAGTCGCCGGCCTGGCGGAACGCGACGGCGATCGACCCGCCGACCAGCATCAGCCCGAAGTAAATCTTGATGTCGTCCTCGTCGACGATGCCGGTCGCGGCCGAGCCGATCCGGGCGCCCAGTGCACTCCCCGCGAGCAGCGGCGCGACGATCGAGAGGTCGACGCCGCCGTTGAGCCCGTAGGTGAACGCGCCGAATCCGCCCGAGAAGACGATCTCGAAGAGGTCGGTCCCGACCGCGACGGGAACCGGGACGCCGATGAGGTAGACCATCGCGGGCATCTTGATGAAACCGCCGCCGACACCCAAGAAGCCCGACAGCAGGCCCGTGGCGAACGCGACGGCCAGAATCAACCAGAGCGAGACCTGAATCCCGCCGGCAACCGTCATCATCGGCGGGAGACGATAGGACTGAATCCGCTTCGCGATGTCCGGAATCGCGTCCGGATCGATTTCCTCGTCGGACTCGTGGTGGCTGCCACCCGAATCGTCTCCGCCGTCGTTTACGAGCGCATTTCGGGTGACGAACAGCCCGACCGCACCCAACAGGACGACGTACGTGACGCCGATGGCACCGCTGGCGAGTCCCAGTTCTTCGAGGTAGTACACTACTCGACTACCCACCTCGATGCCGCTCGTCGTCCCGACGATCATCAACCCGCCGAGTTTGTAGTCGACCTGGCCGAGGTCGCGGTGTTTCAACGTCGCGATCGTGGCCGTCCCGAACACGAAGGCCATGCCGCTCCCGACGGCGACTCTGGCGGGATACCCCATCACGAGTAACGCCGGCGTGACGAGGAACGAGCCGCCCATACCGAAGAAGCCGAACAACACGCCGACCATGAAGCCGAAGCTCACGAACAGTGCGAGCGTTGTCAATGCGATTCCAAACGGTTCCATTATGCGTGTTTGATCTTCTCGACGATTGGCGTTGCGACTCGCTCGAGTGCGCCGTACCCGACGTAGAGGACGAACGCCTCGAGGAGGACGGCGCCGACGAGGGCGCCTGACTGTACCGCTGACGAAGACGCGGCGAGGTCGATCATCGGGATCGACCACCACCGTTCGGTCGTGTGCATCTCATGGGTTTCTACTCAGTACCGTCTACCCGGAGGACAGCTATAACGCTTTTGGGATTTTTGCACAATATTACTGTAGTCTATCTCACGGCTATCCTACGGAGATATTCGGATAACTTATGAGGATATACGGTTTGGGCGGCGAGCCGCCTTCACAGTTCGCGCGCGGTCGAAGCGACGGCGTCGTGCAGTTCGATCGATCACATCTGTGACGTCATACTGGCTGACGGACGCCGAGAACGGGGTCGCCGACCGCCTCGTCAGCGACCGATCGGTCGACACCGATATTGATAGCCGGAAACAATATCATACCGTCGGCCCTACGAGTAGTATGAAAGCGATCTGTGCGACTGACCTATCCGCCGCCAGCGAGGCGACGATCGAGAGCGAGACCTGCCTCGAGTGTCTCGGACGAATCGGCGTCGAGGAGATCCACCTCGTGACCGTGATTCCGTCGAACGTCCACGCGGGCATGCCCGGGATAGACTTCGAGGGACGACGCGAGCGGGCGCTCGGGCGCTACCGCCGCGTCATCGAAGACGCGGGCTTCGTCGTCGAGGCGCACGTCGTCCGCGGCACGCCCCACCGACGAATCAACGGCGTCGCCGAGGCGGTCGGTGCCAGCCTCACGGTCGTCGGCTCGCGTGGGAAGAGTCCGCTCGAGAACCGCGTTATCGGATCGACTGCACGCAACCTCGCGCGGACGACGGTCGTCCCACTGCTGGTCAACCGGATCGAACGCGGGGCGGACGAGCCGGCCGTCGTCCGCGAACACCTGTTTCGGCGGATGCTGTTCGCGACGGACTTCTCGGAGAACGCTGAACGAGCCTTCGAGGCGTTCTCGTACCTCCGTCACGCGACGCAGGAGGCGACGCTGGTCCACGTTGAAACGCCGAAGGATCCGGCACTTCCAGAGGGCCCCGACCCCGAAGCGCGACTGGCGGAGTTGGCGACCAAGTTCGAGGACTGGGAGATCGAGACGCAAACAGCAGTTCGGCAGGGCGATCCGGCGGACGAGATCCTCGCCGCGGAAGACGAGTACGAACCGACGACGATCCTCGTCGGCTCGCGCGGGCACAGCCGACTCCGCCGACTGTTGCTCGGGAGCGTCTCCGAAGACGTCGTCGCACGGGCGGACGGGAACGTCATGCTGATCCCGCCGGACAGAACGGCCTGATCGACGACTCGAAACGTCGCCTCGCGGGGACCGTCGTAGTACCTCGCCTCGAGAGCGATGTGGAAGACCTCGATCTATCGATCCGCGGTCCGGACTCGTCGAATCCGAGGCTCGAGGACGACCGTCTCGGAGAATCGACAGAGTCTCCTGACGCGGACGGATTGGTGGATCGTTCCCGGTAATCGGTATCCACCATATCGTTCAATACTCCGGCGATCGAATACCAACGTATGGCAACCGACGAGTCACTGATTCGGACGCTGTTAATCGTCATCGCCGCGATCCTGCTCCTTCCGGTGCTCATGATGGCGCTCGCGATGCCCATGATGGGCGTCTGGGGCGGCGGCCACATGTGGGACGGCGGGATGTGGGGCGGCGCCGGCCCCGTGTGGCTGTGGCTGCTCATGTCGATTATTCCGTTGCTGGTAGTTCTCGGCCTCGGATACCTCCTGTACAGCGCGATTCGGCGGTCTAGTAGCCGACGGACGGATCCCGCTATCGAGGAGTTGAGGACCGCCTATGCCCGCGGTGACCTAACGGACGAGGAGTTCGAGGAGCGCCGCGAACGCTTGCGTCGAGAGCGATAGTGGCGGGTCACGGCGTGGATATCGTCGTCGGCGAGAACGAGTGAGATGTGTTCGCCGCCGAGTTCATCACGAGAATACCCGTCGTCTCGACGATCACGTCGTCGATGGTATTGACGAGCGTCCGATATCGGCGCAAGGCAACGTCGTCGTCGACGTCCCCCCAGAATAGTCCGTCGGCAGCGCCCGCTCGAGTACTCATTGTTACCTCGACTGCCTAGAGGATGTCAAAATACTCGTTGCCCGTGGATCACGGCTACTCGCGCTCGAGGTATCTTCTTCTTCTTCCTGTGCCTTCCGGTTCGACCGGAGCTACCGGTCAGTACAGGGTGCTCAGGGAACGGTTGCCAATTCCAGCCCGTGCTTTACGCCGTAGGTTACTGGAACAATGAGTGATGGCGTTAACTCGAATCGACCACGTCGGCGAGAACGACCAGATGGCAGAGTGCATCGACAACTGTTTCGAAGCCGCTCAAGCGTGTGAATGGTGTGCTGATGAATGTGCTGGTGAAGGCGAAGGGATGGCCAAGTGTCTTCGTCTCTGTCGGGATGTCGCCGACCTCACGACGATGCACGCACGCTTCATGGCGCGGAACTCGAACTACAGTCCGCAACTTGCGGAAGCCTGTGCCGGTGCATGCGAAGAGTGTGCGGAGGAGTGCGAACAACATGACGAGGAACACTGTCAGGTCTGTGCTAACGTGCTTCGGGAGTGTGCCGAGTCCTGTCGGGAGATGGTATCGGCGTGAACCGCCTCGGGGTCAAGCCCCGAGGCCCTCGGCCTGCTCAGCCTGTAGAACCTGCGACCAATCCTGTCCGTCCACAACCCCTTCCGTTTTCGCTACTAGCGTATTGTCGGCATCATCTTTAGATACCCCTGTCCGATGCTAGAAATCATACGCCATGGCTCGTGAGACAGCGCCACCCACCCGAGAGGAGATCGAAGAACGCATTCAACAGGTCGGTAGGTACTCCCGCGTAGTCCATATCGGATTGTTCATCATACTAACTGCGTTTCTGTTAGCCGTTGTTGTCGTCCTTCCCGCAAATATCGGTAGTCCAGCACAGGCAATCGAGTCGATACTGATGCCGCTCACGTTTGTCGGACTGGGTACCATCCTGTACGGAATCGGAATGCATCTTCACTTGATGCATTTGAACCTCGTCCGCCAGTTACAGCCTGAGCCGACGGATGATAAACGGTCAGCTCCTGACTCAAATGACTGATTTCGAACGAAACGCGGAATCGGGCGTATCCAGTTCGCGGCCAGTATGATCGTGTCGTTCAGTGAACCCCCGGCCTGGGAATTCACGAACGACCGGCCGGTTATCGCGTCGTCCGTCCCATCGCCTTCGCGAGCGACAGAAGAAAGCCCAGTCCTGCCTTGACGTCCGGATCGCGCAGCGCTTTCGCGACATCGATCGGACCGGCGGGTTCCGCCGGCTCGGAACCGGCCTCGCCGACCGCCTCGAGCAGGCCCTCGAGCGTCCGGGCCACGTCGTCGTCGGTCGCGGTGTCGGCGACCTCGCCAAGGCGCGTCCCGATCGCCGCGAGGTCGATCACCATCTCGACGTCCATCGCATTCGACGCGAGCGCGAGCAGGTCCGCCATCGCCAGCAGGTCGTCGAGCGTGCCCGACCGCTGCAGGCGGGCGAGCGTCTCGATCGCGTCGGCCAGGTCGTCGGCGTTCTCGCCGGTCGCCTCGCCGAGCCGCGCTACCTGGGGTGTCGCCAGTCCGTCGGCTGCAGCGCCGAGGTTCGTCGCCGTCCCGGCCACATCCTCGATCATCCGGTCGTCCATCGCGACGGTCGCGAGGTCCGCCGTATCGAGCAGTTCGTTGACGGCCCCGAGGCGCTCGAGGAATCGAGCGACATCGTCGGGGTTGTCGGCGACGAGGTCCTCGAGCGCCGCCGCGTCCTCGGTCGGTTCTGCTGTGGTTTCCGTTTCGGACATCTAGAGCACCCCCCGTGCAGTGAGCCAGTAGGACTCGTTGTACCCGAGCTTCGCCCAGTGGAGCGGTTTCGACGGCTCGCGGACGTAGGGCTCCTCGCCGTAGGTGAACTCGATGAACGTGGCCTCGTCCATCCCGGCCTCGAGGAAGCAGGCGGTCTTCCCGTCGTAGGTCGCCGTCGGCGTCTCCCCGCGGGCACGGCTGGCGATCCGATCGGCGACGACGCCGGCCTCGTAGTGGGCGACGCTGCCGGCCTTGCTCGTCGGGACGTCCGCGACGTCACCGATCGCGTAGACGTCCTCGGCCGCCGTCGCCTCGAGCGTGTGCCTGTCGACGTCGGCCCAGCCGTCCTCGCCCAGCCCCGCGTCGGTCACGAGGTCGCTGCCCCGGTGGGGCGGGGTCGCCACGAGCAGGTCGTACTCGAGTTCGTTGCCTTCGACGGTCTCGATGAGTTCCGCATCCGGGTCGACCTCGCCGACGTTGAAGAACGTCTCGAGGCTGACGTCGCGCTCATCGAACAGATCGGTCGCCCAATCGGCGACCGACTCGAGGCCGTGGGCGCGGTTGATCGGGTACGTGTAGGTGATCTCGACGTCCTCGCGCCGGCCCCGCTCGCGGAGCCAGTCGTCGACCATCAACGGGAACTCGACGGGCGCCGCCGGACACATGTGCGGGACGCCGACGACGCTCAGGACGAGGTGGCCCTCGGTGAAGTCGGCGAGTTCGTCCCGGAGCCGCTCGGCGCCGTCGGGGCCGTAGAAGTGGTGGCCGCCCTCGGCGAGTCCGGGTACGGCCTCGGGCTCGAGGTTCGCCCCGGTCGCCAGCACGAGTTGATCGTAGTGCAGCGAGGTCGTCCGATCGGCGAAGGACAGGCGATTCCGCTCCGTATCGACGCCAGTTACCTCCTCGATCGTCAGGGTGACGCGACGGTCGATCAGTTCCTCGATCGGCCGTTTCGCGTCGTCGACCGTCTTCTTCCCGAAGGGCACGTACAGGAACGTCGGCTTGTGAACCGCCTCGGGGTCAAGCCCCGAGGCACTCGGCCTGCTCAGCCTGTAGACGTGGTACGGACCGGCCGTGATCAGCCGGACCTCGACCTCGCCGGCCTCGATCTCGGTCCGTAGTTCGCTCGCGAGCCGATTCGCGAGGACCGTCCCGCCCGTTCCGCCGCCGACGATGGCGATTCGATGCATCTCAGTTGACCTCCAGGTAGATGCTCCAGTACTCGTCGCGCTCCTCGATGTCGACCAGGTCGTGGCCGGCTTCCTCGAGCCACTCCGGAACGTCGGTCGTCGAGTTCCGTTCGGTGGTCTGAAGCTCGACCACGGTGCCGGCGTCGAGGCCTTTTACTTTCCCGATCAGGTCCATCAGCGGGCCTGGACACGATGCGTCTCGCGAGTCGATCGTCACGTCCGGATTGCGTGCGTCAGTCATTGGTATAGGGTTGCAGATTGCGTCGTCGTCGTTCGAACTCGTCTTCCGAGATCTCACCGCGTGCGTAGCGCTCGCGGAGTTCCTCGAGCGCGCGGTCGGGTCGGTCAGCGCGGTCGGTACGATCGATTCGGTCACCCCGGCGCCGACTACCGGCCCAGACGATCAGTAGGGCCAGCAGGCCGAGCAGGACGATCGGCCAGAGGAACATCCAGCCGCCGAACGCTCCCCAGCCGCCCATCCCTCCGCCGGCACCGCCGCCGTGGGGCTGCGCGGACGCCGTCGCGGTCGCGGCGACGAGGAGGACGGCGGCGAAGGCCGTCGCTCGGCTCGCATACCGTCCGATCGTTTCGTGTGGGTCTGTCATCGTTCGATCACACTCGAAGAATAGTATTGTATAGTAATGCTACTACCGGGAACCTCTCCTATTCAGGAATCGGCGATAGAGTTATAGGCGACGATCGCTCTCGGGAGGTTTACCGCACTCCAAATCGACCCGTAATGGATCCTCACCGACCGATAGAATAGGGCACCTCATCCCCAACAACAGCCGCGTTGGGAGGAATAGTATCTCCTTCCGTTCGGGGCTACCCGGTACGACCGCTGCGAGCAGCGATCGGTCGGTCACGTCGCCCGCGGCGGGAGAATCTCGGCCGTTCCGCCGACCCAATATTGCTCTTAAGACACAAAATCATTATGATTGTGGAGACCGTATCGTCGATCGATGAGCGAGTCCATCGACGACGAACGAGAACGGATCCGCGAGCGGAAGAAACGAGAGTTGCAGGAACGCCTCGAGAACGGCGGGAGCCTCGACGCGGCCGACGCCGCCGAGGCGAGCGATGCGCCCGACGAACCGATCGCGATCACGGGCCAGAGTCACCTCGATGAGGTCGTCGCGGAGCACGACCTCGTCCTCGTGGACTGCTACGCCGACTGGTGTGGTCCCTGTCAGATGATGGAACCGACGATCGAAGCGCTGGCCGCGGAGACCGACGCCGCAGTCGCGAAGGTCGACGTCGACGCTCACCAGCGGATCGCCCAGCAACTGGGCGCCCGCGGCGTCCCCACGGTCGTCCTCTACGCCGA
Source organism: Haloterrigena alkaliphila (assembly GCF_017352155.2). Lineage (NCBI taxonomy): Archaea > Methanobacteriati > Methanobacteriota > Halobacteria > Halobacteriales > Natrialbaceae > Haloterrigena > Haloterrigena alkaliphila. The sequence continues at coordinate 272,160 of NZ_CP084319.1, forward strand.
CGGCCAGCCGGTCGAACGCGCGGTCGGCGCCCAGGACCGCGGGACGCTGCAGAGCCTGATCGAGCAACACGCGTAACGCCTCGAGTTCCGTACTTACGCCGAGCGGCGGGGACTCGTCCGCGACCGGTCGCTCCGCGACGGATCGACGGCACGACCGTGCCGTGACCACACCGCGACCGCTTTCAATTCAATTATGTCCACTGACTGGAGACGCGCGATCGAAACGCAACGCGAGGAGAAAGACCGGTACTTCGACGGCGATCCGCATTCGCCGATTCCGCCGGACGAGCGCGAGTCGTTCGACGGCCTCGAGTACTACCCGATCGACGAGGACTACCGGTTCGAACTACCGCTGCACGAGTACGACGACCCCGAACCTGTCACCGTCGGAACGAGTACCGACGGCGAGCGGGAGTACCTGCGCTGGGGCGAGTTCCGGTTCACCGTCGACGGGGAGGACGTCGCGCTGCAGGCCTACAAGGCGGATCCGGACGATAAACGGCTCTGGGTCCCGTTCCGGGATGCGACTAGCGGCGACGAGACCTACGGCGCCGGCCGGTACCTCGACCTCGAGAACGACGACCACCGAGCGGACGACGGAAACTGGATCCTCGACTTTAACGAGGCGTACAACCCGACGTGCGCGTACTCTGACCGGTACGAGTGCCCGCTCCCGCCGACGGCAAACTGGCTCGAGGTGCCGATCGAGGCCGGCGAAAAGGCGTACCACTGAGCTCCCCGCGGCTAGCACGAGACGGACGGTTCGTCCCTCGAGTTATATCGTCTCCGCCGGATCGTGCTTGTCCGACATCCGTGCTGCTTCATCGGCGTACCGGTCGCGGACGCCTGGGTCGTCGACGGTCGCGAGATCGCTGGGAGAGACGTCCTTCGCGGCAGTGACCGTATCCAAGTCGACCGCCTGCGCTGCGAGTTCCTTTCGGAAGGTTCGCGTTCCGTCGGGAGTCGCATAGGTGAGGATGATGAGGTCGCGATTGTCGTAATCGCGCTCGACGAGCCACACGCGAACGTCGTCCGACTCCGATGACATGGAAACCCAAACGGGAAGTGGACGGGTAGTCGTTGGGGTTGAGTGGTTCGAGGGCCTCATCAGTATCCACGCCTTCAGTTCGAGAATGGTACCACCGACGCTCGTCTACTGGGGCGTCTGTGCGCGCACAGCGGGTTGATAGACCACCGCGCGACGCTCGACATCGCTGGCTTTTCGGAACTCACAGACGATCTGCGAGCGCGCTTGCCGCCTGACTACGAGAGGTGTGCGTACTTCGTTATCGGCGAGACGACCGACTCCTATGGCGCAGCGATGGAACGCGCCTATGATCAGACTGGTCTTTTGCCGTCACAGTTTTTTCCGCTGTTTCGTCGCGTTCCGGGATATGCACCCGTCCGCGAGTTCGTATACCGCGTCGTCGCGTCGAACCGACCGTTGATCGGCCAGCTACTTCCGTAGCTCCTCGAGAACGCGTGGGCAACCGCTACTCCGAAGGGATCCGATCGAAACTGACGCGGCTCGAGAGAGCCGAACGCGTCACCTGCTGCCTCAGAGTTCCAGAAGAAGCATCGATCCGTAGCCGAGTCCGAACGCGAGCGCGAACGACCCGATCCAGGCGGCGACGGTGAGTCCCAGCTTTCGGGGACTGACACCGTCCCCGCCGGCGACCGCGAGCCCGCTGCCGACGATGGCGCTCACGATGATCTCGTTGAACGAGACCGGAACACCCAACAGGACCGCGGTCTGTGCGATGAGAAACGAGGGGACGAGCGTCGAAATCGATCGGCGCGGCCCCAGCGACGCGTACTCCTGTGAGATCGACTTGATCATCCGCGGTGCGCTCGTCCAGGAGCCGACGAGGATCCCGACGCCGCCGCCGAGCAACACGACGATCGGTGATACCATCGACAAGTCCTCGAGCAGCGGGAACAGCGGGCCGACGGCCAACCCGACCTGACTCGCGCCCGCCGAGAACGCCACGAGTGCGCCGAGCGAGAGCAGGAATCGGCGCAGGCCGCCGGCCTGATCGCGGCCGACGTCCCAGCGAACGACGGCTGTGGCGGCGGCGCCAATGCCGAGCGAGATCGCGACCGTGGCGGCGGCGCCGTCGGCGGGAATGAGCGTACTTCCGGCGGCGGCGAGCGTTCCCCCGACCGACGAGCAAAACGAGAACTCGAGATTCGCGACCACGACGCCGACGATCCCGGCAAGGATCGGGACGCTGACGTCCTCGGGGACGTCGGGTCGCGGGAGGATACTGGCGAGACCGTAGGCGATGCCCCCGCCGACGAACGGCGTGAGGACCCACACCGCGCCGATTTCGGCGTACTTCCCCCAGGCCGGATCGCCGCCGAGCGCGAAGCCGACGCCGATGACCGACCCGGTCACGGTAAATGCGGTCGCGATCGGATAGCCGGTATAGATACCGATCGCCATCAGTCCGGCGCCGATCAGCAAGACGACGATGACACCGCTGACCGGGAGGCTGACCCCCTCGACGAGCCCCTTCCCGACGGCTTTGGAGACACTTCCACCCTGGATTACTGCACCAGCGAAGCCGAGGATACCGACGAAAAACGCCGCACGCATTGTGGAAATAGCGTTCGCACCGACGGCCGGTGCGAACGGGGTCGCCCCGCTCGAGCCGGCGCCAATTACCCAGGCCATGAACAGGCTCGCGACGGCCGCGGTGGCGAACAGCAGTATCGTTGCGGGTTCCATCAGTGTATAGAAAGCTGCGATTTAGTTATCGAAATTTGACCGACGTTAGTCGGCACCCGCCGGGGCGGCGTCGGCCGCGGCGCGCTTGCTTCGCCAGACTCCCTGCAGGTAGGCGCCGGCGAACATGCCAGCGAGCGCCCACAGGATGGTGATGTTGCCGACCCCGAGGCTGGCGTAGGCGGCGCCGGGACAGATGCCCGAGAGGCCCCAACCGACGCCGAAGATCGCGCCGCCGACCAGGACGTTCCGGTCGAACGGCTTCAGCCGGCGTTCGTACCGATCGCCCGTCAGCGGCGCGCTGTCTCGGATCCGGGGCATCACGGAGAAGGCGATCCCGGAGACGATCGCCGCGCCGAACATGACGAACAGCAGTCCGAAGTCCTCGAACTGCAGGAAGTTCAGCACGACCTCCGGACGCGCCATCTGGCTGAACCCGAGCCCGAACCCGAAGATCAGGCCGCCGACGAAGATCAGCGGCATGAACAGCGGGTGGCGATCCTCGCTCATGGCGACACCCCCATCGCGGCGACGATCTGCGCGGTCCCGATGGCGACGGTCAGGAACGTCGCCACGCCGACGATCGACGTCTTCGACGCCGAACCGACGCCGCAGACGCCGTGGCCGGACGTACATCCCTTGCCGATTCGGGTGCCGATCCCGACCAGGAGGCCGCCCAGGAACAGCCGCCACGGCTGGACGGAGGTCGACCAGAGCGTCACGCCGCCGACCTCGTACAGTTCGCCGGTCGTTCCGGCCTCGTAGAGCGAAGTCGTGATCACCCCGGACTGGACCGTCGCCGCGAACGCCAGCCCACCCAGGATGATGCCGAGCGTGAACACGACGCGCCAATCTCGGGACGAAACGTACTGCTGGAACCGCGACTGCCCGGAGACGTACGACAGCGTCGACTCGAGGAACGTGCTCGCCCCGGCCGGGATGCCGGTCCCGACGTAGATCACGACCGCGCCGAAACCGACGAGCAACCCGCCGACGGCGTAGCGGCTGATCCCGTTGGGAAACAGCTCGGCGGCCAGTTGGAGTGGGACTGGGTCAGTTACCATTGGGCGTTAGTCACCCGCTAGCGATTCCTGACTGGCCGCGCAGTTGTTCGGGCCGAGCTCGAGTTCGAACGCTTCCTCGTCGTCGGCCTCCTGCTGGCCGAGGTTCGTGGGGATGATATCCTCGTAGTTGGCCGGCCGGGGCGGCATGTCCGAGAGGATCAGCTCGACGAATTCGTCCTCGTCCATCGTCAAGGCGTCCATCTCCACCTCGAGTTGGCCGATCGGTGCCGTGTAGGTGCCATCGTCGGCGGGTTCGGCGGAGTCGCTGAAGTGCGCGCCGCCGATCAGCGTGTCGTCGGGCAGGGTCAGCACGCGCTCTTGCAGCGTCTCGTAGAGCTGTCGCGCGGCGTCTTCTGCGCCCTCGTCGCCCTCCTCTAAATCGGGGCGGGCGACACTCTCGACGAACAGACCGTCGCCGGTCGCAAGCAGCGAGTCGTCGATCAGATACGAGGTCATCCCGGAGGTGTGTCCGGGCGTGTAGACGGTCTCGATGGTGGCCTCACCGACTTCGAACTCGTCGCCGTCCGCCGCGAGAGTCATCTCGTCGGCGTAGGTGACACCGCGGTCGACCGCCGCCTCGGGGATGACGCCCTCGACGCCTTCTGCGTCGAGATTACGGACGCCCGAGATGTGGTCCGCGTGGATGTGCGTGTCGATCGCGTACTGCAGGTCGGCGCCGAGGTCGTCGACGTCCTCGAGGTACCGATCCGTGAACGCGCGCAGCGGATCGATCACGGCCGCCTCGTCGCCGTCGACGACGAGGTAGCCGAGACAGCCGCTCGAGGGACGCTGGTACTGGTAGAGCGTCCCCGCACCGTCGTAGCGTTCGACTTCCACGCGCTCGTAGATGCGCGCCCAGCCGTTCATCCCGTCCTCGAGGTGATCGACGTCGTAGCCGCGCTCTTTCAGCGTCGCGGCGACGTACTCGCTCGAGCCCCCCTTCGCACAGAGAACCGTAATTTCGCGGTCATCGGGAATCTGTGCAAGGACATCGTCGTCAATTTCGTCGTCCAGGAACTCGAAGTACGGGATGTTGATCGATTCGACGGTCTCTCCGTCGATCTTCCACTCGTTGTACTCCGATTCCATGCGGGTATCGAGGAGCGTGACGTCCTCGTCCGCGTCGATTTGGTCCTTTAATTCGTCTGGACTGACCGATTCGATCTCGACGTCCGGCATTGGAAGATCCATATCGTCCATGTTGTACAGTTTCCAGTATCGGCTACTGGCACTTAAGGGTTTGTATAGTATTTCCTATTATCTACAATACAGTCTAGCCAGATACACGCTCATTTAGATCAAATGCCTGTATACGGGCGATACTAACTAGTTACTGCCTTCCTCTGGACCAGGGGTATTCGTGTATTGCACAATAACCGGAGGCCTTATATGGGTGCACCCAATATTGTGCAATAGCTCCAATACGGAGCATAGAACGAAATCATGAGTTCGGAATACCAGACCACGGAGACGCTTGACGTGAAAGGACAGTCCTGCCCGATGCCCATCGTGAAGACCAAGCAAGCGATCGACGACCTCGAGGCCGGCGACGTCCTGGAGGTCGTCGCGACTGACTCGGGCAGCATGAGCGACATTCAGGGGTGGGCCGACGGCACCGACGGCGTCGAACTCCTCGAGCAAGTCGAAGGGAACGACATCTACACCCACTACGTGAAGAAGACGGAATAATGAGCACGGACAATCAAACGACACCGATCGAAGACGGCGAGGCGGACGTCGAATCCGAATCCAACGCCGAGATCGACGCCGCCGAGTTGCAGGCTCTACGCGAGCGCGTCGAGGAGTTAGAGGAGTCGCTCGCAGAGGCGGACCTGGGCGACGACCAGAAGAAGATGACGATCGTGGCGACGCAGGGCAGCTTCGACATGGCGTATCCGCCGCTGATCCTCGCGAGCACCGCGGCCGCGTTCGGCTGGGAGGTCGTCGTCTTCCACACGTTCTGGGGGCTCGACATTCTCCACGAGGAGAAGTCGAAGGATCTCAAATTGAGCGCCGTCGGCAATCCCAACATGCCCGTCCCGAACGCCGTCGCCGCACTCCCCGGCATGGACACGATGGCCACGAAAATGATGCAGAAGAAGATCGACGACAACGGGACCGCCACCATCGAGGAGTTGATCGACCTCTCGCTCGAGAGCGGCGTCGATCTGCAGGCCTGTCAGATGACGATCGAGCTGATGGACTACGACGAGGACGACTTCTACGACGGCGTCACCACCGGCGTCGGCGCGGCCACCGCGTTGCAGCACATGGCTGAATCCGACATCCAGCTCCTCGTCTGAGCCATGACCGACACCGAGTCCACGCGCTCAAAGCCGAGCCTGCGCGTTCTCGAAGCGATTGCCGGCGCGGAAGGTGTCTCCCCGACTGCCCTCGAGCCGCCGCTCAACGACGTTGTGGATCCTGCTGCGCTGGACCGATTGTTTGAGCCGACCGCTACTAACGCCTCGGTCCGAGGCGGACACGTTTCGTTCCGGTACCGAGGATATGACGTAACAATCTCTTCGGATGGCACCATCGAACTGTCGTAAGAAGAGCTCAGGATTCGCTTCTACGACCCTCGACTATTGTCCTTTCATAAGCAACTAAACCCTACGGTTGAATTTTCGTTCACCAGAGACAGTAGTGAAACACCCGGGCGATGGAGTCCGCCTTCCCCAACCGCCGACACGGCTGATGACTCCTATTTCCATTTCGGTAGATGGTACGGAGACAACTCATTCGGCCCGGGGAGGCGATTGGATTGATTGCACTTGGCGGAAACCCATTCGGGGGTCGAAAAACCGCCCAAGCTGGTAGCTCTCCAGCGTTACTGGGCGGTTCCACTCTCGAGAACGGCAACGATATCGGAGAGATCGAATAGGCGGAGGTCATCACGCTCGTCTGCAGCTTCCTCGACGGAGCGTTTGAACCCAGAGCGGCTGAACAAGGCGAATTCATACGTCGGCTCACCACCTCCAGTGGGTGTCCAGTCGATGTGGGGGACGTCGTCTTCGAGATCCGCGAGCACGTCATAGCCGAGGGGAGTGTTGGTAAATTTCGCTTCGCCAGCGATCAGCGTCGACTCGTCAGTTGGTGCAACGACATCCACCTCCCGGCCCTTGTACCACCACTGGCTTGGCACCTGTGTGAGCTGGTAGTCTGCATAGAGTGCCGGCACCGCCTGGTGACAGAGCGATTCGAACGTTTCGCTGACGAAGTCGGGCAATTCCGGTTCGATGAGATCCGCGTAGGCGTTCTCGCCGTAGAGTTCGTACTGGCCCTCGCGGCCGTAGAGATAGCGGAAGTAAAACCGGAATACGGGATCTCGAATCTGGTACCGAGTCCGCTTGCTGCGCGCCGGGTCAGCGAGTGCCGGATGGTGTTTCTCGATGATCTGGAGCGTTTCCAGTCGGTCGAAGTAGTACGACGTGTTGGTGCTCTCGATACCGGCTCCTTGGGCGATCTCGTTTCGACTGCGGTTCCCGCTGGCCATCGACTCGAGAACCGAAAAATACGTGTTCACCTCGTTGAGTTCCATCTGGAGGACGGTTTCGGGCTCGTCGTGGAGTGGGCCATCCGGATCGCACAGCAGCCGCGTGATGTTCTCTCCGTGGCTCTGTGATGGATCGAGAGGGGTGAGATATCGGGGGGTGCCGCCGAAGACGCCATAGACGAACACCCGTTCTTCGGGATCGTATGTCGGCACAAACTCTTGGATAGAACGAAACGGCAGCTGGGTGAGTTCGAGGCGGCCATTCGGTGTCTGGGACACCCGGCCGTAGAGTGGCGCACCGCCATCGAGGACGTGGGTATGAATCATGCCGATTGCAGAGCCTGTGAGTACGAGCGTTGCCTGGCTCTCGTCGACAGCTGTATCCCACAGGTGTTGAATGACCGACGGGAGCCCCTCGTTCGATTCGATCAGGTACGGGAATTCGTCGATGACGATGATGGCGTCTCTGTCGGCGAGGTACGCTAAGAGTGGCTCCCACTCCTCTTTGACGGCCGTGATGTCTGGATAGGTTGTCGCTGCGGCCTCGACGAACCGCCGGAGCTGTGTCGTCGCTGTTCCTTGGACTGCCTGATAGTACACGGCATCGTCGCGGTCGGCAATCGATTGGCGGACGAGTTCGCTCTTGCCGATCTGGCGGCGTCCATAGATAATTGCGAGTTCTGCAGCGTCACTCTCATAGAGGGTCTGCAACCGATCGAGTTCATCGATACGATTAACGAACTGGTCCATACCTCCAGTCGTTGTTGGAGATACATATGTGCTCCGGAGTTAGGAACCAGACTATAATAGCCTGGGCTATAATATTTCGGCCCCTAATACGCGGAGTCAATTATTCGATCCTTCACCCACTAAAGCTTCGACAGCCATGCCCGAATGTTCCGTCAGTCGATGTGGTAGGTCGCGTCAATATCAATACTGTCGTACATACAGCCAAGCATGTCGAGTGCCGACTGGAAATGCGCGTAGTGCTCGTTTGCGAACGCCACCGTCTCCTGAATCGGAACGACGGGCCGTCCGTCGACTATCTTGTCCTCAATCTGTGACCGCGGTTCGAGGAACACTCGTACCGCACCATCGAGGTCAGCAGTGGGGTGGCGTTCTTCCGCAGTCGGGATTCCGCACTCGAATTGCTTCCCATCCCGATTACCCTCAGCAGTATGGTCGCAATCTGTGCGACTACACCGTTGAGGACACAGATTTGATAGGATATCACTCTGAAGAACAGATATGGGTATAGAAGAGGCGCACTGTCTAGTTGAGTCAATTTGAGAAGTGAGCAGGTCGTTGAGTGAATTGGTTAGATGCTCGCAGACCTGCTCAGTGAGAGCTATGAACCGGATTTTGAAGAATCTTGGGAGAATGAGCGGACGGCGACGCCCGTCAGGGCGTTCGCCGTCCGCCTCCATCAGACTGGTTGTTCACTTCGGGAGACAACAACGATCTTAGCGGAATTAGGCGTTCAACGCTCTCACGGAGCGGTTTGGAACTGGGTTCATCGGCTAGCTGACAGCGGACGCGACCCGGCTGAGGCGCAGCCGAAGCGGGTCGCCGTTGACGAAACCGCTGTCAAGATTAACGGCGAATGGTCTTGGTTGTACGCTGCAATAGATATCGAGACAAAGCTGATTCTCGACGTTGCGTTATTTGGGCGGCATGGCACCGATCCGGCGGCTGCGTTTCTCCATCGACTCACCGAGAAACACGATCTCTCGGATGCTGAGTTTCTCGTTGACCAATTCGGCTACCGGACTGCCCTCTCTCGATTAGGATTGAGCGGTCGGGTCAACTATACCGACCGAAACCTCATCGAAAAGTGGTTTCACACCCTCAAGATGCGTATCGACCGCTTCCATAACTCGTGGGTGGGCAGTCGGTCGAGCGTCCGCGAGTGGCTTGAACAGTTTATGCACTACTACAACTATCAGAGACCGCATCAGGCTCTCGATGGAAAGACGCCGATAGAGGAGGTACAGAACTAGACAGTGGCGTGAGAGTTTGTGTGTACCGTATCCATGTGGGGAGAAGCGTTCGAGAACATCGTGGACATCGTCACGGGTGAACTTTTGTTCACGACCCTGTTTGCGAGCCTCCTCTTCGTGGATATTGACCGAATCGTGTAACAGCGTATGAGTCAGTGCCGTTGTCGGACGGGTCGTGATGAGCGGAGCATCCTCTGCGAGGAGTTTTCGATGTTCTAAGACCGGAAGCCCACCCGAATGGTCGATGTGAGCGTGGGTGAGAAATACCGCGTCGATCTGTCTCTTCTCGAGTTCTCTGAGTTGTGGGAACTGTCCTCCAGAGCCCTGATTCAGACCACAGTCGATGAGAAGGTCTACCTCTGGCGTCTGAACGTGATAGCACGATCGACCGACTTCTCTGGCACCACCGAGTGGCGTGACAGTAAGCGGGTGCTCATTGCCAGCGAGTTCATCGTTCGAGGTACTCGGTTCATCCATAGTTTGTTTGGATGTAGCTGATTGAACTATCCGTCTGCAAGCTCAAAGATGACCTTGTGAATATGGAGGGAATTTTGTATGTCTATTCATCGAATTCGTAGGTATGTACGATCTCACGGGGTTTCAACGCGACCTATTGTACGTGATCGCCGGACAAGACGAACCCCACGGACTTGCAATTAAAGAAGAACTCGAGAACTACTACGAAAAGGAGATTCATCACGGACGGCTCTATCCGAATCTGGATACGCTCGTCGACAAAGGCCTCGTCGAGAAAGGTGAAAAAGATCGCCGAACGAACGTCTACTCGGTCACTCGCCGTGGTACTCGAGAAATCGAAGCGCGCCGTGACTGGGAGAACCAGTACGTTGATCTCGACTAGGCAAAACCCATCAATATTATTATATTTATATCATACTCGAGAAGCCGTCGCTAGAAGAGGATTCGATTCAACCGTGTAGATTCTGCCGTGTTACTGTATACTTCTCCCCGAACTGTAGTTTGTCGTTCCGCGATAGCTCGATATCGTGTTTAGCTAGTAACTTGAGCATTCGCTCGATATCACACTCGTACCACATTGCGAGCAGTCGTATGTTCTTTTGCGCATAATCGTAGTTGCGCTCGAGAACTTGTGGGTTTAGGGGATCGACTTCAAGCGAACTCATTGATCGCTAAAATGGCCTCCACTACCGTAAATCATGGGTAACATTACCAAATCTGCGGCCTGGTCTAGTTAGTGCGGTTTGAGAAGTGAGTAGGTCGTGAAGATAGTTTGGAATGATGTACGCAGACCTGCTCAGCGAGTGCTACGCGGCAGAATTTGATGAATGATGAGAGCGTGGATGGACGGCAACGCTCGTCAGTGTGTTCGCAGTCCGGCTTCACGCAACCGGTTACTCGATTCAGGAAACACAATGATTCTTCGCTCCTGCTACGTCCCATGCAGAGCTGCACTTCAGTTGCTCTCGACTACCCGTCCGAGTACATCCCACATGCGAGACCAAGGAGAACAACCACCGTACGATCTCGATCCAGAGTTCATCTTGTGAGAGTGATCGGAAAAGTACGTCTACCGCCGTAGTATCGACAGTATTCACTGGCAATGAGTCTCGAGTCGGAACTCACACCCTCTCCGCGACCGATAGGTGGATCGCTTTGGGGTTCGGTAGTTTGAGACGCTTCGCGTCTCGTGATTACGAATGAAGATTATAGGTAAACCTCGGGGACACCCCGTGTGCAAAGTGAATCGTGTGAGTTCGATAAGGTCGATACCCCGTGTGCGAAATGAAATTGCGGCCCCGTTACGAGCACGGACCCCGTGTGCAAGATGAATTTCCGGAGAGACCGACCGCACACCCCGTGTGCGAAATGAATTTCCACGGAAGAGCAAAAGACAGTCTCGATAAGTTGATTGTTGGCCCTATGAGATGGATAGACCCCGTGTGCGAAATGAAATTAGTTGACGACTCTGTATCCAATGGTACGGTGCCAGCGTCTACTTCCCCTCGAAGAAGTCGTCAATTTGTGCGTTAACGACAGACTCAATCAGGTCGTGATTGTCCTCGATTTCTCCGAGCCGAATATCTTCTCGTAGCGTTTCGGCGACGACTTCCGGGTCGTCGACGAAGGAGTACTCCTTGTGGACGCCGCTGCCGTACCCTCGACCTCGTTTATCGGAGGTGACGAAGTTGTACGTCTCCGCTTCGGTCATGTACCGGAGGTACGAATCGCGCGATTTCTGATCCGCGTCCAAGAGATCTGCGATATACTGGTAGACCCGAAACGCCACAGTACTGGGTACCGCACTCAGATTCTGATGTGAGTAAACGGGAACGATGGCAGTCGCGTAGAGTGAGAGCTTCTTTTGCGTCGAAAGACCCTGCATCTGTGTGAGCGTACGGTCACGTTCGGCCTCCTTCTGGGCGTCGCGAACGTGTTCCTCCCGAACCGTCTCCTCACCCTCGCGGTCCGCAAGTTCGCCCGCCTTCCGGAAGAGATCGATCGCTTTCCGTGCGTCCCCGTGATCCTGTGCAGCGAACGCGGAACTGAGCGGAATGATCCCGTCTACGAGGACGTTATCTCGATACGCATCACGACGCCGATCTAGAATCGATTGCAACTGATTCGCATCGTAGTCCGGGAACACGACGTCTTGGGGGTTAAACGAACTCTCCGCCCGGCCGTCGAGGTTCTCCATGAATCGGGGATCGTTCGTCAGCGCAGCGACCGAGATATCGCCCTCGATCCGACCGAGTTGAGAAGCTCGAGAGAGTTGGTAGAGAAGCTTCGAATAGGCCGGTTCGTCGTTCGGATCTCGCTGTCGGCCGGCGAGGAGATCGACTTCGTCAAGGATGATGATGACCGAATCGAAGTACTCGCTCAAGAGTTCGTAGAAACGGCGCAGCTTCTGGTCCGTAGAGATCCCGCTCTCGGGAATTCCAGCAACGACGCCGGCCTCGGCGGCTGCGTTTTCGACGAGTCGGTAGACGGCGCGGTCGTGTGATTTGATCGTTTGGCAATTGATCTGGATGACTCCGAATCGGATATCCTGAGCTGTCGCGAGATCTGAGACCTGTTCGCAGACCGCATTGATGATCAACGACTTGCCAGTTCCCGAGGGGCCGTACAGAAGCATATTGGGCGGACGATTCCCTTGCAGTATCGGCCGTAGATACGTGATGATGTCGTCTAACTGTTGATCCCGACCGACGATTCTGTCCTCGTCGATAACGGTATCGGGGTCGAGCAGCGCTTTATCGCGAAAGACCGAGTTTTGTGCCCCCTCCTGGAGACGACCTTTGATAGACTGTGAGAGAGACTGTTGGTCGTTGCCATCAGCCATAATACGGGTGTTGAGCCCACTCTATAAATAAATATGGGGTACCGTGTGCGAGGTCAAATTATCCGAATAATGGAGATACAGAGATTCAGCGGCGGGGTGAAAAGGAATATGCCACTACCGTGGGCAAAGTCAAAAGACTGTAAGACACCCCGTGTGCGATATGTAATCTCCATCTTGTCTTTTCGCGATCGAAGCTAGGGACGAATGCGAATGACCAATGTGGATAGAGAAGAGATGTGGTGAAACTGGATATAGGAGTGATAGCACAAGGAAGACGGGTAAACGGTGAGAGAGTAAAGTACTGGATTGCCACCAACCCCCTCCCCCCGTGTGCAAGATGAAATTGGTCTCGAGGAGAGGGAGGGGGAGAAGCGTGTCAGGCCTTGTTTTGTCTCATACTGGGATTTGAGTTGAAGGAGAACCTCTAGAGCCTATGCAAGCGTTTAGCTCTAGACTAGGAAAGGTTTATTTGGTTAGGCTAGAAAACGGAACCGTACTGGACCTTGATTGCTATAGAAGGATAGTTAGCTATCCTTCATGAGTTTTGATCGGATATTGGCAGTTGAATAGGCTTCTCCGCCTAATCTTCCCCCTCTCAGCCGTCTCCAGCCAGAATCAATCTTTCTTCCGATTGGCGAACCCTATTCCACTCTCTGCGAATTCATTTCGCACACGGGGTGTGGGGGTCTCGTCCGACTCTCATCCCATCCCAGTTTTCCCTCGG
>NZ_CP084320.1 GCF_017352155.2 Haloterrigena alkaliphila
TATTCGGTGAAAATCTCGAAGACTGTTCACACGGTGTACCATCTCGTTCCCGGTGCACTGTCTGAACGGTGTGAAAAGTGTAGACGGTTTCCGCTACTGTTAAGTCATTTTGGCTGGATGATAGCTGTGTCTCGCCGCGTCCGACACCACGGCGGACATTGCACAATGTCTCCACTGCTCACACCGTGTCGACGGTCGAAACCTCGAGAACGGTGTTCACCGTCGATCGCGTGCCTCACGTTTCGACCGTTGAAACGGTTCACACGGCACCAACCGTCTGCACATTGTAGGATGTCCGGAACGTGCAGACGTCCTCGAGTGGGCGATCGAGCCACCAACGGCCGCCATCAGGCCACAGCGCCGTCGATCGAGCCAGTTTTCACACAGTGTAAGAAGCCCAGACGTTTTACACCGTGTAGAAGGTGTACACATTCTATACCGTGTAAGCAGTGCACACGTCTTCGACCTCGGAGACGGTCGACGAGGTCCGCACTGTCTCCACGGTCCCGGGCGCGGCGGAGGTGTTCCCACGAATGACGACAACCCCACGTGCCGTCAGCGTCGCCCTCCAGAAGGGCGGCGTCGGCAAGACTACGATCGCGATCAACCTCGCGGAACGACTCGCGAACCGCTCGAACGACGTCCTGCTCGTCGATCTGGACCAGCAGGGAAACGCCACCGAAGGCGTCGGACTGCACGACGCCTACACGAGCGACGTCCACATCGGGGACGTCCTCGAGGACGGCTCCGAGACGACCCTCGCGGACGTGATCCGCACGGTGGACGCGTTCGACGTGCTGCCCGCCCACGAGGACCTGGACAGCGTCGAGAACAGCATCCGGAGCGCGACCTTCGGCGAACTCTGGATCAGAAACGAGATCGTCGATCCCGTGCTGGGCGATACCTACGACTACGTGGTCGTCGACTCGCCGCCGAACCTCGGCCCGCTGGCCGACGCGTCGCTGATCTCGACGCAGAACGTCATCGTCCCCCTGCGGATGAGCGAACCCAGCGTCAGCGGCTTCGAGCGCATGTACACCCAGCAGATCGATCCGATCCGCAAGGAGATCGACCTGGACATCCTCGCGATCGTCCCGAACTCGCTGGCCGGCGACAACGAGGAAAAGCGCATCATCAGCGATCTCGAGGAGTCCCAGTTCGGCGAGTATCTCCCGCAGTTCGCCCGCTCGACGCACTTCGACGATCCCGACTCGCCCGGTCCGGGCCTGCGCGAACGCATCGCGTTCCGCCGCGCGTGGCGCGAGGGCGTCCCGCTCGCCGAGTACGATCCGGAGAGCGACATGCTCGATCGACTGGACGAACTTGCCGCAGTCGTCGAGCGCGGAGGTGTCGCCGATGCCTGAGGACAACCGCTTCGCCGGGCTGAGCGAGGCGGTCGACGAGGACGAACCCGACGAGTCCGCCGACGGAACCGGAACGGCCGCTACGGCCGATGAGAACTCGAGCAGGGGAGCGGCTTCGGGGGATAGCGAACCTCTGGCTTCCGATTCCGCCGGATACACTACCGCATCCGGTTCCGAATCGGGACCAGCCGGTTCGAGCGATTCGGACGAGTCAGACGATCCGGCCGCGTTCCCGTTCGACGCGACGGAGAAGAAAACCGTCTACGTTCGCCCCGAGACGCTCGACGAACTGGAGGACGCGCGGGCGCTGGTCGACGCGCAGTTGCGAACGGACCACGACGTCCGCGATCTGACCGGGCGGGAGTTCTACGACGCCGTCTTCCGGTTCGCGGCGTCGGACACGGCGGGCCTGATCGACGAGATCCTCGAGGCCCGAGAAGAGTAGCGGCGGGCCGACTCGAGGCGACTATTCGGCGTTCTCGACCGAATCAGCGTTGTTGTTTCCCTCTCCGTTAGCGTCACCCTCCTCGCCGTCTTCGCTATCGCTATCAGCACCGGCTCGCTCGATGGTCTGCTCGCGGATCGTCATCCCCTTTCGGCCAAGGTGCTGGAGCTGTTTCCGGGCGAAGTCTTCCTCGCGCGTGCCCCGCGTCGCGAGCACGTACACCAGCGCGCCGCCAGCGGGGCGCATCGTCCGACCCGCTCGCTGGGTTCCCTGTCGCCGCGAGCCGCCGAGTCCGGACGCGACGATCGCCAGATCGGCCGTCGGGAGGTCGATACCCTCGTCGCCGACCCGCGAGACGATCAACAGGTCGCGTTCGTTCCGCCGGAACTCGTCGAGCAGCCGCCGGCGCTCGTGGTGGGGCGTCTCGCCGCTGAGGAAGGGAGTGTCGAGGGCGGCCGAGAGGTCCCGCCCCTGCTCGAGGTAGTCGACGAAGACCAGCGCTCTCGAGTCGGGGTGGGCCGACAGCAGGTAGCGGACCTCGTCGACCTTTCCGCGATTCTTCGCGGCGATCCGGTACTTCTCCTGGCCCTCGGCGGACGCGTAGGCGTTCGGCTGCTCGTCGTCGCCCCACGGGACGTACCGGATCTCGAGTTCCGGCTCGGCGACGAAGCCGGCCTCGAACAGCGCCTCCCAGTCGGTGCCGATCGGCGGGCCGACGAGGGTGAAGATCTCCGTCTGGCGGTCGTCCTCCCGGATGGGGCTGGCCGACAGTCCCAGTCGGTGGCGCGATTGCAGGTGCGTACTCCGGCGGTAGACGTCCGAGGGAACGTGCTGGCACTCGTCGAAGACCACCAGTCCCCACTCGCGGTCGTCGAACAGCGAGCGGTGGCGGTCCATTCCCGCGATCTGGTAGGTCGCGATCGTCACCGGGCGGACTTCCTTGCGGCCGCCGTGGTACTGCCCGATCTGGTCGGCCTCGAGCGAGGTGTACTCGAGGATGGCGTCGGCCCACTGGCGAGCCAGATCGCGACTCGGAACCAGTATCAGGGTCTCGCCGCCGACGTGGGCCATCGCCCCCATCGCGGCGACGGTCTTTCCGCTGCCCGGCGGGCCGACGAAGACGCCCTCCCCGGCCTCCGCGAAGCGATCGACCCACGTTCGCTGGTAGTCGCGCAGGCGAACCGCGAGGTCGATGGGCAGGTCCTCGCCGGACTCGAGGTCGCGGTGGTCCTGGACCGGGTACCCCGCCTCGTAGAGGATGCGCTTGATCGCCGCCTCTGACCCCTCGCGAACCCAGTCTTCGGTGTCCGATATCGGCGCGTGGACGTGTTCCTCGTCGAGTTTCTGGCGCGCGACGTTGCCCATGACTTCCGGACTCTTCGCCTCGAGGACGGTGTACCCCTCCTCGTGGGTGGTCAGCCGGAACTGGTGAGCACGGTCCCACTGGCTGTGGACCCACTCCTCGAGCCCCTCGGAGCGCTGCCCGAGCGCCTGTCGCATCGTCCGGGCGAGTTTCTCGAAGGAGTCGTGGGGGGCCTGCCAGACGTCCTCGGGTCTGACGACGTACCGGTATCCCTGCTCGCCGTTGGCGTCCGCGAGGTGAGCGAACTGGGCGAGTTGGGCGCGCGTGAACTGATCCGGTCGGTCGACGACGATTTCGCGGCGCTTCGGGAAGACGACGACTCGCTCGCGGTCGGTGAGGTCCTCGAGTTCGCTGGGATACCAGACGACGGGATCCGTTTCGACGGCGAGTCGCTCGACGTCACCCCGTTCTGCGAGGCCCTCGAGTGCCTCGCGGGCCGTCTCGTGCGCGGTCTCGAGGGCGCGGGCGACGGCCGCCGCGGTGAGCACGGGTCGGCCGGCCTCCTGGCACGCGTCGTGGAACTCCGAGAGCGTCATCCGGTCGCCCCGGTGCTCGTCGTCGGGTCCGCCGGCCGATTCGTCGGTCGACCGCTCGCGCTGATCGGAATCGGACGAGGAACGTTCGTCGGTCACTGACCCCTCGTAGCGGCGGTGGGGGTAAACCGATTTCGCTCGTCACGATCCGGAATCGATGGGCAGCGTGCCGTCGGCTCCGGGTCACTGTAATACGTCGCCACTGGCGACCCGTGAGTCACCGGAGCGGTCGACTCCAGCGGCGACGTTCAGCGTCGGCCGCCCTCGATCGGGGTCGGCGACGCGGTCGGCGTTCCCGTTGGGCGAGTGCCTCGGTGAGACCGATCGCGGTTATCGTCTTCCTACGGGGGCTTTCGCACCGGTGATAGCGATCATCGCGACACTGACGACTTCCGTGTACCCACAGTATAACTCGAGAATTCGATCGAGGAGAGTCCACTCGGGGTGGCGAACTCAGCGAGACGAGCACGACGGCCTCGTGCAGCGTGGTACCGTCCGATTCGACACCGAAACACCACTCGGCTGATCGGCGTCGAACGGCGGATCCGTTCTTCGTGGGCCGAAGCGGAAATGGGGGCGGGCGCTGCTTCGACGGCCGCAAACTGGGGGTCACAGTCGTCCGTCGGAGCAGGGGGACGTTCAGGGGGAGAGGGTGGGAGATGACCGGATCAGTGGGAGCCCCGTCGTCGTCCAGGGGTATTGTCCCCGATCGCTCCTTTCGGCCGTCACCTAATAGTGATACGACCGTGTTTTCTGGGTCGGAAAATCCCACCCTACACCGCTCGAACCGGTCCGGCCGAACGACGGATGGCTACGACCGTTCGCGGTCGCTCCCACAGGTTCTTTGTCGCTTCGCTCGAGGTGCCGATATGCAGTATCTCGCCGGGACCCGATCCGTCCACACGACGGCATCGATCTGTGACTATCTCGACGAGCGGACGACGCCCGACGACACCGTCACTGTCGTCGCAACCGCGTCGGCCGACGATCCCACGGCGCGACGGGATGCCAGGGAAGCGCTCAACGTCGCTTCCGTTCGGTTGACGACCGTCGGCGAGGTCACCACGACGCTCCGCGAGGACACCGAGTTGGCCGCGGCGCTCCTCGAGGCGGCGCCGGCGGTCGAGGCCGACGAGATCGTGATCACGACCTCGAGCGGTGACGCGGAGCCGTCGTCGACGTCCGAATCGGCCGTACACGCCCTTCTCGAGTCGACCTCGATCCCGGTCGTCGTCGTTCCGGTCGCGGAATCGTGAGCGGTCTCCCCTCGCGGGTCCGTTCTCCCCCACCGGGACGAAACTACCGCATTCCGCGGGGTAGATGACGGCTACTTAATTCGTTGTCACGTGAAATTCCCCTCGATGAGTGACGAGATTCCGTTGTTCGAAATCCCGTGGGACGAAACCGACGTCTCGAACGCCGTCGAATCGATCACGCGGGGATCCTATTGGGCAAACGGGCCGTACGTCGAGGAGTTCGAGCGCGGACTCGAGGCGTACCTCGGCGTCGAGCACGCCGTTACCGTCAATTCGGGAACGTCGGCGCTGGTAGCCGCGCTGACGGCCCACGGTATCGGCGAGGGGGACGAGGTAATCGTTCCCTCGTTTACGTTCATCGCGACGGCCAACGCCGTCCGGCTCGTCGGTGCGCGCCCGGTGTTCGCGGACATCGAACGCGAGACGTACGGATTGGATCCCGAGAGCGTCAGCGAAACGGTCAGCGACGAGACGGGGGCCATTCTGCCCATTCACCCGTACGGGGCGCCGTGCGAGATCGACGCACTGGCCGAGATCGCCGACGACGCGGACGTCCCGCTGATCGAAGACGCCGCGGAAGCGTTCGGTGCCGATTACCGCGGTCAAACGCTCGGAACGATCGGTGATTCGGCGGCCCTGAGCTTCTGTCAGAACAAGATCCTGCCGACCGGCGAGGGCGGCGCCGTCGTCACCGACGACGACGAGGTCGCACGACGCCTCGAGGAGTTCCGCTCGCACGGCCGCTCCTCGTCGGCGTACTTCGATTCGACGGGCAGCGGAGAGTACGCCAGCGTCGGGACGAACGTCCGGATGTCGGATCTCGTTGCGGCCGTCGGCTGTGCCCAACTGGAGAAGGTCGAAGATCACATCGAGAATCGACGCCGCGTGGCGGCGCGGCTGTCCGAGGGACTCGGCGACGTCTCCGGCGTCGAACCGCACACTGCCGCCGGTCGCGGTCGCCACGTCTACCAGTTGTATACGGTTACCTTCGACGCAACTATCGACCGAAGCGCCGTTATCGACACCCTAGCCGAGCGGAATATCGCGTCGAAAGTCTACTGGGAGCCGGGAGCGCATCTGACGCAGAGCTACCGCGACGAATACGGTTACGAGCCGGGACTGCTTCCCGTTACGGAGGAGATTACGGGGCGTGTGCTCTCCCTACCGATTCATCCGGATCTTCGAAGCGACGAAATCGACCGTATTACGGCCGGAGTCGAGGCAGGCATCGAACGGGGACGATCGATGGAACCCTCGGCGTCGACCGAACCGACGGACTGATTCTACGTCGATTGCCGACCGGGCGGGATCGGTACGGCCGTCTCAGGAAGGCACTGACTGTCATACAAACCGACCCATAACAAAGGGAGGCCATCCAGACTGAGCGAACAGGCCGCACTACCATCGGTGCGACGCCGGCGGTGCTGCGGCAGTTGGGGTCAAGACTTACCTATGAGATGGCCAGTCACAGCCGACGCGAGGATGTCGATCCGCGACGCGATCATGCGGATCGAACGATCTGAATCCGGAGGCATCGTTGTCGTCGACGACGAGCGTCGACTCGTCGGAACCGCGACGACCGGACGACTCAGGCGCAAGCTCCGCGACGGAGTCACGCCGGACACTCCGGTATCGACCGTCGTCGACGAGGATCCGATCGTCGTCGACGCGAGCGGTTCCGTCCGAACGATCGACGGAACTCCGGACGACCAGAGGGATGCGGGACGCGACGCAGTCGTCGCACCCGTCGTCGACGAGGACGAAACCGTCGTCGACGTCACGACCGTCGAGTTGACCGACGGGGTCCCACGCGAAATCGATTCGGAATCCAACGGTGTCGAGACGGAATCAAACGGCGTCGAAACGGTACTCGTCGTCGGCGGGGCGGGCTATCTCGGCTCGGTACTGTGCCGGCAACTCCTCTCGGAGGGCTTCGCCGTCCGCGTTCTCGATCCGCTGATGTACGGTAACGCCGGAGTATCAGATCTCACTGACGACGACCGGTTTACCCTGCTTCGAGGCGACGCGCGATCCGTCGAGAACGTCGTCGAAGCCATCGACGGCGTCGACGCCGTCGTCCACCTCGGTGGGATCGTCGGTGATCCCGCCTCCGAGATCGATCCCGAGAAGACGCTCGAGTACAACCTTCACTCGACGCAGCTGCTGGCGACGATCTGTAAGTACCACGGGATCAATCGATTCGTCTTCGCCTCGACCTGTAGCGTCTACGGGCGATCCGAGGACGGTAGCGGACGGCTTTCGGAAGAGGATGCGCGCAATCCCGTCTCGCTGTACGCTCGCCTGAAGATCCAGTCCGAACGGGTTCTTCGCGACCTCGCCGACGACTGTTTCGCGCCGACGATCCTCCGAATGGCGACGGTCTACGGGCAGTCGCCGCGGATGCGGTTCGATCTCGTCGGGAACATTCTCCCGGCCAAGGCCCACGTGGAGGGCGTCGTTCCCGTCTTCGGCGGCGACCAGTACCGGCCGAACGTCCACGTCGCTGACGCCGCTCGCGCTTACGTCGAGTGTCTGACCGCGCCCATCGAGGACGTCGGAGACACCGTCTTCAACGTCGGTTCGAACCGGCAGAACTACCGGATCGACGAACTCGCGACCATCGTCGAGGACTGTTTCCCCGACGCCTCGATCGAGTATCACGAAGAGAAGACGGACGAGCGGAGCTACCGCGTCGAGTTCGAGAAGATCCAGTCCGTGCTTGGCTTCGAACCCCAGCGAACGGTTCGAGACCACTGTCTCGAGCTGAAGGAGGCGTTCGAAGCGGGACGGTACAGCGACTACACCGCGACTCGCTACAACAACTACAAGACGCTCGATCGCGCCCCGAGCTACGAAGACACGACCGCCGTCCTCGAACCTCGCGATCAGGCGGTCGCCGTCCAGCCCCGCGAGAAACTCACCTCCAAAGAGGTCTAGCCGGAACGTTCGTGTGCGCTCGTCGATCCGACGGAGACCGTCGTATTCGTGACAGTACGTTCACCGTCGGCGCGTGATCTCCGATTCTTCGTCGCGACGTAGAGCAGCGTCGCTCGCGCAACTCGTAGTCGCGGTAATCGACACCGATCACTTTCTCAGTTACTTGCTCTGGTGGAACCGTCCTCCAGCGACGAGCCCCGTTTTGGGGTAGCGGACGCCGTATCTCCAGGTATCGTGGAAATAGCATTCAACTGTATCGAGACACAAGCGGTAGTCGAATGCCTGGTACCCTGATGCAGGCGCTTTCCTACACGATGTTGGCGGTCGTCGCCGCGCTCGTCGGGGGGCTCGTGGCCGTCTACCGTACGCCGGGACCGCAAATGGAGAGTAACGTCCAGCACTTCGCGGCTGGCGTCGTGTTCGCCGCCGTCGCCGCCGAACTTCTCCCGGACGTCCACACGCGGGCTCCGGCCGTGGTCGTCGTCGGATTCGCGATCGGCGTCGTCACCATGCTCGGTATCCACCGACTCAGCAAGTACGTCGAAAAGCGGGGTATCGGCGGAAAGATGGCGGGTGCTGCTGGCCTGCTTATCACCGTGAGTATCGACATGGTGATCGACGGCATCCTGATCGGCGTGGCGTTCCTGGCGGAGGCGGCCACGGGAGTTCTCATCGCAGTAGCGCTCGCGATCGAGGTCCTCTTTCTCGGCGTGACCGGCGTCATCGCGCTCCCCACGGAGACGAGCACGCCCAAAAAGCTGGCAGTCCCCGCTGGATTCGGGATTCTACTGCTGATCGGAGTGATCACTGGTGTCCTCGTGTTCGACGGCGTTACGGGCCCTCCGATCGCGCTCGTGCTCGCGTTCGGCTCTGCCGCCCTCCTCTATCTGGTGACCGAGGAACTCCTCGTCAAAGCGCAGAGCGTCCCGGAAACGCCGACGTCGACGACGCTGTTCTTCGTCGGATTTCTCCTCATCTTCCTCCTGGACATGCTCCACTGATGACTGCTGAGAGCTGAAAGACATGATCCCCGGTATCTAGGGCGCGAATCCCCGGTCTTCACCGAGACTCTCGCTGTTCGACCTTGTCACCGCTACAACTCACGTTACGCCGTTCTGTGTACGTCGTCGCTTTTTCGGTCCGCTGTTCATCGTCCGCGATGAACGCAGCGTGAGCGATATTATTTTTACGTGTGCATGTAGTACTGTGTACTACGATGGCGACGAAAACGATTTCACTCGACGAAGAAGCCTATGAGCGGCTAAAGGCCCGAAAAAAAGAGGGAGAAAGCTTCAGTGAAACCGTCAAGCGCCTTGCTGGAGAACGCTCGTGGAACGAGGTTGTAGGACTCCTCTCCGAGGACGAGGCGGCAGACCTCGAGGCCGCTATCGAGGAGGGACGAACGACGTCCAGAGAGCGGAGTGATCGACTCACAGCGGCGTTAGACGAAGCCGTAGACGACGAGACGTCGGAATGATTCAGGACACGTCGTTCATTATCGACTTATTACGTGGCGATGAAAATGCAAAGCGACTTCTCGATATCGTCGAAAAAGAAGCACGACCACAAAAAGTGTCCTCCGTGACGGTTTTGGAACTTTACGAGGGCGTTGCTCGGTCTCAAACACCGGAGACGAAGCGAGAGCGAATTCTC
The DNA here is from genome assembly GCF_017352155.2 of Haloterrigena alkaliphila. Classification (NCBI taxonomy): domain Archaea; kingdom Methanobacteriati; phylum Methanobacteriota; class Halobacteria; order Halobacteriales; family Natrialbaceae; genus Haloterrigena; species Haloterrigena alkaliphila. The sequence continues at coordinate 9,552 of NZ_CP084320.1, forward strand.
GAGATACTAGAAACGAAGCACGTCGTGAGTGCCGACCACACCGTAATGCGAAAAGCCGGAAAGCTCTCCGGTGAGCTACTCAATGGCAGCGAACGGATTGAGCGAGAAGATTGTATTATCGCCGCAACTGCGCTTCTCAACGACGAACCGGTTATCACGAGAAATACCAAGCACTTCGGGCGTATCGACGGCCTCGAAGTACGGTCTTACTAAGGCTTGATTGCGTGAGAGACTACCTACTTTCACGCTGCTCGACCTTGTTCAGATAGATAATATCCAATATGCGAACTACTGAAACACTGATGGTAGTACCATCAGTCTCCTGCTGGTGGTAAGATTCTTTGCCTATGGCACTATAGTCATATCTATGTCAGCAGAAACGGACGGACAGGGGAGGCTGTACATCCCCAAAGACGTACGAGAAAAGTACGGCGAAAAGTACCACATCGTCACGTACGAGGACAGAATTGAACTCGTTCCGGTTGCAGACGACCCGCTCGCTGCAGTCCGCGAAGCGGCAGGCGAGTTACGTGACGCGTCCGTCGATGATATTCGCGCGGACATCGAAGCAGAAGCGAAAACTGAGGCCCGCGAGAACGGGGACGATAGATGACGGTCTACGTCGAAACCGACTTTCTACTCGCACTCGCCAAAGACTCGGACTGGTTGCAGCAATCAGCAGAGGAGGCACTCGACGAGTACGACGTAGAAACGTCGGCCTTCTCCTATCTCGAACTCCTTCTCGCCCGAGAACGGTACGAGTTCGATTACGTCCCACTCGTGGCAAACTTGCTCGAACTCGTCCCTGTCCGAGACGAGGAAGAACGACAAATCGTTCTGAAGGCCGTCAACTACTACGACGAGGGAATGACGGCGTTCGATGCGTTCCACGCAGCGACTGCGGAAACACGTACGCTGAACGTGCTCTCATCGGAGAAAGACTATGAGAACATCGAGGTGGAACGAGTCCCGCTAGAACCGGCTGATGAATGACGTAGCAATATCTCCGTCGCGTGCTACCGATTCTCGCGCTGCTCGACCTTGTTCAAATAGATGAAATCCACCATACACACTATTGAAACGTTTTGTTGGGTACCATCAGCCACACGCTAGTGGTAAGACTCTTTGTCCATGGTAACCTAGTCGAATCTATGTCAGCAGAGACGGATGGACAGGGACGGCTGTACATCCCAAAGGAGGTGCGCGAGAAGTACGGCCAGAAGTATCACATCGTCATGTACGAGGACAGAATCGAGTTGATTCCGGTCGCCGACGACCCACTCGCCGCTGTCCGCGAAGCGGCAGGCGAACTTCACGATGCATCAGTCGAGGAAATTCGAGAGGACATCGAGGCGGAGGCGAAAGACGAGGCTGAGGAAGCCGGCGGCGATAGATGACGGTGTACGTCGAGACGGATTTCCTGCTCGCACTCGCCAAAGACACTGATTGGTTGCAGGGCTCCGCTGAGGACGCCCTCGGCGAGTACGACGTCGAAACGTCACCGTTCTCGTATCTCGAACTCCTCCTCGCCCGAGAACGCTACGAGTTCGACTACGTTCCGCTGGTGGCGAACCTGCTCGAACTCGTCCCTGTGCGGAACGAGGAAGAGAAACAAGTAGTTCTGAAAGCCGTCAACTACTACGACGAGGGAATGACGCCGTTCGACGCCTTCCACGCGGCGACTGCGGAAACGCGGGGAATGGACGTACTCTCCTCTGAGAAGGACTACGAAAATATCGAGGTAGAACGAGTCCCACTCGAACCGACCGACGAGGAATGACTCCGGACGGAGGATATAGTCCCAGCAGAACGAAGCGTGGTACTCGTAGTGGTTGTCGTGGCGCGTGTGCAACAGACTTGCGTCGAATCTTCCGGCTGCTCATCAAGTCTGAGATCTCGTATGGTGGCGTCGAGAATCGACCTCGCCTCACTAATACGTAGTTAGAAGATCTGTAACAGCCGTCCGTACGCCTACCGACTCTCCCGCTGCTCGACCTTGTTCAGTTCGATGAAATCCACCATGGATTCTCGCGAAAACAACGTCTGATCACAAAATCATCCTGTCGAATATAGGGTTTAGCGTCCTTCACTAGGCGACATATATAAACGAAACTGCCGAGGCCTATAATTGTTAGTATCGGTCGGTTAGCGCGTGTCGAACGAGTCGATCACGTCGGTCGTCGAATGGGTCTCGACGATATCTTGCTCATCGAAGTCGGTGTCGTCGCTCCAGATGTCCGCGTCACTGGCGAGGGCACACGCGACGTACAGCACATCGTCGGGATCAGTCTCACCGATCGCCGCGTTGGCCTCCTTGATATAGGGATAGAACTTGCTGGCGGGGACGACCTCAATATACTGAAACAGGAGGTCAATGAACTGCGCGACTCGATCCGGGTGCATCCCAGATTTATCGACGATCAACTCCGTGTAGTTCTCGATTTCGTCGTGGACGAACTCGGGTGTCACGAGATCTGGTTCGAGCGTAACGATGAGTTCGCGGGTTTTCGAGTCGGCGATGAGCGCTGAGATGACGACATTGGCGTCGATAACCAACTTCATTCGTCGGGACTACTCCAAATCCTCTTCGACGCGGTCGCGTGCGCTCTCGTTGACCTTGTTGGCTATTTCTGCGACGTCGCTCTCGGTGAGTTCGCTTCCGGATGTGAGCTCGTCCATCACTTCGAGTGTCTCGATTTTCTCTTGGATCGCCTGGCGGGTGACCTCGCTCCAGTTGATTTCCGGATGTCTCTCCATCCGATCTTTGAGATCGTCGTCGACATTGACGGTGATACTGGGCATACAGAAAACTATGTAGACACAGAATCTTGTGTCTTTGGATGGAGACACAGCAGCAAGAACTGACCGCTAGCTTCACGGTATTCCTCTCATCGAGACTGAGCAGGGTACCCGAGCGGTGTTGTTGGAACGTGTTCGACCGGACGAGTATCCAGTCTTCCGGGTGCTCATCGACTCCGAGTAAACGCGAAGAATCCCGCAGAACCGAATTTTATATTCCTATTTGGAGGATAGAACGCCGATAACGTATGTTTTGAACCTTACCGGTTCTCTCGCTGCTCGACCTTGTTCAGTTCGATCAACAGCCTGAAAATCGCCTTCACGAGGTTCGCGTCGACGTCGAACTGCTCCGCGTTGGCGCCGGCCCGATCCATCACCTGCTGTTCCTGCTTCTCGTCGGTCGTCGGGAGCCCCCGCTCTGCTTTGACCTGCGCGATCGTGTCGGCGACGTAGGTCCGCTGGGCGATCAGTTCGACGATCTCCTGGTCGATCGTCTCGATCTCCTCGCGCAGTTCGTCGAGGCTCATGTCGTCCGGCGTGCGGTCCCCTCCGTCCGTGGCTGTGTCGGATGTGCGAGTCATGTCACTTGTGTCCCGTCCGTTCGCGTCTGCAGTAATCGTGTCGTTCCGTCGCGTTCGTCCCAGCGCTCGCGGACCGCCTCGAGCGTCGATCGCTCGCCGACCGCGACGTAGCTCGGCCCCGTTCCCGACAGCGAGACGCCGGTGACGTCGGGCAGGACGTCGATCATCGGCCCCGTCGGAAACTCGAGGGCGCCGCAGAAGGCGAAGCCGTTGACGGTCATGGCTTCGCCGTAGCGGCCGTCGAGAGCCAGTTCCGCGACGAGATCCGCCATCGGCGCGATCCGCTCGCAGGCCGAGACGTCGGCGTCGGCGCTGAAGGACTGGTCGGGCGGCGTATAAACCAGCGCGTCCCAGTCGATCTCCTCGCGGGCGAGCAGGTCGTCGGTCGCGTTGTCGGTGACCGTCACGCCGCCGAGCATGCTCGCGCTCGCGTCGTCGAAGGCGCCGGTGACGGTGACGCCGGCGTCACGAGCCGCGCGAACCCCCAGCCGACAGGCGTCGATCCGGTCGACCGCGTCGGCGATCTCGAGCGCGTCGAGCGTCGCGAGCACGGTCGCGTTCGCCGCGGCGCTGGAACTCTTCAGGCCCGAGGCCATCGGGACCTCGCTGTCGGTCCGGACGCGGGCGCCCACGGCCGACCGGTCCAGTCCGGCGTCCGCGGCGTGTTCGGCGATCGTCAGCGCGGTACAGCGCTCGACCAGCGTCGTATCGGCGTCGGGCCGGTCGGCGATCTCGGCTCCGATTTCGCCGTCGCTGGTGAGTTCGACGGTGGCTGTCGTCTCGAGGTCGATCGCGAACGCCGATCCGGTTCCGGTCGCGAGCGCGTTGAGAACCGTTCCGGCGGCGGGTGCGACGGCGCGGCCGTCCATGGTCACACTCTCTCAGACCGCGTACTTACGGCTGACGATCCGCGCAACGTGAGGGGGATAGCGGCGGGTTCAGACGCCGAGAACGCACTCTTTTTCCACGATCCGCACGAACCGACGCCCAATGAGCGCGCGCAACAACGTCGCACCCAGCACGATCGGCGTCGACTTCGTCGAGGGCGGCGTCGTCGTCGAGTACCTCGACGGACGGGACGTCTTCTACCACGGCCCGCCGAAACCCGTCGAGGGGAGGATCACGACCCCACCGGGCAAGGAGGTCCACGTCCTCGTCACCGACCCCGACGGCGTCGAGGGCGTCATGACCTACGTCAACGACCGCAACACCCACGACGACATCCTCGAGTCGACCGGCGTCGGTCGCGTGATGCTCGAGCGCGACGACGAGGAGGAACTCTTTCCGGGCGTGACGGTGTCGACGGAGGCCTACTCGATCCGCGTCGAGGCCGACCTCGCGCTGGTCGACGGCCGCGTGTTCGTCTTCGCCGAAGACGAGATGAGCGAACACGCCTACGAACTCGTCGAGCGCGTCGACTCGAGCGACGGATCCGACCCCGCTACCGACGACGAGACGGCCGACACGGACGACGATAGCGGAACGGACTGGGGATAACGCGATGCCGCTACAGAAACCCTGGCGGGACCTCGACCGAGAGGCGGTCGCGAGCGCGCCCGATCGGCCCGGCGTCTACGAGTTCGGCGACGGTTCGGGGTCGGTCCGGGCGGTCGACCACGGCGTTCTCCGCGACGAACTCAAGACCGCGCTGGCCTACGGCGACGCCGACCGCGTGCGGTGGACGGAGACCCACACGCTCGAGCAGGCCCGCGAACTCGCCGCAGAGCACCGCGAGCGACTCGAGTGAGATAGTACGCGACTTGCGGCCTCGACGCCGACCGTCGACGGAGCCGATTTCGATCGGCGACGCGGTTTCTATCACTGAATGTAGGACGGGTCGGAGTCGTCGCAGTGCTTCTCGTGCTCGCTCGCGTCCGACTTCTCGTCGAACAGGAGCCCGCACGTCTCGCACTCCCACCAGGTCGCGTCGTCGCGCTCGGTCTGGAGTACCATACGGAATAATTCTCCGCGAACGGCAAAATGCGTTTCTCCGGTTTCCACCGTTTGATCCGCACTGCGTCCCTGATCGACGGAACGTCGGAGTCAGTCCTCGAGGTCGATGTTCGTGCGAGTCCGCGACCGTGTATCTGCGGAGTCATGTGCGTCCGCAGTGTCGTCGTCCAGAAGCCGCTGCATCTCGCGTTCGAACTCCGCCTCGCTGATGTCGCCCGCGACGTACTGCTCCTTGAGTCGCTGTTTGCGGTCTTCGGCCGTCGGCTCGACTTTCTCCGAGGCGTCGAACTGCCGCAGGATCGGGTACTCGCGCTCGAGGCGCTCGACGATCGAGGCGAGTCGATCGCTACGGGGGAGCGATTTGGTCCGGAGGACGGAGACGACCGTCGCGAGCAAAAACACCACTGCGAGCACGCCGAGGGCGATACCGGCCACGATCCACTCGGCGGCCGCGCCGAGCATCGCCAGCAGGACGAACTCCTCCCCGTAGTAGACGCCACCGGAGAGCACGGAGAGGGCGTCCAGTACCCCCAGTAGTCCGACGCCGACCAGCAGAATTCCGGTGACAACGAAGCCGCCGAAGTACCACCAGTGACGCGACGCCATAGGTGATAGTTAGCGCTGAACCGAATTAAGCGTAGGGATCGACCCCGTCGAAACGGCCCACGGGACGGCCGCCACTCCCGACAGTCCTACGCGTCGAGTTCGGTCAGTTCCTCGACGTCCGGGATCTTCTCGCTGGCGGTCGTGATCTGTTGCATGCGCTGTTCGTGCTTGGTGTAGGCGTACTCCGCGAGATCCGACGGGCTCGGGCCGGGCCCGTCTTCGGTGCTGGCCCCGCCGTCGCCGGCCAGACTGTTCTGGACGAGCGGCACCAGTTCGTCGACGGTGTCCCGGAGGACGTCGGGATCGACCTCGCCGTCGATCACGAGCGACTTGAGCTGGGCCATCCCGAAGCCGACGTGGCGCCCTTCGTCGCTGCGGACCAGCTTGAGCCCCTCGACCAGCCCCGGCAGGTCGGGAAGGTCGGGCTCCTGTTCGCCGTACGCGAGGGTCAGCCCGTAGTAGCCCGTCTGGGCCAGAATCCCCTCGATCGTCAGGTGGTAGTGACAGTGGGCCCGCGCTCGGTTCTCGGGCGTGTCGTCCTCGAGCAGTCGCGCCATCGCTTCCTCGTTGCGCTCGAACAGTTCGTCGTAGGCGTCGTTGAACCACTTCTCGTCGGTCGGCGAGGAGAGTTCCTGCCCGCGGCGTTCCTCCTCAGCGTGGATCACTTCCCGCCAGTAGCGGTCGAAGAAGTCGGTGTGCTTGGACTCCTCGTAGAGCTGGGTCGTGATGAACATCTGATCGCCGATATCCTCGAGAACGACCGCCAGCGGCGCGAGGTCTTCCGTCACCGACTCCTCGCCGGCGCCGAACAGCGCCAGCGACTGCTTGAGCCCCTCGAACGCCGGATCGGAGAGTTCGGCGGCGCCCTCGCGGTCGGCCTCGAGGTCGATCTCGTGGGGGTCCCAGTGTTTCTCGACGGCGTTTCGGTAGTAGTTGTGCGAGCGAGTCGTCGTCTCGAGTTGCATCTCGGGCTGTGGTTGACTGTCAGTTGCCATCGTTGGACGAACGTACCGGAAGAATCCCCCTGAACTTGTATCTCATACAGTAGGGTGTTTAAGTAGTAGAATCGAAATGCTCCGGTATGGGACTCATCGCGGAGTTTCGCCTCGGCTCCCTCGACCTCCCGCTGACGGACGCGGTCGCGGCGGTCCCCGCAGTCACGGTCTACATCGAGCGGATCCTCGTCGTCGATCCCGATCGGCCCGTCGTACTCTGTCGGGTCGTCGACGATCCCGACGACGAGTTTCGCGACGCGCTGACGGACGATCCTACGGTCGCGGGCGCCGTAGCGCTGGACGACGCCGGCGGGAGCGTGCTGTACCGGATCAAACTGCGCGACCCGCCGGTGCCGATCTATCGGAAGTACGTCGAACTGGGAACCACGCCGCTGGGCGGCATCGTGACCGTCGACGGCTGGTGGGCCCGCGCCCGATTTCCCGACCGCGAGGCGCTCGCGGAGTACCGGGCGTTCTGCACGGACCGCGACGCGACCTTCCACCTCGAGCGGCTCACCCGGGAATCGACGGCCGACGATCCGCCGTTCGGACTCACGCGGGAGCAGTACGAGGCGCTCGTCGCGGCCCGCGAGGCGGGCTACTTCGCGGTCCCGCGGGAAGCGTCGACGGAGGAAGTCGGCGACCGCCTGGGGATTTCGGGCCCGTCGGCCTCCGAACGCATTCGCCGAGGGATCGACCGATTGCTCGAGAACGCCCTCTGAACCGTCGAGTTCGACGTCAGCTGACAGGAAAATTCTCAAGGCGACGCGGCCGAAAGGTCGGGGCATGAGCGAGTCGGATTCCGACGGGGTTTCGCTGACGGTCCGGGCCGCCGAAAAGCGCGACGCCGGACGCGGCGTCGCACGCATTCCGGAACTGGCGCGGCGCCAGCTCGGCGTCCTGAGCGGCGACACCGTCGTCATCGAGGGTGAGACGGCGACCGTCGCGAAGATGTGGCCGGCCGATCCGTCGGTTCCGGAGAACGCTATCCAGATCGACGCGGACACGCGCGCCAACGCGGGCGCACACGTCGGCGATATGGTCGCCGTCCGGACGAAGGACACGTCGACGATCGCCGAGGCCGAGCGCGTGACGCTGTCGCCGCCGCCGACGCTCACCGACGACCAGTTGGCGGCCGCCGAACGCGAGGCGACCAAGACGCTCCGCAACCGACCCGTGCGAGCCGGCGAACAGATCCGGCTCGAAGGGGTCGATCAGGAGCCGTTCCGGGTCACCGACACCGACCCCGCCGGCGACGTCCGCATCACGAGCACCACGACGGTCCGGATCGTCGGCAACGGGGCGGGAACGGCGGGGAGCAGCGGCAGTACTCCCTCGAGCGCGGGCCGATCCGGCGGGCAGAGCGCGGACGACGGAGGTGGCGGGTCGGCCGAGGGCGGAGGAGCCGCCACCGCGCCCGCGGAACCCACCTCCGGCGTCACCTACGAGGACATCGGCGGCCTCGACGAGGAACTCGAGCTCGTCCGGGAGATGATCGAACTCCCGCTCTCCGAACCCGAACTGTTCCGGCGACTCGGCGTCGATCCGCCCTCGGGCGTCCTGCTGTACGGCCCGCCGGGCACCGGGAAGACGCTGATCGCCCGCGCGGTCGCCAACGAGGTCGACGCCAACTTCGAGACGGTCTCCGGGCCGGAGATCATGTCGAAGTACAAGGGGGAAAGCGAGGAACGGCTCCGCGAGGTGTTCGAGCGCGCCGAAGAGAACGCACCGACCATCATCTTCTTCGACGAGATCGACTCCATCGCCGGCCAGCGCGACGACGAGGGCGACGCCGAGAACCGGATCGTCGGCCAGCTGCTGACCCTGATGGACGGCCTCGACGCCCGAGGCGAAGTGATCGTCATCGGCGCCACGAATCGAGTCGATACGATCGACCCCGCGCTCCGCCGGGGCGGCCGCTTCGACCGCGAGATCCAGATCGGCGTCCCCGACGCGGAGGGCCGAAAGGAGATCCTCGAGGTCCACACCCGCGGGATGCCCCTGGCCGACGACGTTAGCGTCGACGCCATCGCGCGTCGAACCCACGGCTTCGTCGGCGCCGACCTCGACTCCGTGGTGAGCGAGGCCGCGATGGCCGCGATCCGCGGCCGGCCGACCGAACGCGACGAGCGCGAGGCGTGGAACCGCGAGCCCACCGTCACGAAGGCCCACTTCGACAGCGCGCTCGCCGCGGTCGAACCCTCCGCGATGCGCGAGTACGTCGCCGAATCGCCCAACACGGACTTCTCGGATGTCGGCGGTCTCGAGGAGGCCAAACAGCTGCTCCGGGAATCCGTCGAGTGGCCGCTGACCTACGATCGGCTCTTCGAGGCGACCAACACCCAGCCGCCCTCGGGCGTTCTGCTGTACGGCCCGCCGGGCACCGGGAAGACCCTGCTCGCCCGCGCGCTCGCGGGCGAAACCGACGTCAACTTCGTCCGCGTCGACGGCCCCGAGATCGTCGACCGCTACGTCGGCGAGAGCGAGAAGGCGATCCGCGAGGTGTTCGAACGCGCCCGTCAGTCGGCCCCGTCGATCGTCTTCTTCGACGAGATCGACGCGATCACGACCGCTCGCGGCGACGGGAACGAGGTCACCGAACGCGTCGTCTCGCAGCTACTGACCGAACTCGACGGGATGCGGGAGAACCCCAATCTCGTCGTGCTGGCTGCGACGAACCGGAAGGACCAGATCGATCCCGCGCTGCTCCGCCCCGGACGACTCGACACCCACGTCCTCGTCGGCGAACCCGATCGCGAGGCCCGCGAGAAGATCCTCGAGGTCCACACCCGGGGCAAGCCGCTGGCCGACGACGTCGATATTTCGGCACTCGCCGCCGAACTCGAGGGCCACACCGGCGCGGACCTCGAAGCGCACGTCCGGACCGCCTCGATGCAGGCGATCAGGGAAGTCGCCGACGAATACGGTCCCGACGGGGCGAACGACCGGGCCGACGAGGTACTCATCGAGCGTCGGCACTTCGAGGCGGCTCGAGCGAACGGGACGCCGGCACAGTGAGCGTCCCGGCGAGTCGTTGCTGGGGACACTGCTATCGGCGGATCGGAATCAGAAGTCCGAGGCGACCCGGATCTCGGGATTCGGCTGTTCGTCGATGTAGTTGCTGTCCGACGGCGGGATCACCTCGAGTTCGAGCGTTCCGATGTCCTGATCGGCGCGGAGGCTCTGGTCACCGTCGAACTCGAGGAGCGCCTCGTGGTCTTCGAGACCCGATCCGTCGCCGGTCTTCGCTTCGACGACGCCGTCGAGTTGCGCCGAGCCAGCCGTCGCGATGACCCGCGCGTTCTCGACGTTGTTGCCGTTTTCGTCGATAACCGAGACTTTGACCTCGCCGTCGGACCCGGTCGCGTCCGCCTCGACGAGTTCGTCCTCGATCTCGACGGAGACCTCCGTATCACCGACGTCGCCGATACCGCCGAGCATGTTCAACATCAGCGCGAGCGCCGCGACGCCGACGACCAGCGCGATCACCAGTCGAATCGGTAATCCTTCGATCGCCCGGTCGTCGCGACCGAGCGAGCGTCGTGAGTGAAACGTCCTGTCCGCGGGGTTCGGCGTCGAGGGTTTCGAAGGCATGCTCCTTCTGGGCCGGGCTTCCGACTTAAACTCCAGACCGACAATTCATATGCGAAGCCGCTGCCGGCCGGCTGGGACCGCGTCGACCCACGCTCGTAATCGGGAGCGTCAACGTACTCGAGAGCGTCAGTGTCGTCCGTACAGCGAGTACATAATCGCGACCAGTCCGGCTAACCGACTGACATTCTCGAGAAATACCGTGAGGATCTGTCTCGCGCCGAACGCCGTCGTCACCGTCACGTTGATCAGGAACGGACAGAGCGTGAGCAAGAGCAATCCGGCGGCGAGATAGAGCATCGACGGGGCGTCGTTGCGGCGATAGCCGCGATACGCCTGGTAGGCGATGACGGTCCCGAACAGCGCGACCAGAAAGAGACTCGCGACCGTCAGCAGTTCGAACAGCGGCGCCTCGTCGAGACGGACGGGGCTCTGACTCATCGCATCCCCTCCCAGAGGCGGGTGAACTTGTCGGCGACGTCTTCGTCCTGATACGTGAGTTCGAGTTCGAGCGATCCGTCCTCGAGGGAGAGCTCGAGTCGATCGAGGTTCGCGCTGTAGATGCTGTAGTGGTTACCGTCCGGCGCGAGTTCGGTTTCCTCGGTGACGAGCCGACACTCCTCGAGACGATCGAGACGTCGATAGATCGTGGGCAAGGACGCATCACAGCGGTCACTCAGGGTGCTAGCAGACATGGGTTCGACGCTCGTATGGGTGAGGATTTCACGCGCGTACTCGTCGTCGAGTACCGCGAGCACTGTCGAGAGGTCGGTATCCTCACTCACTGGTACCTGATCGTTCAGCTATCGATATGAAAAACCATCCGTTTTTTCTAACAGAGAAAATCCGCTCCCGATGATATATCGTAATGAGGTTTACGACTGGGGCCGCCCCAGCCAGTGAAACGTCCGCTCGAGCAGTCGCTCCTCGGCGGCCGACGAAAACCGGTGTCCTTCCCCGGCGAACCGCTCGAGGAGAACGTCCGTCTCGAGCGCGGCCGCGGCCTCGAAACTGTCCGCGAGCGGGACGGACTCGTCGTCGGCGCCGTGGAAGATGGCGGCCGGAACCGAGAGCGACGACGCGACCGCGTCGAAGTCGTACGCGTCGAAATCGTCGAAGAACCGGTCGTCGATCCGAACGCCGGTGTCGAACTGACACGCGCCCTCGCGCTCGACGATCGAGCGATACGCCTCGAACGCGCGGTTGTACGTCACGGGCGCCCGCGTGACGACCCGCTCGACGCGGTCGTCCGTCGCGGCGGCATGGAACGCCACCTTGCCGCCGAAACTCGAGCCGAAGAGAGCGACCGACTGCGGATCGAAGTACTCGAGGACGGCCCGCAGATCCGTGAGTTTCGCGCTGAGCGTCCCCTCGACGAACCGTCCGTCGGAGTCGCCACAGCCCCGAAAGTCGAACCGGACGGCGTCGTAGCCGCGCTCGACCGCGCGCCGGCAACGGTGTTCGTAGCTGCCGGTCTTGTCGCTCAGAAAGCCGTGACAGAACACGAGCCACTCGTCGCCGGTCGCCTCGTGGTGAACGGCGGCGACCCGTTCCCCGTCGGCGACCGGGATTCGGTGTTTCGTTTCGGTCATAGCGGGACCGACGGCGTTCGGACCCGTAGGCGTTGCCGTCCGGCAACGATCCGCGCTCGTCGGCCCGGTATCAGCGCCGGCGTATCGTTTAACCGCCTCCGCTTCGACCTGTCGGGTATGACCCGCACGACCTACACGTGCACCTGTGGCGCCCGCCTCGAGTACAGACAGGACCTCGAGAAGGAGTCGGGGCTCGCGGCGCCGACCTGGAAGTGCACGGACTGCGGGACGCCGGTGCCGGGCCAGATCGCCGAGAAGGTCAGCCACCAGCATCCGTCCTGACTCGCCCCGGCGGCCGAAATTGCAAGCCGGACCGATATTCCGCCGAACGAATAACTGAGCGCACACCGATGGAACGCACCCGAAGACGGACGCTCGAACTGACCGGACTCGCAGCAGTCGGCTCGATGACTCTTCTCGCCGGCTGTGGCGACAGCGGCCCCGGTGGCGGAGACGGCGACAACGAGAGCGAGAACGAGAGCGGCGACGAGCAGGCCGAGCACCCCGACGACGTCGAGAGCGACGGGCCCGGCGGCGCCGAGGACGAGCAGGATCCGACGGCGAGCACGGCCGACGACGAGAACGAGAGCGAGAACGAAAGCGACAACGAGAGCGAGGACGGCGCGGGAAGCGACGATGCAGCGACCGACGGCTGACTCGGACGTCGAACGGGTCGCTCGGCGCTCACTGGGTCCGACCGCGTTCGAACGTTCGCTCGAGCGCCCGGCGACGGCGGCGCGCATATCGCCACTGCGTGTACCCATAGTAAGCGAGCGAGAGCATGGCGATCAGCCAGAGCACGATCGTCGACCCGGCCAGCGCGACCAGCGGTTCGATACCCGTCTCGGGGGCTCGGGCGAACCGTTCGGCTACGAGGCGGTGGTCTGACGAGGCCCCCACGACGAACGCGTAATAGGAGAAATACATGACGCTGACGCCCCAGAGCGCGAAACACGAGATCGAGACGAGCCGGGAGCGCCGAACCGTCGCGTCGGTCATCGCGCCACCTCGTCAGTCGAATCGGCGCACTCGCCGAGACGGCGGACTCCGTTCGCCGGGAGTAACGAGTTCGGAGCGGTCGTAGGTATCGTCACGAGCGTACTATCCACCGAATGCGACCCGAATCGGTTAGTTCCGGACCTGCATCTGGCCGTCGGTTATCAGGGGCCGACGCCGTCAGAACTTCTGTCGGGCTGCCTCAAGAGCTGGCGTTATTGAATGGGAGTACGCCGTCTAACCTCATGCTCGAGGCACCCTAGAGTAGCATCTCGAAGGGTTCACTCCGAGATACAATCTTCGATTCGTACTTAAAATAGGCGTGCTAATCAGTGTCACTTATCCCGTTCTGGTGTCCAGGGGTTGTATGATCGCTATCGAAATCACCGTTTCAAGTGCCCTCAAGGAGGTTCTTGAAGCGGTCCCGAAGACACTGTTTTCAGAAGGACTGGCAGATGTGTTAAGCTACGACGTCTATGAATTCTCCGGGTTCGGTATCTGTGCAATCAGTCTCTTGTGTTACCTTTGGAACAGGGATTGGGATCGAGTTTCCGTTACCGAGTACCGACGATTCGGATCACCTCGAGAAACGAGTGTTGTTGTAAACGGTGATGGGCTCCCAGTTGGCGGCGGGGTTGATACTCGTGGAGTCGGGGTTCGGATACAGCGGAGGTAGAGCCAGCTTTGACTGTCCTCGATTGGGTCTAATCCAACCGGAAACGTAGCGTGTGAAGTTTAGGCCAGATATAGCAACCTATACCAGCTAGAGGGTCGAAAATATTCTTCAAGGTATAGACTCCGCGATGAGAGATCTCTCGGTTTCAGGCGGTGGTGACAGTGATAAGGAGGAGATCGATCAAGAAACACTCTACAATGATCAAGAGCCTCCACTGTCCTAACTGGAACTCTTACTGTTCGAAAGCGTCAGCCAGCCGCTCGCGCATGAACTCGCGTCGGTACTTCCGTCGTTCGGCTTCCGAGAGATAGTTTTTCAGTACCACAGACGGGTCAGAACTCCCCTGGTCGCCGGCTATCACGTCGAGATTATCCAGTAGGTCGTTCATCGCCTGATTGTACGTCGTATACCAGAACCGTCGACCCATTTTCGAGGTCGGCTGCTTGTCCCGCACACGGATGTCCGCCCGGTCGGCCAGCCGCTTGAACCAGCGCTGGATAGTCTCGCCGGTGACGTGGCCGCTCTCGGACTGGCGCGACGGGAAGAGGTAGCCATTCCACTGGCGATCGCGACCGCCGAGGGCATCAATCCGATCGGCGAGTTCGGGAACACCGTAGATCAGCGCGACCGTTCCCGGGCCGTTCTTTCGTTCTTCGAAGGCGATGTGTGGGTCATCGTCCTCGAGTACGAACTGGGAAACGTGCAACGACGCGACCTCATTCCGCCGGAGACCCCACGCGCACAACGCGAGGACGAGAATCTGTTCGTCGGGGCTCCCGACGGCGTCGTACAGCGTGCTGACCTGCTCGCTCGAGAGCGCAGGATTGTCCTTTTCCGTGTCGCGGTGGTTTCGCCAAATTTCGCGGTGATCGACGTTCTCGGCCGGGTTGAACGCCGCTCCATGCCGGTTCTTGAGGTGGCGGTAGAACTCCCGAATGTCGCTCAGATACCGGAGTTTCGAGGCTGGACTCTCGAGTTCGTCGTCGAGTTCGTCGAGGACAGTTTCGACGCGCCGGAGTTCATCGTACTCGTTGGTCGCCTCGAGTACGCGGTCGACCAGCGCCGCCGTTCCGTGGACGGAGTCGTACAGCCGGACGTAGGTTGCGAGTCGATATCGCTTCGAGTCGACGGTGGTCGGGGCACGTTTGCGTTCGGCGCGTCGGAGGAGTGACTCGAGAGCCTCGATCGTGGTCTCGTCGTCGATCCCCCACTGGTAGGACTCCTCGGAACTGGGTTCTACGTAGCCGACCGTCTCGAGAAACTCGGTCAGCGTCATGCCGTGATGCTCGCGTAACGCGTAGGCAATTCCCGAGTAGCCCGCCTCGGCGACCTCGTCGTAGGTCGGTCGGTCGTCGAGATCGAGACCGTCCCGTCGGAGGTCAGGTTCGATCCGTGTGTTCCAGAACGTCTGGAGTTCCTCGAGTGACTTGCGCGACCAGTTGATCGTTTCCTGTTGGGTCATCGTCTCACCCGCTCGAGAAACCCGTTTCCTTCGGGTTGCGGTGATTCTAAGACCGTCATTTTCGTACGTCTCGCCACAACTGACAATCACATAAAACTACCGCTAACGAGTGTGTCGTAGGGAGGACACACGAATTTAGCAATATAGCTGCGAGCAGATCCGAAAACTCGATAAATTGCATATTGCTATATAAAATTTTGACAATATCTCAACACTCGATTCGGGAGTACAGGTAACCGATCGGTCGTCGCGCCGACGTTGGTTGTACGAGCGACCACTTCACCGAACGACGGGCCCATACGACATCGTTCCCAGGCGTCCACTGAGAGCTATTCGCACGGATATCTCCGCAGTCGAATACAAAGTGAAATTATAACGAGCTTTCCCTGACCGTCCAGTTCGCCGACGTACAGATGTCCGAGACGAACGACGAGACGAGACGTACCGGCCACCCAGACACGTCAGGCTCCGCGCTCCGCCGACGGGCGTTCATCGGCACGGCGGGCACGGTGGCGACCGGTGTGGTCGGCGCTGCGAGCGCCGATACCGGTCGCGGAACAGGCGGCGGTTCGGGCGACGAGTCCGAACGAGATCCCGCTCAGTCGGCCGAACGCGGATCGGCCGATCGTAACGGCGATCCGGAACTGATCGCGCACCGGGGGTTCGCCGGACTGTACCCCGAAAACACCGTCGGCGCCGTCGAAGCGTCGGCCCGCGGCGGCCGGTCGTCGTATGCGCCGTCACGGGGCGCCGACATGATCGAAATCGACGTCGTCCCCACGGCCGAGGGCGACGTCGTCGTCTTCCACGACGACCGACTTGCCGAGCGCGACGACGGCGAGCGCGGACTCACCGACACCGAGGGCGTCGTCTGGGAGACGGACACCGCGACCGTCACGAGCGCCGAGGTCCTCGAGAGCGGCGAGACCGTTCCCCGATTGCGGGAGACGCTCGAGGCGATTCCCCCGAGCGTCGGCGTCAACGTCGAACTGAAGAACCCGGGTTCGTTCGACGTCCGGTTCGCCGAATCGCTGCCCAGCGATGAGCTCGAGGGACAGAAAGAGCTCTGGCGACCGTTCGTCACGGCGGTGCTCGACGTCGTCGACGACTTCGGCCACGAGTTCCTCTTCTCGTCGTTCTACGAGGCGGCGCTGGCGACGACCCGCGAAGCCGCCGAGTATCCGATCGCACCGTTGCTGTGGAACGCCGTGGCGGACGGCGTCGAAATCGCCCGCCGCTACGAAGCCGAGGCGGTCCACCCGCCCTACCACATGATCCGCGGGACGCCGTTCTACGCCGACCAGCACTACGAGGCGGACGCCGGCTGGGAGGAGCTCGATCTCCTCGCGGTCGCCCACGAGGAAGGCCGGGACGTGAACGTCTTCACCCTCGAGACGTGGTACCAGGCCGAACGGCTCGCGGCCGCCGGCGTGGACGGACTCATCAGCGATCACGCCGACGTGCTCCGGTTCGGCGCGATGCGCTGACCGCGCCGCGTCGACCCGATCCCTCGAGCCGACCGAGCGAATCGGAGCGATTTTTTCGCAACTGTGGGACCGAAACACAGATTTAGGATGGGAGAGCAGTATTGGACGAGTAGATGATCCGCGGCGTCGATTCCACTGCGCGTTCTCGTCTCGGCAGCCGCGACCGACCAGCAGGTGACGATAGCCGGCCCGCCGGGCCCGCTCGTGACGCCGGTTCCGGGGTCGACGGCCACGGCCGGGTGATCGAGCCGTGAGCGACGCCGACGTCGCCGTCGTCGACGCGGTCGACGCCTACCTCCACCGGAAAGCCGTCGGCGACCCCGACGGGCCGGGCGCGGGCACGTACGCCTCGAACGCCGAATCGATCCTGCGACGGTGGGCCGACTGGCTCGAGGCCGAACACGGCATCCGATCGCTGTTCGCACTCGAGGTCGCCCACATGCGAGCCTACGCCGACGAGTTGCGCGCCCGGGCCGACCGCGGCGAGTACACCGCCTCGACCGCGGGGACCTACTACGCGGTCGTACGGGCCTTTCTCTCGTGGTGCGTCCACGGCGGCATCCTGGAGTCGAACCCGGCCGCGACCGACGAGGCCGAGGGCGCGCTTCCGAGCGCGGAGGACCGTCCGGACAGCGAGTACTGGACGGCCGACCAGCGGTGCCGTCTCGAGACGTACGTCCGCGAGAACGCCGTCGACGCCGCGACGGGGACGGCTAGCCGCGACGAGCGACGCAACCGGTTGCGCGAGTACGCGATGGTCGCGCTGCTGGCCCACTCCGGCGTCCGGGGGGCCGAACTGTTCAGCGTGCCCGACGACGAGCGCCGGACGGGCGCGACGTGGGAGGACGTCGACTTCTACACGGGGACGATCCGGGTGCTGGGGAAGTCCCAGCGCCTGGAGGACGTGCCGCTGCCGGCGCCGGCCCGGACGCCGCTGCGCCGCTACCGGGTCGCCCTCGATCCCCCCTCGAACGACTGGCCGCTGTTCCCGACCCGCCACGCCCCCTCGATCGCTCGCCGGGTCAGGGAGGTGCTGGCCGAACGCGGCCACGACGAGGCCCGAATCGAGTCGCTCCTCGAGGACCACACGGCGAGCGAACTCGCCCGCGAGCGGGCGATCGCCCCGCCGGCGATCACGACCGAAGGCGCTCGTTCGGTGCTCAAACGGCTCTGCAGGGAGGCCGACGTCGACGTCGACGGCGACTACCTGACGCCCAGAGGCGTCCGCGGCGACGGCGACGAGAGAGACGGCTACCGCCGCGAGGCGACGGACGCCAAGCCCGCGCTGCGCGCGTCCGTGCTCGAGCAGGCCATCGCCGTGCCGGAAGACCGGCCGGTCGTGATCGACGTCGACTCGAGCGGCCCCGACGAGCGGTCGGAGGACGACTGACGAGCGGGCCCCGGCGTCAGCCGAGGAGTAACCAGAGGATCACCGTGAGCACGATCGTGAGCAACAGGACGGTGGTGCCGATGCCCGTCCGGAGGTGGATCGTCGACGGGCGACCGCCGTCCGCGGGGCGTCGGTCCTCGACGTCGACCATGGGAAGCCGGCGAGCGGCCGCGTCGACGGCCAGCACGGGATTGTTGCCGATCCAGTAGCAGCGCGTGACCAGACCGACCGCGGCCGCGTCGACGAGCCGGTAGAGTTCGGTCGTCGCGAGCATCGACCACCGACCCAGGTAGTAGCCCGCCGGGAAGACGACCCGCGCCGGATCGCCCAGATCGAGCTTCGAGAGCGGTTTGCGGACGACGGCGAAGGTGACGACGCCGACCGCCGTCAGGATCCCCGCCGTCTCGAGGTGGCTCCGGCTGTAGGGGTGGAGTTCGCTCTCCCCGCCGCCGGGGTAGGCGAACTCGAAGTGGCCGCCGTTGTTGGCGACCGTCGGCGCGAGGTCGGCCAGCCCCTGCCACCAGACCCCGAAGAGGAGACAGGCTCCGCCCAGTCCGAGCATCGCGACCGTCTGACCGGGTCTGGCGTCAGGGACCGAAATGTCGCTCTCGCCGTGGAGGAAGACGTAGTAGCCGAGTTTGATAAAGGAGAGCAGGGTGCCGATCGCACCGAGCCAGAGCAGGTAGTACAGCGCCTGGTACTCCGGCTGGCCGTAGTAGTGGGGGTTAGCCGCGTCGAAGACCATCCCCTTGCTGATGTAGCCGTTGAAGGGCGGGATCGCGGTGATC
This sequence comes from Haloterrigena alkaliphila, assembly GCF_017352155.2. Lineage (NCBI taxonomy): Archaea > Methanobacteriati > Methanobacteriota > Halobacteria > Halobacteriales > Natrialbaceae > Haloterrigena > Haloterrigena alkaliphila. Next base: position 28,468 of record NZ_CP084320.1, read on the forward strand.
GAGAGCGCGCCGAGCGCGAATCCGATCGCCGTCAGGGGCATCTCGCGCCAGAGCCCGCCCAGCTTGTAGAGGTCCTCCTCGCCCGTCCGGAAGATGACGACGCCGACGGCCATGAACAGCAGGCTCTTGAACAGGATGTTGTTGAACAGGTGCCCCATCGCGCCGGCGGTCGCGATCTCGGAGGTCGCCGCGCTCGCGCCGATTCCGATTCCGGCGACGATGTACCCCAGCTGGGCCTGGATGTGGTAGGAGAGCAGCGCCCGCATGTCGTGTTGCAACAGGGCGAACGTCGCGCCGTAGACGGCCATCACGCCGCCCATGTAGGCGATGTAGATCGCGAGGTCGCTCTGCGCGTCGATGGGGAACGCCCGGTAGAGGACGAACGCGCTCGTCTTCGTCGTGTAGACCGAGAGGAACACCGACGCCGCGAAGTGCGGGCGGGGGTAGGTGTCGGGCAGCCACGTGTGGAGTCCGACGAAACCGACGTTGACACCCATCCCCAGCACCGCGAGCATCGCGGGGAGTCCGGCGGCGATCCCGCTCCCGTCGTAGACGAACGTCCCGGCCTCGACGTAGTGGGCGGCGACGGCCAGCAGCACGATCACGCCGCCGGTGCCGTGGAAGAGCGCGTAGCGGAAGCCGGCCCGGACGGCGTCGCCGCCGTAGTGCCAGACGACCAGGGTGCTCGTGATCGCCATCAGCTCCCACATGAAGACGAGGACGAGCCAGTCGCCCGCGAAGGCCGCCCCCAGCGAGGAGGCGACGTAGGTCAGCGCGATGGCGACCAGTTCGCGGCTCGCCCCGCTCGAGTAGGCGTAAATCACGGAACAGATCCCGAGGAAGCCGAGGCCGACGCCGATCATCTGCGAGAAGCCGTCGACGTAGAAGGGGACGACCTCGAACCCGAGGAAGGTGCCGGCGAGGTACTGCCCCTCCGGCGCGACCAGCGAGAGCGCCAGCACGGCCGCTAGGCTCAGCGCGCCGACAGTGAAGCCGACGATCCGCGGGAGCACGAGCACGAGCAGCCCCGCCGCGAAGACCAGAAGCGGCGGGTAGGCCCCCGTCAAGAGGTCGGACGAGATCATTCGCCGACCACCTCCAGGGCCTCCTCGAGGGAGAGTCCCCGCAGTTGCTCGAACGACTCGACGCCGAAGACGCCCTCGACGATGCGGGTCGCGAGCTCGAGGAAGACGGCGTAGTCGGGGCCGACGCCGAGGACGACGGCGCCGGTCGCGATGACGGCGATCGGCGCCAGCATGAGCCACGTGCTCTCGCCGAACGGCGAGTGACGCTCCCAGCCGTCGGCCGGCGGCCCGCCGGTGAGGTGGTCGTCGTGGTCGCCGTGGTGGTCGACGGCGCTGACGTGGTCGTCCTGCGGGACATCGGCGTCGCTCGGGTACTGGTCGACGGCGTACTCGTAGTCCTCGTTGGCTTCGTCGCCGCCGTCCGCGTCCACGTCACTCGTCTCCGCCGGAGCCGAGTTCGATTCCGCGGGGTCCGATTCCGACTCGGATTCCGATCCAGAGCGATCGGCCGAAGAGGAGCCGCCGTCCGTGGCCGCGCGTTCCCGCTGGCTCTGGGCGGTCGTGCCGTAGGACTCGAAGATCCCGCCGCGGGGGAACTCGAGGACCGGTTTCGCGCCGTGACGGTTCTCGCTCTCGAAGAAGGCGGTGTAGACGACCGGCCAGAAGTAGGCGATGTTGAGCACGCCCGAAAGGAGCAGCGCCCCGGCGAAGATCCAGTACTCGCCGCCCATGTAGCCGGAGCCGATCAGCATGTAGAACTTGCTGACGAAGCCGGCGATCGGCGGCAGCCCGGCCATCCCGGCCGCGCCGATCGTGAACGCGGACAGCGTCAGCGGCATCCGCTTCCCGATGCCGGCCATGTCGCTGATGTAGTCGGTGTGGGTCTCGACGTGGATCGCCCCCGCGCAGAAGAACAGGGTGAGCTTCGCGAACGCGTGGGCGGGGATGTGAAAGAGCGCGCCGAGCATCGCGTAGGGGTGGAGCATCGAGAGCCCGAGCACGATGTACGACAGCTGTGCCGTCGTCGAGTACGCGAGGCGGCGCTTGAGGTGGTCCTTGCGCATCGCGATGATGCTCGCCGCGGTCAGCGTGAACGCCGCGACGATGGCGACGGGAATGTTGAGGCCGACCTCGCCGATTCCGGGCACCTCGAGAGGGAGGTCGCGGATCAGGCCGGGGCCGTAGACGTCGAGGATGACCCGCGCGACGCCGAACGCGCCGGACTTGACGACCGCGACGGCGTGGAGCAGTCCGGAGACGGGCGTCGGCGCGACCATCGCGTCCGCGAGCCACGAGTGCAGGGGCATCAGCGCGGCCTTGACGCCGAAGCCGGCGATCAGCAGGAAGAAGGCCGCCTGCGCGAAGCCGGGTTCGGCCTGCGCGGCCGTCGCGAGCGCCTCCATCCCGCCCGTCTCGAAGGCCACCGTCGCGCCGCCCTCGACGGACGCGGTGAGCCAGTAGACCATGACGGTGCCCGCGAGCAGGAAGACCCCGCCGCCGAAGAACGTGTAGGTGAGGTACTTCCGGCCCGCGATACGCGCCTCGCTGTCCTCGTTGTGCGCGACCAGCGGGTAGGTGACCAGCGACAGCAACTCGTAGAAGATGAAGATCGTCACCAGGTTCGCGGCGAAGGCGATTCCCACGGCGGCCGAGAGGCTCGCCGCGAACGAGGCGAAGAATCGCGTCTGGGCGTGCTCGTCGAGGCCGCGCATGTAGCCGGCCGCGTAGAAGGACGTGAAGATCCAGAGGAAACTCGCCAGCAGCGCGAAGAAGATCCCCAGCGGATCGGCCCGCAGGGCGAAGTCGACGCCCGGGAGGAACTGAACGCCGAGGGCTTCCTCTAAGCTCCACGTGTAGACGGTGCCCGACAGCACCGCGGGGAGCATGCTGGCGACGATGCCGAACTTCCCGAGGGCGGCCAGCACGGACCATCCCTCGCGGACGTTCGGCCGGCGATGCGACGCGATAATCAGGACGATCGCGACCGCCGAGACCAACACGGCGGCGAGCGGTCGTACGTCTGCAACCATCAGTTGAACACCTCCGTGAGGAACGGCTCGAGAACGTCGGCGAACGCGCCGCCCGCGAAGCCGAGCGCGACGGCGATCACGGCCGCGAGAACGACCGTCGCGACCATGCCGAACGAGACCGGATCGGACGACCGCCCCCCGGTGCCGTCGCGACCGGGACCGCCGGAGGGGTCGTACGAGACGCCGGCTGCGAGCGGGGTCTCGATCGCGCCGTCGTCGGGTTCGTCGTCGGCCGCCGCGTCGACGGAATCGTCCCCGTCTGCGTCTGCGTCACCGTTACCGTCACCGCCGTCGGTCGCGACCGCTCCCGGCCCGTGTCCGTGACCCGTCTCGAGTTCCGGGGCGGGCGTGAAGTACATCTTCTCGAGCAGGCGGGCGGTGTAGGCGAGGGTGAGCATCGTACTGAGGAAGATCACTGCTGCGACGGGCCACAGTTGCGCTTCGACGGCGCCGAGGGCGATGTACCACTTGCCGACGAAGCCGACGCCCGGCGGGACGCCGACCAGCACGAGGAGCAGGACGGCCATCGACGCGGCGAGGACAGGGCGGCGCTTCGCGAGGCCGGCGTACTCGTCGACCGTGCGAGCCCCGTAGCCGACGGCGATGGCGCCGACCGCGAGGAAGAGTCCGGCCTTGAGCAGGCCGTGGCCGACGAGGTGGACGGCGGCGCCGACCAGCGCCGTCTCCGTGGCGTCGTGAATGACGACGCCGTAGGCGGCGACGATCAGCCCGAACTGGGAGACCGACGAGTACGCGAGCATCCGCTTGACGTCGCGCTGGACGACCGCGAGCGTGGTTCCGGCGAGCACGCTCACGCAGCCGACGGCGACGACGATTTCCGAGGCGTAGGGCATCGAGACGAGGTAGTCGACGCCGAAGACGGTGACCAGGATCCGGCCGAACGCGTAGGCCGAGGCGGACGAGACCAGCGCCGCGATCAGCGGCGTGGCGCCGTCGGGCGCCTGCTGGTAGGCGTCGGGCTGCCAGGTGTGGAGGGGCCACTGGGCAACCTTGAGCGCGAAGCCGACGAAGACGAAGGCGAACGCAGCCCGGATCAGGGGCTGGGCCTCGGCCTCCGGAATCGCCGCGGCGAGTTCGATCATGTTGAGCGTCCCCGTCGCCATGAAGAGGAAGCCGACGCCGATCAGGTACATCGAGGCGGCGACGGTCCCAAGAATGAGGTACTTCAGGCCGGCGACCGCCGACTCGGGGCCGTCGCCGCTCGAGACCAGCGCGTAGGTGGCGAGACTCGAGATCTCGAGGAAGACGAACAGGTTGAAGACGTCGCCGGTCAGCGAGATGCCGATCAGGCCGCCGGTCAGCAGCAGGTAGGCGCTGTAGAACGTGTTCCCGCGCGGGCCCGCGAGGCGCGTGTACGCGAGGACGCCCGCGGCGACGGCGGTCACGAGGACGACGATCGGCACCGAGAACCCGTCGGCGACGAGTTCGATCCCGTACTCGCGGGGGTAGTTCCCGAGCCGGTGAATTACCGGTCCGCCCTCGGTGAAGACGGCGCTCGCGAGGGAGACGGCCCCGGCGAAGATGCCGGTGGTCGTGATCGCGGCGACGGGCCAGCCCGCGCGCTCGTAGCGCAGGCCGAGCGCGACCGGGAGCACCGAGGCGAGGATGGGCGCGACGATCAACAGGGGGAGGAGCAGGTCGACGCTACTCATCGGCACGCACCTCCCGCAGGGTGTCCTCGCGGAGCGTCCCGTACTCCGAGTAGATGCGAATGATCAGCGAGAGGCCGACCGCCGTCATGGCGATCCCGACGACGATGGCGGTCAGCACGATGACCTGGGGCAGCGGACTCGCGACCTCGCTCCCCTCGTTGGGGACGATCGGCGCGGCCCCGCCCTCGACGTAGGCCATCGCGATGAAGAACAGGAAGATCGCGGTCTGAAAGAGGTTGACGCCGATCAGCTTCTTCACGAGGTTCTCGTTGGCGATGATCATGTAGATCCCGATCCCCAGCAGCACGAACAGCAGCAGGTAGGCGTAGCGGTTCGCGAGGAGTTCAATCATCGTCGCTCACCTCCGCGTCGGTACCGTCGAGCGCGCCCGCTCGCGTCCGCGTCGCCTCGAGCGACTCGCCGCCGCTCCGGCGCTCGGGCGTGAAGCCGGCGGCCATCGCGAAGAAGAGGGTGATGACGACCCCCGAGACGATCAGCGCGATGCCGCCGATCTCGATGGCCTCCATCCCCCACTTGCCCTTGATCCCGAGCACGTCGTAGAACCGGTCGTACTCGAGGAAGTTGCCGCCCATCAGCATCGTCGCCAGCCCGATGCTCGCGAAGATGGCGACCCCGCCGGTGACGAGACCGACGAGGAACGAGTTGCGGAGCCACTCGCGGGTCGGATCGATCCCGAACGCGAAGGCGAGCATGAGGACGGTGACGCCGACGATGGCGCCGCCCTGGAAGCTCCCGCCGGGGGTATCGGCTCCGTGGAGCACCATGAACATGCCGTAGGTGAGCGTGAACGGGGCGATGACCTTCACGGTCGTCATGATGACCTGACTCTCGGTGTAGGTGTCGTCGAAGGAGTCGGACATTCAGGCGAACACCTCGCGTTTCAGGACGAGCAGCGTGGAGACGCCGGCGGCGAAGACGACGACCGCCTCGCCGAAGGTGTCGAAGCCGCGGTAGGCGGCGAGGACGGCGGTGACGGCGTTGTGGACGCCGGTCTGTTCGTACGCCTCCTCGATGTAGTGCTGGGTGACCGCCTCGTTCGACCAGACGGGCGCCGTCGGGTCGCCGACGGCGTACATCTCCGGCAACACGAGCGTCGCGAGAACGATCACGAACGCGCCCACGACGGCGACCGCCGGGACGTCGATTTGCTCGACCAGACGGTCGGTCGTCGGCCGACTCGTCCGCGCGATCGTGAGCAACAGCAGGATCGTCGTCACGCCGGCGCCGATGGCGGCCTCGGTCATGGCCACGTCGGGCGCCAGCAGGAACGTGTAGAGGATGGCCATCCCGAGGCTGTAGGCCCCGAAAACGATGATCGCCGACAGCACGTCCCGGAACAGCGCCGTCGTCACCGCCGTCGCGAGAATGAAGACGGCCAGCACGTAGGCGAAGGCGCTCATCGGCGCTCACCCCCGTCGGCCGCCGCGTCCGCGTCTCCGTCGGGCATCGTGTCCGCGTCCCCGTCGGCCACCGTGTCCGCGGCGGCCGTTTCGTCGCCGGGTTCCTCCCCGAGGATCGGCTCGACGCCCGTCTCGGCGGCCGAGCGGGCGATCGCGTGGGCCGCGGTCGGGTTCGTGACGAACACGAAGAACAGCAAGAGGACGGTGTAGACCGTCGCGTGCTGCCAGCCCAGCGCGAGCGCGACGCCCGCGAGGGCGAACCCGGCCCCGAGCGTGTCGGTCTGGGAGGCCGTGTGAGCCCGCGCGTAGATGTCCGGCAGGCGGACGATCCCCACGGCGGAGACCAACGTGAAGAGCACGCCGAGTCCGAGGAGGACGACGACCCCCCAGAAGCGGGCCGTCTCGAGCGTCGACTGGAGCGCGACCGGTTCGATCACAGCACACCACCCCGATCGACGGTGAACTTCGAGATGGCGATCGACATCAGGAAGTTCAGCAGGGCGTAGATCAGCGCCACGTCGAGGAACCACGGCTCGTCGAGCGCCGCCGCCAGCAGGGCCAGAACGACGACCGTGTTCGTCCCGAGGACGTTGACCGCCAGCAGGCGGTCCTGGGTCGTCGGCCCGACGACCGCGCGGTAGAACATCACGATCGCGAGGACGACGAACAGCGCCGCCGTCGCGAGGAAGACGTCCTCGAGGCCGAACCCGAGCGACTCGGGCGTCACAGCTCGTCACCCCCGACGATCTCGGCGTCGTCGCGCTCGCGCGGCGAGGGGATCGCGGCCGACTCGCGGCCGTAGAAGACGAACCGAATGGCGCGCTCCAAGCCGCCGTCGAAGAGGTCCTCGCGCGCGGCGGGAATCAGCGTGTGGACGAGCAACTGCTGGTCGTTGGCCCGGACCGTCAGCGTCCCCGGCGTGAGCGTGATGCTGTTGGCCAGCGCGAGCAGCGGAATACCGCTGCGGACCCGCGTGTTGACTCTGGTCAACGACGGCTCGATCGGCATCGACGGCCGGAGGATCACGGCCGAGACGGCGAGGTTCGCCTTGATGATCTCCCAGATGAGATACGGGATGTAGAAAACGAATCTGATCGCTCGCAGCGGAGACTGGACGCGATCCAGCGGCACCGAGAACGTGACGTGGGCGAGCGAGACGGCGACGATGCCGGCGACGGCCGCCCCGGTGACGAGATCGAACCAGTAGGTCGGATCCCCGAGCAGGAGGAAGAAGCCGTACGAGATGCAGAACGTCGCGAACAGCCGGTCGAAGCTCTCGGTCCGGGAGCGCAGGCGGCCGTGTCTGGCCGCCCGTTCGACCGGCGCCTCGTCGTAGGCGACGCCGACCGACTCGAGTTCGCGCTCGAGGGGCTGGAGCATCGGCGCGGTGACGCCGGGGCTGTACTCCGGATCGAGCACGAGGCGATCGATCCCGTGGTCGTCGACGTACGTCCGAAAGATCTCGGCGTAATCCCGAGGGCCGAAGAGGTACTCGTCGGTCCCGAGGACGGCCGTCTCGACCGTCACGTCGGCCCCGCTGGCGTCCTCCTCGACCCAGTTTTCCGCCCGCGCGAGCAGATCCTCGGCCTCGTCGTTCAGCCGCTGCCCTTCGGGCAGGTCGACGTCGTAGGGGAGTGCGATCACCAGATGACACTCGAGGGAGTCGGCGCGCTCGAGCCCCGACCGGACCGCGTAGCTCACCGTCTGCCGGACGGTCACCGTGTCCGACAGCGGTACGAGCACTCGTTCACCCGCCACGGCGAACCCCTCCGGGTGACCGTCGGTAGATACTCATGACACTCGTCGTTAGTCGAGTCAAGCGGAACCCGGAGGAAAACGATTTCGTTATCCGGCGGAAGCGGCGCCCGAATCGGCAACCGGTTCCGCGATATCCGTGACGATCCGAGTCGTTTTCCGCCGCGCCGGGAACGCGAGTCAACCGCCGGCGCGGACGGCGGATCGATACTTTTACAACCGCATTTGGTCTATCACAAATAGAGTTTCATGACGGCACCGAACGAGACCGTTCACGATCGCATCGCCACAGTGGGGACCGAACTGACGCCGACCCAGCTCGCGGCCGGCGTCCTGTTCCTCGCGGCCGTCGGCTTCACGCTGCTGTTCCTGCAGGATCCGATCGCGCACGATTCGATGCACAACTTCCGGCACGCGGCCGGTATCACCTGTCACTGATGCTTCGAGCCTACCTCGAGCGAGGGATCCTCGCCGGTGCGATCGCCGGGATCGCCTACGGGCTCTACGTGGCGCTGGTCGCGAACCCGCTGGTCGCGTACGTAGAGGGGGTCGGCCACGACGGCGGTGGACACGGCCACGAAGCCGGACACGCGCACGAACACGCCCACGAGGCCGGCGAACACGCACACGCCGTCACCGAGACGACGACCGCCCTCGTCAGCGTCGGGAGCGGCGTCCTCTGGGGGATCCTCCTCGGAGGACTGTTCGCCGTCGCCTTCTACCTGCTCGAACCGGCGCTGCCCGGCCCTCGAGCGATACAGGCAGCCGTCCTCGCCGGTGCGGGCTACCTCACGGTCTCGGTCGCGCCGTGGCTCGTCCTCCCGCCGGCGGCGCCGGGCGCCGAGCAGAGCCTCGATCCCGAACCCCGCCTCGCGATCTACGCGGGGATGATGGTCGTCGGCGCGCTCGTCGCCGCCGCGTCCGTCTTCGGGTACGACAGGACGGCGACCCGGAACCGACTCGTCGCCGTCGCCGTCGGAGCCGCACCGATCGTCGCGCTCGTAATCGTCGTCCCGGCCGCGGCGCCGACGATCACCAGCCACGCCGGCCTGCCCGCCGACCTCGTGCTGGCGTACCAGGGACTGGCCGTCCTGAGTCAGGCCGCGCTCTGGCTGCTCGTGGCGGGCAGTTTCAGCTGGCTGCTCGGCTACGTCGAGGCGGGCACCGACGCCACGCGCCTCGAGGACGAACTGGTCGCCGACTCATGAAGCGCCGTACCGACGAACAGCGCGACCGCCTCGCCGCGCAGGTGTTCGTCTGCACGAACGAGCGCGATTCCGACTACGCCTGCTGTGCCGACGTCGGCGGACGGGAAACGCTCGAGGCGGTCAAATCGTGGCTGCGCGAGCGCAACGCCTTCTGGCAGCCCATTTCGGTGACGGAGACGAACTGTCTCGGCCTCTGCAGCGAGGACGGCACCGCGATCGCGATTCAGCCGCGCGACGAGTGGTACTCCGACGTGCGACCCGCGGACGTCCCCGAACTGCTCGAGTCGGAGTTCGGCCCCGACGCCGAACGGGTCGGCGACGCGTACGACGGGCGGCCCGTCGAGGGCGACCCTCCTGCCGACGATTGAGGGACGGGCATCGTCGTGGGGGTGAGAGACGGTCACGCGTCACAACGATTTTATCGACGGCTTCCGACTGAGAGCGTACGATCGATGCTCACGTGGCCCGACGAGACCATCTACGAGGGAGTCGCGACGGTAGCGGCGGCACAGCCGGATCGGCCGGCCGTCGTCTTCGAGGACCGAACGTGGCGCTACGAGGAACTGCTCGCCGAGAGCCGGGCGCTCGCCCGCGGACTGGCCGATCTCGGCGTCGCCGAGGGCGACGTCGTCGCCGTCTGGCTCGGCAACCGCCCCGAGTGGATCGCCTGCCAGCTCGCGACGTCGTTCCTCGGCGCCGCGGCGGTCGCCGTCAACACCCGCTACCGGCGCCACGAACTCGAGTACATGCTCCGCGATTCCGGCGCGAGCGTCCTCGTCACCGAGGCGGCGCTGCTCGGCCGGGACTACCACGGGATGCTCGCCGAGACCGTTCCCGAGGTCGAGATGCAGTCGGCGGCCGATTTCGATCCCGACTCGATCCCGTCGCTCGAGGCGGTCGTGAGCCTCGAGCCCGGTGACGGCGACGACCTGCCGGCGCTGCGAGGGTACGACGCGGTGCTCGAGACGGGACGGCGGTTGCGAGGTCGCGACGATGGCGACGGGGACCGCCTCGAGCCCGCGAGCGACCCCGCGGCGCCGGCGGCGATCTTCTACACGAGCGGGACGACGAGCGATCCGAAGGGCTGTCTCCAGTCGAGTCGGTCGCTGCTGAACCACTCGGCCCACGTCGCGGACCACCTCGGCGTCACCGAGGCGGACGTCGGCGTCGCGACGCTGCCCTTCTGTGGCATCTGGGGCTATAACACGCTGTTCAGCCACCTCGCGACGGGGGCGACGCTCGTGACCCAGACCCACTTCGATCCCGCCGAGACGATTCGACTCGTCGACGAGCACGACGCGACGTACCTGACGGGGCTGGGCGTGATGTTCGAACGGATGCTCGAGCGCGACACCTCCGCGCGCCCGCGCGTAGAAACTATCGAACGTGGCGTCGTCGGCTTCATCAGCAAGGGGTTCGACGAGGGCCTGTTCGAGCGCGTCGAGGAGACGTTCGGTTTTCCGGTGGTCCAGCCCTACGGCCTCTCGGAGGCCAACAGCCAGATCTTCGTCGGCGATCCCGACGATCCGATGACCCGGCGCAAACGCGTCGGCGGCCCGCCGATCCACCCCGAAATCGACGCGAAGATCGTCGATCCCGACAGCCGCGAGGAACTGCCGACCGGCGAGGAGGGCGAACTCGCGCTGCGGGGATACCTGCTGGCCGACGGCTACCTCGGCAAGCCCGAGGCGACTGCGGACGCCTTCGATGAAGAGGTCCCCGAGAGCGAAGCGATCGGGGAGTCGGAAGACTCGTCTTCCGAAAGATGGTTCTACACCGGCGACCTCTGCGTGAAAGACGGGGACGGCTACGTCTACTACCGCTCGAGGCTCGACGACGCCCTGCGGACGCGGGGCTTTCTCGTCGCGCCCCGCGAGATCGGAGCGACCGTCGAGGACCACCCCGATGTGGCGGCCTGCGAGGTCGTCGGCGCCCCGCACCCGCGTCACGGCGAGGTGCCGGTCGCGTTCGTCGTCCCGAACGAGGCTGGCGACGCCGGCGAACCGGCCGCCGTCGAACCGTCCGTCGGGGACCTCGAGGCGTTCCTCGAGGATCGCGTGGCCGACTACAAGGTGCCCGCGGCGTTCGAGTTCGTCGACGCGTTCCCGATGACCGAGGGACCGAACGGCGAGAAGGTCCAGAAGACGGCGTTGCGCGATCGGGTGCGAGACCGGTTTCGCGAGTGACTCGTCCCGACCAGGCGTGCCGAACTACCGGCGACGGGGCCGCCGGGCCGATGCTCACCCGTCCTCGGAGAAGGCGAGCGCTTCGTCGGTCCGATCGCCGTCGCTCTCGTCGCGGCCGCGGGCCGGACCGCCTGCCGACCGCCGGCTGAGCTGTCGTTGCGGGTACGGGATCACGATCCCCTCGCGGTCGTACGCGGTCTTGATCGCGTGGATGACCGCCCGCTTGGCCTGCCACTTCGCGCGGACGTTCGGCGGCTTGATCCAGAACCGACACTCGAGGGTGACCGCCGAGTCGCCGAACGCCGTCGGGACGACCTCCGGTTTCGGCGCCGGCGCCACGTGCTCGACGGCCTCGATCGCCTCGAGCGCGATCGACTCCGCTCGCTCGAGGTCGGTCTCGTAGTCGACGCCGACCTCCTGGCGGAGCCGCAGCCGGTTGCGCTTCGTGCGGTTGATCACCGTGTGACTCGAGACGCGGTCGTTGGGCAGCACCACGGTCTCGCCGTCGAAGCTCCGCAGCCGCGTGTTGATGACCGTGATGTCGACGACGATTCCGTCGTGGCCGTCGATGTGGACCCAGTCGCCGATCTCGAACGGCTGCGAGAACATCAACACGAAGCCGGCGATCAGCGATCCCAGCGTCTGGCGCGCCGCCAGACCGATGACGATACCCAGAAAGCCCGCCCCCACGAGCAGCCCGCCGAGATCGACGTTCCACAGCGAGAGCGCGGCCAGCCCGGCGGCGATGAAGAGACAGAGCTGCAGGATCCGGAAGACTACCCCCTCCTGATGAGCCGTGACGTAGTTGGCGTCGGCGAGCCACGAGTCGAGTCGCTGCTCGAGATATCTGGTTCCGGCGACGGCACCGAGGAGGAGCCCCACGGTGACGAGGAGACGGACGAACGTGGGGATCGCGGCGACGAGCACCGAAACCGCCGTCGACGAGAGCCACGCGTACCCCCAGACGACGAGCAGGATCAGCGCCGTCCCTCCGAAGACCAGCAGTTGAAGCGTTCGGATGACCGCGTGGGCCGGGAACGGCACGTCGACCAGTTCGTCGACCGCCTTGAGTTTGCCCTCGACGTCGCGCTCGCGAAGCGCTCGGCGGACGACCCCGGCGCTCCGGCGAACGACGGTCGGTGCGAGCACGAAGCCGAACGCGAACGCGAGAAGCAGAACGCCGACGCTGACCGCCATACGCCCTTCCGTAGTCGCGATCGCCTCGAGGGAAGATCGCAGCGCTTCGGTACGCCGGAACACGGTTCGTACTCGACTCTCCCGGTCTCGACAAAGAAGCTGCCGGCCGATCGGGGCCGACTCCGCCGTTCATCCGGGGTCGCGATGTAAGGGGACTGATGTCAGCTGCTGAATCGAGCGGCGACGTCGTCCTCATCGGCGGCGGTGGCGCGATCATAGGGCTACTCGAGGCGTACTGATCGGGCCGCCCTCGCACTCGAGCCAGTCCCTGCACCCGTCTTCGAGACGTTTACTTACCGTCCGTTCGGACTAGCAGCAAATGACGCTGTACTCGCGGGTCCGGCCCCTCGCGTTCAAGTTGCCGGCCGAGACGGCCCACGATCTCGGCAAGCGAACGCTCCGGGCGGCCCAGTCGACGCGGCCGACGCGGGCGGCCCTCGCCGCCGCCTACCGGTACGACCACCCCGCCCTCGAGGTCGACCTGTTCGGCTCGACGTTCCCGAACCCGGTCGGGATCGCGGCCGGCTTCGACAAGAACGCCGAGGTGACCCACGCCCTCGAGGCGCTGGGCTTCGGCTTCGTCGAGATCGGCACCGTCACGCCCTACCCGCAAGCGGGTAACGACCGCCCCCGGCTGTTCCGCCTGCGGGAGGACGAGGGGATGATCAACCGGATGGGCTTCAACGGGCAGGGAATGGAGCGCGTGAAGTCGCGACTCGAGGCCGACGGCACGCCAGAGTTCCCGCTGGGCGTCAACGTCGGGAAGATGAACTCCTCGACCGAGGAAGAAGCGATCGAAGACTACCGCCGCGTCTTCGATCGGCTCTCGCCGTTCGCCGACTACGTCGTCGTCAACGTCTCCTGCCCCAACACGCCCGACGAGTTCGACGAGGCCTCGCCCGACCACCTCCGGGCGATCTTCGAGACCCTCGAGGCCGAAAACGAGGGGGACGTCCCCCTGCTCGTGAAGATCGGTCCCGACGAACCCGAGGAGTCGGTCCTCGAGCTGGTCGATATCGTCCGGGAGTTCGACCTCGACGGCATCGTGGCGACGAACACGTCGACGACCCGCGAGAGACTCGAGTCGCCGAACCGCGAGGAGTGGGGCGGCCTCAGCGGGACGCCCATCGAAGACCGATCGACCGACGTGATCCGAACGATCGCCGACTACACCGACTGCGACCTCCCGATCGTCGGCGTCGGCGGCGTCGACTCGGCCGAAAGCGCCTACGAGAAGATCCGCGCCGGCGCCTCGCTCGTGCAACTCTACACCGGGTTCGTCTACGAGGGGCCGTCGACGGCAAAGCGAATCAACGAGGGGCTGGTCGCGTTGCTCGAGCGCGACGGCTTCGCGTCGGTCGAAGACGCTGTCGGGGCGGACCTCGCGTAGGACGCGCCGCCCTCGAGTAGCGGGGACCGGGACCGACGTTCAGTCGGCGGGCTCGGCGTCGTCGATCGCGTCGTCGAGCCCGTGCAGTTCCGCGGGGCCGACGGCCTCGTCGGCGCGTTCCGCCCGGATCTCCCGGCTCGTCGAGTCCTCCTCTTGAGACTCGACGACGGGGTCGGTGTCACCGTCGGTCACGGAGAGGTACACCGACCGAAGCTCCGCGGTCTTGTCCGCTCGGTCCGTCTCGCGATCCTCGTCCGCATCGGATTCGGATTCCGTCATGGATGGCGACCGTCATCGAATCCGATCGAACGGACGAGGAATATAAACCGACTGCCGCTTTCACGGAGTGAGAATTACCAAGTGTAACGACACCCGTTTTCGCGGGGACGTTACGACCCGTCGACGTCGACTCGAGTCCCGTACCCCGACTCGCCGACGACCGCGCCGTCTTCGTAAACGACCTCGCCGCGGACGACGGTCGCCACTGCCTTCCCGGTGAACGACTCCCCGACGAACGGCGTCACGCAGTTCTTCGAGTGGAGTTCGTCGCTCTCCTCGAGCGTCCACTCGCGGTCCGGGTCGACGATCGTGAAGTCGGCGTCGGTGCCGACCTGCAGCGATCCCTTCCGGGGATACATCCCCCAGACCTGGGCTGGACGGGCCGAATGGCGGCGGACCCACTCCTCGAGCGTGAGTCGACCCTCGTTCACGAACGTCAGCATGACCGGAATCTCGGTCTCGAGGCCGACGAAGCCCGAGATGGCGTCCCACGTGTTGCCGAAGGGATCGTCCACCTTCTTCTCCTCGGGGGTGTGGGGCGCGTGATCGGTCGCGATGCAGTCGATCGCGCCGTCGTCGATGCCGACGCGCCAGAGTCGCTCTCGCTCCTCGGCGTTCCGAATCGGCGGCTGGATGCGGGCCGGGTTCCCTTTCTCACGCATGACCTCCTCGGTGAACCAGAGGTAGTGGGGCGTCGTCTCGGCGGTGACGTCGACTCCCCGCTCTTTACCGCGGGTGACGGCCTCGGCGGCCGATCCCGAGGAGACGTGAAACATGTGAACCTTGGCGCCGGTCTCCTCGGCGAAGGTGACCATTCGCTCGACCGCTTCCCGCTCGGCGATCACGGGCCGGGAGTGGGAGTGATCGATGGGCTCGTTCCGCCCTTCGGCCCTGAACTTCTCCGTGTAGTGGTCGATGATTTCGCCGTTCTCCTCGTGGAATCCCAGCCGTTTGCCCGTCTCGCGGATTTGCTCCATCGCCTCGAGGATCTCGCCGTCGTTCGGCGGGAGAACGTCACCCACCGTCGAGCCGAGGAAGATCTTGAATCCGAGCGCGCCCGCCTCGTCGATGTCGGGGATCAGGTCGAGATTTTCGGAGGTGACGACGGCGTAGCTCTGGAAATCGACGTGGGCCGACGCCTCGCCGCGCTCGAATTTGAGTTCGAGGTGGTCGGGCCGGTCGATAACCGGGTCCGTGTTGGGCATCCCGACGACGGTCGTCACGCCGCCGGCCGCGGCGGCCCGCGTCGCGGACTCCCAGTCTTCCTTGTACTCGAGGCCGGGCTCTCGGTTGTGAATGTGGCAGTCGACGATACCCGGCACCAGCACGTTCCCCTCGCCGTCGACGACGCGGACCGCGTCGGGAAGCCGGTCGCTGCGGCCGACGGCGACGATCTCACCGTCCTCGACGGCGACGCCCGAATCGGGCGAGCGGCCGGCGGGCGTGACGACGGTGCAGTTTCGCACGACCAGATCGACGGTCATTGCCGTGAGGTTGCCGAGGGCGGCGCATATAGCTTCCCCAACCGAGTCACGTCGCTTCGCCCGGACGGTCGTCCCAGTTCTGGGTGGAGAACGCCGATCCGGTGCCGTAATCAGTGGTTTACGGGATTCGTCCCGCGGAAACGCGGGGGTACGAATCGGATACTAAACAGCGGGCGACTGGTGGGAGGACACAATGGATTCAGCCGCGATTCGCGACAGGACGGTGCTCGTCACCGGTGGGGCGGGCTTTATCGGGAGTCATCTCGTCGAGGCACTGACGCCGCACAACGACGTGCGGGTCCTCGACAACTTCTCGTCGGGCGACCGAGCGTACCTGCCCGAGGACGTGACGGTCGTCGAGGGGGATATCGGCGATCCGATCGCCCTCCAGCAGGCGGCCCGCGGCGTCGATATCATCTTCCACCACGCCGCGATGGTCAGCGTCTCTCGCAGCGTCGACGCCCCCCGGCAGAGCAACGAGACGAACCTCGACGCGAGCCTGCTCGTCCTCGAGCAGGCACGCCAGGAGGACGCCCGGGTCGTCGCCGCCTCGAGCGCCGCGGTCTACGGCCACCCCGACGAGCTGCCGGTCTCCGAGTCGGCGGCGACCGAACCGACGTCGCCGTACGGCATCCAGAAACTCGCGCTCGACCAGTACGCCCGGCGCTACGCGGAGCTGTACGATCTGGAGACGGTCGCGCTGCGGTACTTCAACGCCTACGGCCCGCGTCAGCAGGGCCCCTACAGCGGCGTCATCTCGACGTTTCTCGAGCAGGCGCGCGCGGGCGAGCCGATCACCATCGAGGGCGACGGCCAGCAGACCCGGGACTTCGTCCACGTCAGCGACATCGTCCAGGCGAACCTCCAGGCGGCGACGACGGACGCGGTCGGCGAGGCGTACAACATCGGCACGGGCACCCGGACGTCGATCGAAGAACTGGCGGAGACGATCAAGGCCGCCACCGACTCCTCGTCGCCGATCGTCCACCACGATCCCCGACCCGGCGACATCAGACATAGCGGTGCGGACATCTCCAAGGCGAAACGGACGCTCGGATTCGAGCCGCGCGTTGGCCTCGAAAACGGGATTCAATCGCTCGTCGAGGGGACGCGGCTGCCGCCGGCTGATACCGACGCCACCGTCGAATCGATCGGAGAGGGGAGTACGTTCAGCTGATTCGGCGGTCCCGGCAGCGTCGTCGCCGAACCCGGACGGAGAGCAACTGTTCGAGTGAGTGTAGGTGAGAGATAACTAACGGTATCCGTAGCTTCACGACGGGTATGATCGACACACCGATCGTCGCCGCCGTGAGCCCCGGCCAGAGCCTCATCGTATTCGTCGTGAGCCTGCTGATCGGCGCCGTCGGCATCTACCTCGGCGCGAAGGTCATCGTCGACACCGAGGACTACACGTACGCGATCATCACTGCCTTGCTCGGGGCGATCGTCTGGGGCCTCGTCGGGTTCTTCCTCGGCTGGATTCCGCTGCTCGGGCCGCTACTGGTGTTCGTCGCCTATCTGGCCGTGGTCAACGCGCGGTATCCCGGCGGCTGGGTCGACGCCGCTGCGATCACGATCATCGCCTGGCTGTCGGTCCTGGTGGTCCTCTACGTCCTCGCGCTCATCGGCGTCACCGGGTTCGATGCCGTCGGCGTCCCGGGCGTCTAACGGCACCGAGCAGTTTCTCACGCGGCAGTTGGGTCTCTCACTCACACACCAATCACCTGCTGACGACCCACGCGATCCGACTGGTGAGTACTGCTCCCTAGTCGAGCTCGACGGCGCGCTCCGAGCGACGGGAGGTGTGGTCGTCGCTCGAGAGGTTACCTCGTTTCGTCCCCGCTGTCAGTCGCCAGTCGAGCGGGATTGCCGGCCGTGGTGTCCCCGCCACGCGGACTCTCGAGCGCCGCTCGTCGCGCCGCCACCGAGCCGACCATACGACCGGGCACCCACGGACTGGAACGCCGCGACAGCCGATCGCCAGTTCGGTGGACTGTCGACGAATCGTCCGCGCCCGAGAAGGTCCGTATCGACTCGATACCACGGCGGAGCACCGCCCAACGTCGGCGTCCGAGATGGTATCAGGCCCGCGACTATCGGGAGACGGACTGTTTCGACTTCCGGGACACTCACCGAAGTGATTAATTACCGACTGAATCTGGGGGAATCCGCGCTAGTCGTTGCGAACGTCCGACCGAGTTTATTCGAGCACTCGGTCTACGGTTCTCCGAAGCGGTACCGTGCGCTCGCTCGGTGGCGATCGGTCAGTGAGAAGGGCGAACGTACCACCCCCCGAGACCGTTCGCAAGGCCAAGAGTATCGGTCGGCGGGAGTGAGACGATACTGTAGGGATCGGCTGATCGTCACGAAAACCCGTCTCCGAACGACCGAACGAACGGAACGAAGTGTCACAAATGGTGAAATAAGATTCGGCAACAATAAATGATCGATAAAAAACATTTTGAGAAGCGGTCACGACGGTACAGCACAACGTGAGCGAACCCACTCCCAGCCAGTCCACATGAGCATCCACTTTCGAGCCTGCACAACGATGGTCGTTGCTCCCGATTCGATCGGCGTCATCCCGCGGCTTCCGACCGAGCGCATCGAGCCATTCATCGCGGTCATTTCGCCTCGCCACGTCCGACCGATCCAGATGGAATGGAGTCCGCATCTCGCAGCCCTGGTCGGTATTTTGGCACTCGTGCTCCTCGGTAGCGTCCTCGTCGCTCGCAACCGACTCGACGAACAGAACGCGTTCGTCGCCGATCCGGAACCGCGACACCAGGAGTTTCTGACCGATCGGGAGCGAGTCGAACAGCTCATCCGCGAGAACGGCGGGCGGATGAAACAGTCGGAGATCGTCGACGCGGTCGATTGGTCGAAAGCGAAGGTCAGCCGACTGCTCGCCGAACTCGAGGACGACGACCAGGTGACGAAACTCCGACTCGGTCGAGAGAACCTGGTCTGTCTACCGGGCAACGAACCGACGGCGTCACAATCGCCCGAACACCCGCGAAACGAGTGAGCCGTCGGACGCGAAGCTATCAACAATCGTTGTTTTCCAGCACCGAACGGTCACGGGCGTAGCGGCGCACTCGACGTAGTATCCAGTTTCGGGATGTAATGGTTGTGGCCGTTTATGCGGCGAACCCGCGATTAGCCGGTGCCTTCACGGCACAGACATGAATGCACGCAATCAGCTATTCGTAGTACTCATGGCGTTGATGATGGTGTGCTCGAGCGGGGCGATGGTCGCCAGCGCAGCGGTCGCTGGGTCCGTCGACGAGCACGACCAGACCGACGGTGAGTACGCTATTCAGGACAACGAGACAGCTCCAGCGGAGGAGCCTGTAGACACGGGTGAGAACGTATCGGATAACGAGACGGGAGCCGAAGAACCCGTCGACGAACCGAACGACACGATCGAGGAAGACGGCGGGGCTGCCAGTCAGGGCGCCTACGTGAACTTCTCCGCTCAGACGACCGCGGGCGAGACGGTCGTCGTCAACAACGTCACGACGGCGAGCGGCGGCTTCGTCACGATCCACGACAGTAGCCTGCTCGTCGGAAACGTCTTCGAGAGCGTCATCGGCACCTCCGAGTATCTCGAGCCGGGCACCCACGACAACGTCACGGTGACCCTCGACGAACCGCTCGAGGAAGACGAGACGCTCATCGCGATGCCACATCGCGACACGAACGACAACGAGACGTACGACTTCGTCGATAGCGAGGGTGCGGACGATCCGCCGTACCTGACGGCTGACGACGAACCGGTGACTGACGACGCCGTCGTCAGTATCAGTGGGGCCGACGAAGCGCCGGTCGAGGAAGAACCGGTCAACGAGACGCCGACTGAAGAGGAGCCGGTCGAGGAAGAACCGGTCAACGAGACGCCGACTGAGGAAGAACCGGTCGAGGAAGAGCCGGTCAACGAGACGCCGACTGAAGAAGAGCCGGTCGAGGAAGAACCGGTCGAGGAAGAGCCGGCTGAGGAAGAACCAGTCAACGAGACGCCGACCGAAGAAGAGCCAGTCGAGGAAGAGCCGGCTGAGGAAGAACCGGCTGAAGAAGAGCCAGTCGAGGAAGAACCGCCAGCTGATGAAGAGCCACCGGCTGAGGAAGCACCGACCGAGGATGGAGACGGAGAAATCAACGTCGTCATCGAACAGGCGACGATCTTCGTGTTCATCAGCGAACTTCCTGACAACGTCTCGGCCAGCGAGAACATGTCCGGCGTCGAAATGGACGGTATTACGGTCGATGCCGGCAACCATACCGCAGTCGACTCGAACGACACCGCTGCCCACGCTAACGTGACCAGCGACCTCGAGATCACGCTCGACGAGGTGTCAGTCGCTTCGTCCAACGGGGATCACACTGCGATGGGCCAAGCAAGCGATCAGACTGACCAACGGTCAGCAGCGAGTTTCCAAGGGTCAGTCGAGGTAGTCATTGAACAGGCGACGATCTACGTGTTCGTCGGAGATATCGGAGCCGAACAGCCTGTCAATGAAACGCCGACCGAAGAACCGCCGGCTGCGGAAGAGCCGCCGGTTGAGGAACCACCGGCTGAAGAAGAACCGGTCAATGAGACGCCGGTCGATGAAGAGCCTGCCGAGGAAGAACCGGTCAACGAGACGCCAACTGAAGAAGAGCCGGTTAACGAGACGCCGGTCAATGAAGAGCCTGCCGAGGAAGAACCGACCAACGAGACACCGACTGAAGAAGAACCGGTTAACGAGACGCCGGTCGACGAAGAACCGGCCAACGAGACACCGACTGAAGAAGAACCGGTCAATGACACGCCAGTCGAAGAGGAACCGGTCAACGAGACACCGACTGAAGAAGAACCGGTCAATGACACGCCAGTCGAAGAGGAACCGGTCAACGACACACCGGCTGAAGAAGAGCCGGTCAACGACACACCGGCTGAAGAAGAGCCGGTCAACGACACGCCGGTCGAAGAACCGCCGGCTGAAGAAGAACCCGCAGATTCGTTCACGGTCGAGAACTTGGACGCACCTGCAACCGCCGAAGCGGGTGAGACGTTCACCGTCTCGGCGACGATTTCGAACCCGACCGAGGAGGAACGAACCGAATCCGTTCAGTTCCGTCTCGACGGCGACCTGATCACCACCGAAGAGGTCACGCTCGCACCGGGTGAAACGGCCCAGGTCGAGTTCGAAGTCAACACCGCCGACCTCGGTCTCGAGGCCGGCCAGTACGTCCACATGGTCCTCTCGGACTTCTCCGGTGAGGTCGCGACTCTCGAGCTGACCACCGCGACGGACGACGGCGGTCTCGAGGGCGATCTCGAGAACGACACCGAGACCAACGCAACCAACGGAACCGGCGCGGACAACGCGACTGCCGCCAGCTAAGCGTCGGCGCCGTCGCGGTCGACTCGCGTTCGCACGACCCGCTGGCGCATCTTTTTCTGGCCGCGGTCGATCACGTCCGGAGTGGAGTGAGCAGCCGTCAGGCGAGCAACCGGTAAAGGCTGCTCGCGGCGACGAGCAGTAGCACGACGACGCTCGTGAGAACGAGATTGAAACTCGAGAGCAACGGAATGCCGAGGCCCGCGAGGGCGATGATTCCGAGACCGACGACGCACAGCCCCAGGTGAAGTTGCAGGATCCACGATCGGGCGCCGCCGTGGCCGTCGATGTACTGTAACACCTCGTCGAAGTGTGCCCCCGGCTGGATCGTTTTCGCCTCGGAATCGTACTCGATCACGGCGTCTTCCTGCAACTGCGGCAGATGCGTCTGCTGTAACGAGACGTAGACGCTCTTGTAGAGGTTGTTCGGAACGGGCGTCGTATCGGTCTCGGTGGCCGCGATCTCGGAGGCGATATCCGAGACGTCGACCTGCCCGGATTCCTCGGCGAGCAACTGCACGATCGCTCGCCGACGATCGTTACCGAGGATGTGAAACACCTCGCTTTCCTCGAGCGACTCGGTGCGGTTTGTCTGGACAGACATCGATCAAGAAGAAACGGGATTATCGACGAGCAGTCCACCACCAGCTACCATGCACGAGGGCCTTCGCAGACCACTGACTTTAACTTTTGCAGGCTAGATCGTCGCTCTGGAACGTCGAACGCGAGCAGCAAACGGCGGTCTTGAGTAGGGCTCGGATAAAGCTGACGGCGAGGGACGGCACTCAGGGCGACCGCGCGTCCCAGGACCGCTCACGGGGAAGATCCGCAGTCCTCGGAGAACACCGGCCCGTGACTGGAGCGATGGCGTCGTCGCTGGCCGCTGGTCTCGACGCTGGCTGCCGGTCTCGATAGCGCGGCCGCTCTTACCGTTCGACCGCCGGACGAGCCACAGCGTCGCTCGAGACGTGTGATAGCCGGAAAACGAAGCGATCAGTGCCGATCGGCGACTCGAAACGGTCCGCGAACGTGTCGGTTATTCACCGGGCAGATGACCGCCGGACTGCATTTCACGGTAGGTCGTACAGGCCGGACAGCCGTGGACGATGTCACCGTTGTCGCCGAAAACGCGCGCAAACTGTTGGGTTACGTGCGTGCCGCAGTTTCGACAGCGGGCGCCTGCTGTCGACGATTCCATGGGCTTCCAGTCTTGTTGCGTGGATTTCATGGTTGTGTTGGGGGTGAAACACGAACGAGCGATGGGAGTCGAGCGATCGACCGCGACCGGCTCGGCCAGCACGTCTCGGCGCCACCCCCGCGATCGGGCAGCGACGCCGAATCCGGCTGTAACACCTCCACACTCGTCCGGGCGTCATCGTATCGAGGGGAGTAGATGCGAATAAAGGACGGAGACCGTTCACCGAGGAACACGATACGAGAACCGCGAAATACGCAGTTTCCGGCCTGTAGTGTCCGATATGCCCAGTGAGACGAGGGGAACGGCGAACCGCGACCTGTGAACACGGCGACGAATTCAGGTGGCTTTGCTTGCATTCGACTGCCAAACGTGTCATTGACCGGCTCGAACGCGAATCTAAACTGCGTATTTCCGGGCCGAAACACGCCGTTTCTCCGCCGAATTGTCGTGTTTCCGATCCGTAAGGTACATCGTTATAAAATACCACTATCGCTTACCGATCGTCGTGCTGGAATGTACTGGTGGTGTTCGTGATACGGGTGGTCCGGCCGCCCGGTCGATCCGTATCGGCCCCTCTCTCGAGAGAGCGAACGGAGACAACCTGCCCAAATTCGGGTGACTACGACGATGTCAATGCAAGCGAGTAACAAACGATCGGAATCGACGACTGACCCGGCCGCCCAGCTCGACGTCCTCGGCGACGAATGCGCTCGAATGATCCTGGTCGCGACGAGCGACGGACCGAAGACGGCGAAAGAATTGACGAAGCGAACGGACAGTTCGTCGGCGACGGTGTATCGCCGAATCAACAACCTCCTCGAAAGCGGCCTCCTCTCGGAGTGCGTCCGGTTCGACGACGACGGCTCGCACACGACGGCCTACGAGGCGACGATCGAGACGCTCCAGGTGCAGATTCAGTCCGACGGGATCGACGTCTCGATGTCGACGGCCGACGACTGAGACCGGCCAGCAGCGCGTTCGCCGAGGAAGCACCGGGGTCGCTCCACCGTCACGCCGCCGCGTAATCTCCGGCTGACGTTACGACCGTCGATCTTCTGCTAGCAGAGAGAATCGGCTGAATGTGCACTTTAGTTCCGCGAACATGTGTTGAAAGGAGTTCTAACGCCGCTGTATGATACGGATAACAAATATCTACTCAGGGGAATGGTCACTGTGATTGAGCAATGCACGATCTGACCGGCTTTCAACGAGACCTGCTGTACGTGATCGCAGGTGCCGATCAACCGTCGGGGCAGACCGTCAAGGACGAAGTCGAGAAGTACTATAGCTCCGAGATCAATCACGGTCGTCTGTATCCGAATCTCGACACCCTCGTCAACAAGGAGCTGGTCGAGAAAGGACAGCTTGATAGACGGACGAACTACTACGCGATCACCGAGACCGGTCGGGAACGAATCGACGAGCGTCGCAGGTGGGAAGAGCAGTACGTCGATTTCTGATCCGGTGTATACGACGTCGACGCACCGATCAACCGGGTAGTCCGGCGACAGGGGTGGGATAGCGACGTCGCCGGACGCGTAGCCTACGGGACGGTAACCCGGGCATAACAAAGCGATAGAGGGTACACCCAGCCAACGAGTCGAGAATGTCATATGTGTCGTCTTCAGCCATGTCGGGCCCTGACTACCAACGTCCGGTGTCAAAGCGATGAGTCACGGAACGAGTACCCAGACGAGACTCGGCGTCGTTCGGCAGTATCCGTTCGACCTCGCCGTCGTCTCGGCCGCCGCAATACTGGCCTACGCGATCACGACGTCCTTGCAGGCGGGGAGCGTTCTGCGGCTCCTCGCGACCTTCCCGGTGGTGCTGTTCCTTCCGGGGTACGCGCTCGTCTCCGTCCTGTTTCCGGCGAGCGAACGGACGCCGCAGAAACCGGCCGCGTGGATCGATGCACACTCCCGCGGAATCGACGTCGTCGAACGGCTCGGACTCTCCGTCGCGCTCTCGCTGACGCTCGTCCCGATAGTCGGGATCGCGCTGCCGTTTACGCAGTGGGGGTTGACGACCGGGTCGATTGCAGCGACGCTCTGCGTCGTCACCGTCGTACTCGCGCAGTTCGGCGCCGTTAGACGCCTCCGGACGCCGATATCCGAGCGATTCATCGTCTCGCCGCTCGAGTCGGTGACGCAACTGCGGCAGGGGACCGACGACGTTGCGACGGCCTCCTCGATCGTCCTCGTCCTCGCGATCGGACTGGCTGCCAGCGCGCTCCTCCTCGGATTTCTCGTCCCGCCCTCGACCGGCGGCTACTCCGAGCTGGCGCTGTACAGCGAGACCGACGGCGGCGAACTCGTCACCGGCAACATCACTGACGAAGTCGCACCGGGCGAGTCCGTCCCGGTCACCGTCTCGATCAAAAACGAAGAGGGGACGGAAACCGACTACACGGTCGTCGTCCAGGAGCAAGTCGTCGAGGACGGAACCATCGTCGAGCGGACCCGACTCGACACGCTCGAGACGACCCTCGCCGACGACACGACCGGAACCGGCGAACTCGAGATAACCCCGACGGCCGGGGACGACGAGACCGTCCGGATCGCCGTGCTCCTGTTCAAGGGCGACGTGCCGGACGAACCGACGACCGAGGCCGCCGAAGAAGACACGTACTTCTGGGTGACCATCGAGGACTGACGGTCGTCCGCAGCGTCGGTCGGGGCCGTCGACGCTTCGTCTCGACACCAGTTTCGATCGTCGCCTCGAATTCCCGGTGACGACGACGACTCCCGTTTTCCAGGCGGTCGACCAGCGGGTTCGGTGCCGACCGATCACGGGCGAGTGATCGAGCGCCGTCTCGCTGAATCCGATCGGCCCCGCGGACCGCGTCTCTCGGCGCGACCGCCGGCTCGAGAACCGACAGCGACGGCGTCGCGTCGATCGCGACGGTGGGAGTAGGAGACCGAACAACCGGAAGAAGACCGCTGGCCGACCGCTCGGCGGGCTACGCGGCGGTCGGGACGACGAACGGATCGGGAACGGGAGGACTCGTTCGAGTTGTGAGGACCCGGGACGGCGGATTACCCCGTAATACCGAAGGGAAGCTCGAGATCGGGGCGCCGCGAGACGTGCTGGACGACCGAGACGGCCAGGACGAGGAGACAGAGGACCAGGGCGACGACCGGGGCGACGGTCGTCGTCAGGGGACCGACCGACAGCCACGAGACGCCGAGTGCGAGGACCCCCAGCGCCGTCACCGCCATGTAGAGGTGGTGCCACGAGCGCTGATTCTCGAGTCGGTGATCGAGGTACGGCTCGAAGACCTCCTCGTGGGGGATGAGTTCGATGGTGTGGTCGTCCGGGTCCCAGTCGACGATCTCGTGCTCTTCGAGCATCGGCAGGTGGGTCTGGTACAGGGAGATGTACACCCGCCGGCGCTGCGTGCGCGTTACCTCGTCGGGGTCGATGTCGTTCTCCCAGGCGGCGACCTGCTCGACGAGGGGTGCGAGATCGCAGGCGCCGCCCTGGTGGGTGAGATACTGGACGGTTCGTCTTCTACGGGCGTTACTGAAAACGTCGAACAGTTTGGCCTGGGTCAGATTGTGTTCAGACATGGGCGTCCTCGGGGTCCCGAATCAACTCCCGTGTGGTCGGTGTGTTCGGATACCTCACGGCAATGAATGCCAGAGATCGGAACTTTACTATCACTCGGCTACCCGATCGAAAGGGATTTATACCAGTTTGGCCCGATGACTGACTTCTAATCCGATATTTCTCCCCGAATGACTGACGAAAACCCCGGAGCACGGGAGCGAGCGGCTGTGACGCGACAATTCTCCGTGGAGCACGACTGTCCATCCTCTAGTTCCCCACTACAGGGCCGACAGGCCGGGGATAACAAAGCCGTGTTACCGGCTGTATCAGCACGATTGCCCACGCGGGTATCGAGTTACCTATGATGTATCAACGATCACGACGCTCTCGGTTCCAGGATACGGACGCGAGTAGCTACGGAGGTGGGACGCGGTGAGCGAGTTCGTCTCCGGCGCCGACTGCACGGTCGACGAGGGAGCCACCGTCGGCTACGGCGAGTTCGACGAGCCGACACGAGTCGGCGACGGCGCGACGATCAGAGCCGGATCGATCGTCTACGGCGACGTGACGATCGGCGACGAGCTGACGACGGGCCACGACGTCCTGATCCGGGAAGGGACGACGATGGGTGACGACGTCCTCGTCGGAACCAAGACCGTCATCGACGGCCAGACGACGATCGGTTCGCACGTCAGTCTCCAGACGAACGTCTACATTCCGACCGAGACGACGATCGGGGATAACGTCTTCATCGGGCCGAGCGCGGCGTTGACCAACGACGAGTACCCGATCAGGACGGACACCGGCCTCGAGGGGCCGACGATCGAGGACGGCGCCTCCGTCGGCGCGAACGCGACGCTGCTGCCCGGCGTCACCGTCGGCGAGAACGCCTTCGTCGCGGCCGGTGCGGTCGTGACGGAGGACGTCCCGCCGGACACGCTCGCCGTCGGCACGCCGGCGACGGTCCAGACGCTTCCGAAACCGCTCGAGGGTGCAAATCAGATCGCATGACGGACCCGAATCCCGATACCGAGCGGAGTAGCGACGCCGAACCGGTCGCCGAACCCGACGGCGGGGTCGCCGAGGCCGATCAGTCGGGCGACGGGGCCACCGACGAACCGGCGAGTGGCGGCGTCTCGATCGCCGATCCCGAACTCAGCGACGACGCGACGGATCGCGTTCAGTCGGTCCTCGAGAGCGGGATGCTCGCCGACGGTCCCGAGGTACGGGAATTCGAGGCGGCGTTCGCCGCCTACTGCGGGACCGAGCGGGCCGTCGCGACGTCCAACGGGACGACCGCCCTCCACGCCGCACTCGAGGCGCTGGGTCTCGAGGAGGGCGACGCGGTCGTGACGTCGCCGTTCTCGTTCGTCGCGAGCGCCAACGCCATCAGGCTCGCCGGCGGCAAACCCGTCTTCGCCGACGTCGATCCGGAGACGTACACGATCGATCCGGACGCGGTCGAACGCGTCCTCGAGGAACGCGACGACGTCGTCGGCCTGCTCCCGGTCCACCTCTACGGACTGCCGGCGGAGATGGACCGCCTCTCGACGATCGCCGACGAGCACGACCTGTTCGTCCTCGAGGACGCCTGTCAGGCCCACGGCGCGGCGATCGACGGCGATCGGGTCGGCGGCTTCGGCGACGCCGCCTGCTTCTCGTTCTACCCGACGAAGAACATGACGACCGGCGAGGGCGGGATCGTCACCACCGACCGCGACGACGTCGCCGATCGGGTTGCGAGTTTCATCAACCACGGTCGGGACGTCGGCGAGGGCGGCACGTACGAGCACGTCGCGCTCGGGCACAACTACCGGATGACGAGCATGGCCGCCGCCATCGGCCGGGCCCAACTCGAGCGCCTGCCCGATTTCAACCGGGCGCGCCGGGAGAACGCGGCCTACTACGACGAGGAACTCGCGGACCTGCCGGTGGAGACGCCGACGGAACCCGAGGGCTACCGCCACGTCTACCACCAGTACACGATCCGGACCGACGACCGGGAGGCGCTGGCGGCGACGCTCGAGGACCGCGGCGTCGACACCGGCGTCTACTACGAGACGCCGATTCACCGCCAGCCGGCATACGAGACGGTGAGTACGGCGGCGGCGTCGCTGCCGAACGCGGAACGGGCGGCCGAGACGGTCCTCTCGCTGCCCGTCCACCCGAACCTCACGGAGCGGGACCGACGAACCGTCGTCGAAGCAGTGCAGGACCACTTCAACTCCACATGACCCAGACACAACGGATCCGGGCCGGCGTCATCGGCGTCGGTTCCATGGGCGAGAACCACGCGCGCGTGTACAGTGAATTACGAGATGTCGAACTCGCGGGCATCAGCGACCGCGACGAGACGGTCGCACGGCGAGTCGCCGACGAGTACGAAACCGAACCCGTCGAGTTCGATCGGCTCCTCGATCGGTGCGACGTCGTCACCGTCGCCGTGCCGACGCCGGTACACGAGGACGTGGTAACGGACTGCCTCGATGCGGGCGTCCACGTCCTCGTCGAGAAGCCGATCGCCGAGACGGTCGAGCAGGGACGGGCGATGGCCGAGCGAGCGCGGGCGAACGATCTCGTCTTGCAGGTCGGCCACATCGAGCGGTTCAACCCGGCCGTGCGAACGGTCACCGACCTGATCGACGACCTGGACGTCATCAGCGTCGAGGCCGAACGGCTGGGCCCGCCGATCGACCGATCGACTGGCGACGTCGTCTCGGACCTGATGGTCCACGACATCGACATCGTCGGCTCGATGCTCGACGCCCAGCCCGACACCGTGACCGCGATGGGCACCGAGAACGGCCAGTACGCGACGGCGACGATGAAGTACGGCGACGTCGTCGCGTCGTTGACCGCGAGCCGGGTCACCCAGAAGAAGGTCCGGAAGCTGACCGTCACGGCCCGGGAGTGTCTCGTCGAGGTCGACTACCTCGAGCAGTCCGTGCTGATCCACCGCGACTCCTACCCGGAGTACCTCACGGACGACGGCCAGAACCGGTACCGCCACGAGAGCGTCGTCGAACGGCCCCGCGTCGACAACGGGGAGCCGCTGCGCCACGAACTCGAGGCGTTCGTCGAGGCCGCCCGTACCGGGTCGGAGCCGGTCGTCACCGCCGAGGACGGCATCGAGGCCCTCGAGACGGTGCAGACGATCGGTGCGCTGATCGACGACGAAAATCGAAAACGGGAGGTGGAGGCCCGATGAGCGGCGATTCTACATCTAGCGGCGGCCTCTACGGCTCGAGCGAGTCGCCGGCGCGCCAGCGCGAACGGCTCACCGGCGGCGAGATTCCGGTCGCCGTCTACGGCCTCGGGAAGATGGGGCTGCCGCTGGCGAGCGTCTACGCGGAGACGACCGGCAACGTCACCGGCGTCGACATCGATCCCGACGTGGTCGACGGGATCAACGCCGGCGAGAACCACGTCGTCGGCGAACCGGGACTCGACGACCTCGTCGCCGAGCAGGTCGATCAGGGTCGCCTCGAGGCGACGACCGACGGCGCCGAGGCGGCCGGGAACGCCCGCGTCCACGTCGTCATCGTACCGACGCTGCTGGACGAGGAGAACCAGCCGGATCTGACGACGGTCGAGTCGGTGATCGACGATATCGCGGCCGGGCTCGAGCCCGGCGATCTGGTCATCGCCGAGTCGACGCTCCCGCCGACGAGCTGTCGGGACGTCATCCAGCCCCATCTGGAGCAGGAGAGCGGACTCGAGGCCGACGAGTTCGGCCTCGCCTTCTGTCCGGAACGGACGTCCAGCGGCCGCGCGCTGCAGGACATCCGCGGCGCGTATCCGAAGGTCGTCGGCGGCGTCGACGACGAGAGCACGCGGGCCGCGTCGATCGTCTACGACGAGATTTCCGACAACGATGTCCACCCGGTCTCGGACGCCACGACCGCAGAGGCGGTCAAGGTGTTCGAGGGCGTCTACCGGGACGTCAACATCGGGCTGGCGAACGAACTGGGGCGACTCGCGGACGAACTCGACATCTCGGTCCGCGAGGCGATGGACACGGCCAACGACCTGCCGATGTGTCAGCTCCACGACCCCGGTCCGGGCGTCGGCGGCCACTGCATCCCCTACTACCCGCACTTCCTGCTCTCGCAGAACGAGGAGCCGATGGACCTGACCCGGACCGCCCGGCGGGTCAACGACGAGATGCCGACGGTCGTCGTCGAGCGCCTCGAGCGGGAGCTGGCGGCGACCGAGGACGACCCCACGATCGACGCCGCCACCGACCTCGCCGACGCCTCGGTGGTCGTCCTCGGGATCACCTACCGGCCCGGCGTCGAGGAGACGCGGGCCTCGCCCGCGCTCGGCGTCATCGACGAGTTGAACGACCGCGGTGCCGACGTCGCGGGCGTCGACCCGCTCGTCGACCCGGCCGAGTACGGCGCTCGAGCGGTCGAGATGGGCGAGCTCACCGACGAGTCGTTCGACGCCGCGGTGATCGTCACGCCCCACGAGCAGTTCGACGAGATTCCGTGGACCGACCTCGAGCCGATGGTCGTCGTCGACGGCCGGGACGCGGTCGATCTCTCGGCGACCGCCCACCGGCAGTACACGCTCGCGGGGTCGGCGAGCGGTCGACCGCCGACCGGCGAGAGCGCAGGTGACGCGGTCACGGCGGACGAACAGTCGCTGACCGCAGATGGCGGGGTCGACGACGGCCCGCCGACGGCCGGAGCCGACCCCACGACCGGCGGGGGTGACGATGTATAAGGGCCACCGGATCGGCGTCGTCGTCACCGCCTACGACGAGGCGGACTTCGTCGGCACCGTCATCGAGACCGTACCGGACTTCGTCGACCGGATCTACGCCGTCGACGACAGGTCGCCCGACGATAGCTGGGCGGTCATCCAGGACGTCGCCGCCCGGATCAACGCGGACGCCGACTCCGAACCCGCACTCGCGCTGGCCGACGGCGGCGATAGCCGTCGCGTCGTCCCGATCCGCCACGAGGAAAACCGCGGGTACGGTGCGGCGGTCAAGACGGGCTACAGACGCGCCGCGGCCGACGGGATGGACGTCGTCGCCGTGATGAACGGCGACGGACAGATGGATCCCGACATCCTCGATCGGATCATCGATCCGGTCGTCGAGGGCGAGGCCGACTACGCGAAGGGGAACCGACTCCTCCACCCCGAGGACCGGGAGGGGATGTCGACGTTCCGGTTCGTCGGGAACGCCATGCTGACCGGCCTCTCGAAGTTCGCCTCGGGGTACTGGACGATCGGCGACCCCCAGAACGGTTACACCGCGATCTCGCGGGAGACGATCGAGCAACTCGAACTCGACGAGATCACCGACCGGTACGGCTTCCTCAACCACATCCTCACCCACCTCAACGTCTACGAGCGCCGCGTCGCGGACGTCTCGATGCCGGCCGTCTACGGCGACGAGGAGAGCAGCATTCGCTACGTCCCGTTCGTGCGGTTCGTGTCGCTGCTGTTGCTCCGGAGTTTTCTCTGGCGGGTGAAGACGCGGTACGTGGTCCAGCGGTTCCACCCCGCGACCGTCTTCTACGGCGCCGGTACCGCCGGACTGGCCGGCGGGACCGCCGGTTTCGGCGGCTCGCTGGTCCGCTCGCTGCGCGGAAAAGACGGGTTCACCGGCGTGATCGCGTCGTTCGTGGCCATCGTTCTCGGGCTGATCGCGCTCGGGACGGCGATCTGGCTCGACGCCGACGAGAACGAAGACCTCGAGGTGACCAGATACGACTACCGCAGACGCGAGGGCGACGTCGACGAGGCGCCGACGCCGGATCAGTCGATGGAGTAACGAACGATATCCTCGCCGTCACACGCCGGACAGCGGGTCGTATCGGCCGAGACGTTCGTCCCACAGTTTCGACACTCGTGGATGACCGTCGGGGAGCGAGCGCTCTCGCCGCAGTCCTGTGTCGTCGCTGGTGACTCGGTATCCGGCTCCGATCCCGGAAGGAGATCGGAAAGTAGACTAGAGAGTGTCATAGAATCCAGTTACTGGGCCTTCTTGAGAGGGAGCTATAAGTGTTTCGTGATCGGGGATTCGCGATTCGGATCCGGCCGACTCCCCGCTCGTATCCCCGATTCTCCGTCTTCAGAGACGGATCCAAATCGTTCGAGAAACAGGCGATAACGGCATCGGAAGGATATATTTCATCAAATCTTACTGTTGGTTCAGTAGCAACGTTTATATTTGTATACTTAGCACAGGTCAGTATATGGAACGCAAGCGCGTGACTACTAGGTCCGAATCGACTGGTCCCGACGAGCAATCGGCCACGGTCGAGTCGACCAAACGGACGGAGCTGGACGCGACCACGACGCCGCCGCCGGTGACGATCGCGGCGACGCGGAACGACGTCGACGATCCGGCCGCGAACACCCTGACGATCATCGGCCGGGGTACGCCCTCGAGTTTCGAGATCACCGTCGACGGCGACGTCGAACTGCTCGAGGAAGAGCGGGCCACCGAGACGTCGATCGTCTCGGGATCGACCGTCGAAGGGACGATCGAAACCGGAACGCTCCGATACCGGTTCACCGGCGACCTCGCCGACGTCACGTTCGTCGACCGCCGCATCACGGGCGTATCGCCGGGGGCCGCACCCAACGTCCACGTGGACTACGCCGCCCCCGAACAGTAGCGGTCGACCGCCCGACGGATTCCGGCAGCGCGGCGGCGACTGGCGATGCAACAGTATCATGTAGCCTGACGGCCACCGTCCGGACGAGCGACCGTCCGAACGGAGGAGACAGTATGGAAGACCCAAATCCGACCGACGGCACCGACGAACCCGACGGCGACGGCTGGATGGCCCCCCCGGACGACGACATTCTCGAGGCGATGTGCGACGACGACGTGTTCGCGCCCGACGACATCGACGAGCGCGGCATCTGCCGCGGGCCGCACGCGGCTACCCGCTGTCGGGAACTCGCCGCGTACGGACTCCTCGAGAGACGGATGCCCGGCGTCTACGACATCACGGACCTCGGCGAGCGGTACCTCGCGGGGGAGGTCGACCCGAGCGACCTCGAGCCAGCGGAGTAGCCTCAGTCGGCGTCCACGGCGCCCGGAACGTGGTTCTCGAGGAAGTCGACGACCTCGTCGGCACCGACGAACCCCTCGGCGCGCCGCGCGATTTCTTCGCCGTCCTCGAAGACGATCAGCGTCGGCACCGACGAGATGTCGAAGCGCTCGACGAGTCCGATGTCGTCGCCGGGGTTGATCGTACCGACGGGGACGCCGGTCGCCCGAGCGACGTTCCCCAGCACCGGTTCCATCGCCTGACACATCGAGCAGCCGGCGGTGTAGAACTCCACGAGCGCGACGTCGTGGCGCTCGAGGAAGTCGTCGAGCGCCCGACCGTCCGCGAGTTGCGTCGGTCTGGCTGTCCGTTCCATACCGCGGCTAGTGGATCCAGGCTGAAACAGGTAGTGCACGCTCGAGCGACCGGCGGCAAGGGAACGAGACGGCACCGTTGACGGCAACGGAGCGAGACGGCACCGTCGGCGACGAGCGGTCCCCCGCGTCGGCACCGAACGGGATCGATCCCCGTCGATAAACGGAATCACCGCAGAACCACTCGCGTGAACTCACCTGAATCGTGCCGGCGATCGATCCCAGTTACCGGTCGTCGGTCGGATCCATCGAACCCGACAGCGACCCCTCACGCCGGCCGATTCCGATCCGAAGGGGAGCGCCGTTTCGATCGAAATCGTTCGTATACTCGAGCGGACGAGCGACAACCGTAGCCGGTGGCTTTGTACCCGTGCGCCGTAGTCGGGAGCGATGACTCGTCCCGCAACCGCCACCGACGAACGGACGCCAGCGCGCCGAAAGTCGACCCTGTTCTGCTGGGAGTGCGATCACACCAGCCCCATCGACGGCGACTGGGTGCGTCAACTGCGGGATCGACACGTCGAATACACCTGTCCGGACTGCGAGACGACGCTCGCGAAACGGCCACTGCCCGACGCCCCGACGGGTGACCGGGCGGCGGATCGCGTTTCGGTCTCGTGGCAGCGAACGCTCCGGACGACCGTTCAGATCTGGCGCGTGAGCGTCGACGTCGGCCTCGCCGGACTGGCGGCGATGACCCGCTCGCGACCGACCGCCGGCCGACGTCGATAACCGTCCACGCGACGCCGTACGCGGTCGCGGATCCGAGCGATCGAACCGGTTACTCCCGACTGGTCACACGCGTATTCAATTTCGCTCGCGATTTTTTGGCTCTTGTTCTCCGTACTCCCTCATACGACCTATGTTAATTTACATTCGTCCATCTTTTTCTCGATCTAGAGATATTCGCACACAACAGCAGAATTTTAGTAGTAGAATCCAATGGCCTAAGCGAGCAATAAATGACAAGTAGAAATCTCACGTCCGCAGAAGAGGACGTATTGGACGAAATCGAAGACGGAGAGATCGACTTCCTCCGGCTCCAGTTTACGGACATTCTGGGAACGGTGAAGAACGTCTCCGTTCCGGCCCGGCAGGCCGAGAAGGCGTTCACCGAGGGAATCTATTTCGACGGGTCTTCGATCGAGGGGTTCGTCCGCATTCAGGAATCGGACATGCGTCTGGTTCCCGATCCGGACACGTTCGCCGTCCTCCCCTGGAGACAGCGCGAGGACGGGGCGTCCGCCCGGATGATCTGTGACGTCTACAACACCTCGACGGGCGAACCCTTCGAGGGCGACCCGCGCAACGTCCTCAAAGGGGCCATCGAGCGCGCCAACGAGATGGGCTACGAGGTCAACTTCGCGCCCGAACCGGAGTTCTTCATGTTCGAGGAGGACGAGGAGGGTCGCGCGACGACCGACACCGCCGACCACGGCGGCTACTTCGACCTCGCGCCGAAAGACCTCGCGAGCGACGTCCGACGGGACATCATCTACGGCCTCGAGGACATGGGCTTCGAGATCGAGGCCAGCCATCACGAGGTCGCCCGCGGCCAGTACGAGATCAACTTCGAGTACGACGACGCGCTGTCGACGGCCGACAACGTCGCGACCTTCCGGACCGTCGTCCGCGCCATCGCCGCCGAACACGACCTCCACGCGACGTTCATGCCCAAACCGATCCCGAAGATCAACGGCTCGGGTATGCACACGCACATGTCGCTGCTGACCGAGGACGGCGAGAACGCGTTCCACGACGAGGACGACGAGTTCAACCTCTCCGAGACGGCCCACTCCTACCTCGCGGGGATCCTCGAGCACGCGCCGGCGATCACGGCGGTCGCCAACCCCACCGTGAACAGCTACAAGCGGCTGGTGCCCGGCTACGAGGCGCCGGTCTACGTCGCCTGGTCGGACCGCAACCGCTCGGCGCTGGTGCGCAAGCCGGCCGCTCGCGTCCCGGCGGCCTCGCGCATCGAACTGCGCTCGCCGGACCCCTCGTGTAACCCCTACCTCGCGTTCGCCGTCATGATCCACGCCGGTCTCGACGGGATCGAACGGGACCTCGAGTGTCCCGACCCGGTTCGGGAAAACATCTACGAGTTCGACGAGCAGAAACGCGACGAGTACGGTATCGAGACGCTCCCGTCGAACCTCGGCGAGGCCGTCGACGCCCTCGAGGAAGACGAGGTCATCTACGAGGCGCTGGGCGAACACGTCGCGCCGAAGTTCGTCGAAGCGAAGAGCCAGGAGTTCGAGGAGTACCTCGTCGACGTCTCCGAGTGGGAGATCGACCGCTACCTCGAGCACTACTGACGACCGAGTCCACCTGACTACCCGCGGTGTTCGTTCCGCTTGTTTTTCGCACACGTCCTCCAGACGAGCCGGAGTCGGAGAACAAAGAGACAAACGAGTACAGTACGAGCGGACGGGCGTCGCAACTGCTGGATAGCCACCGGTCGCTCGAAAAATAGTCACAGCCCCACCCCCGCAATCGGACCGATCAGTTCGCGACGGCGTACTCTTCGCCGCGCTGCTCGACCATATCGTCACTCGAGAGCGTGTTCAGGAGACTCAGAACCGAGAGTTGCTTCATCGCCAGCAGGTCGCCCAGTTCGTCGGCCGTCGCACCACCCGTCGCCTCGAGGCAGAGGTAGACGAGTTTCGCCTGTGTGGAGTCGAGTTGGTTGGGAACCGGTTCGATCCGGGGGTCGGACCGGTATTTCTGTGAACTCATTGTCACCAGAACCGTCCCGATTCGTATATATAAATCCACACGTGTATTGTATATATATCCCGTAAAGGGCTCTAGTACAGTATTCGTCGGAATTTCGTCGTCGAGAGAGCGTGTCGGCTGTCAGAACAATACGGGCGACCGCCCTCGAGTCAGATCGCTCGTCGTCGAACCCGGGACGGGATCGACGGGAGTTTTACGACCGTCGGACAAGTCGAGAGACGACCCGATGACGAACGATCGCGACCGACCCGAGCCGCCGGCCGACCTCGACGACGACGCCCGCGAGGCGCTGGCAACGCTCGAGGACCTGAACGCCGATCAGCTCCGGGCGATCGGCCGCTACCTCGAGACCCTCGCCGCGTGGTCGGACTCGAGTACAGACGGTGACGCCGGTGACGATTCGGACACCGGTGACGGTCCCGACGCCGACCCCGACTTCCCTGAAGGCGTCCCGGAAGCGGCGGACGTCACGGTCAAGGAAATCGCCGGGACGACGTACTACTACTACCAGTGGCGCGAGGGGGATCGCATCGAGTCGAAGACGGTCCAGCGAGAGTGACGACGTCGAGCGGGCATCGCAAAACGGCGTCTGATATCGACGAACCCACGTGTTCGTCGAGAAACAATTATATGGACTCGAAGAAAACTGTCAGCTATGCTCAGCGTATTCTTCGGCTTCCTCTCGCTCGTCCTCGTCGTGGGCAGCGTCTTCTGTATTCAGGAGGCGCGGTCGTACACCGACGAGCAACGGGCTCGAGCGCCGCGGCTCTGGCGAGCGTACGCCGCCAGCGGCGTCGTCCTCGGTCTCGTCGCCGTGGGAAACGTCGCGTGGCTCCTGAACGGAGGCACGGTCTGGGCGATGAGCGGGCTCGCGAGCGTCGCCGCCGCGCTCCCGTGTCTCGTCCAGGCGCTGCTCCACCGGAAACTGGACGTCGACCGCAGTCCGCTGGGCGATCGGCTCGCCGAAACCGTCGCGCGGAAGCTCAATTTTCCCGAGCCGAACCGACAGGCCTGATCGACTGCTACACCGACTCGTACGGTCCGAGCCGCGTCCCGTCCAGCAGGTAGGCCTCGCCGCCAGCCAGTCCCGCCGGCAGAAATGGTGAAAGAAACGACTGGTTCGCCAGGTTGACCCACGTCCCGCCGACGAGGTCGTTGAACGCCGGCACGACGACGACTCGAGGAGCCGCCTCGTCGTCGCGCTCGAGCCACGGAATCCCCTCGTACTCGGGACGCTCGCGAAACGGATCGGGAGCGAGGCGGCCGCGCAGCCACGCCCGTTCGACGCGGCTGCCGCCGACCTCGTCCTCGAGGCGGACGCAGGGGTGTTCGTGGCCCAGACAGACGACGTCGCACTCGAGGACCGCCGGCGCGGGCCAGGTGTGGCCGTGGCAGACGCCCACGGCGCCGTCCCCGAGCGCGACGCCGGCGCCGGGCGTGACCGTCACGGCCGACGGATCGAAGTCGAGCGCGGCGACCTCGCGGTCGTTCTCGGGGGTGAGCCACTCCTCGATGCCGCCGTCGTGGTTCCCCTTCACAACCGTCACCGACAGCGCGGGCGAAAACGACTCGAAGAGCACCTCGAGTTCTCCCCGCTCGGCGCCGCCCGGATCGCCGATCGAGTGCATCAGGTCGCCGAGCACGACGAGGCGGTCGGGGTTCGTGCGCTCGAGCAGCGAGCGCAGCCGCTCTCGGCGCTCGGGGGCTTGGCTCGGGACGTCGACGCCGCGTTCGTACCGCAGTCCGGCCTCGTAGCCGGCGTGGTAGTCGGCGACCAGCAGCGCGCGCTCGGCGCCGAGGGTGGCAGTCGCGGCCGGTTCGCCGGGAACGGGTTCGACGCGAGGCGGCGTCGAACCGCGAGCGGCGTCGGAGCGGGAGCGAGGCGCGTCGGACATCGCTCGCCGCTCAGATCGCCTTCAGGGTCTCGTCGTCGGGTTCGTAACACTGCCCGCCCATCAGCGCGTCCTGGATCGCGTCCTCGACCTCGTCCGCGGACGCGCCGGTGTCGTCGGCGACCCGCTCGACGAGGGTCGTCCGATCGGCGCCGTCGCCGTCGTCGAGTTCCTCCATCGTCTCGACGACGTACGCCTCGAGGTCGACGTCCGCGGCGGGCGCGTCGTCCGACTCAGTCTCGTCGGGCTCCGATGCGGTCGCGGCGGCGGCCTCGTCCTCGCTGTCGGCGGGTTCGGCAGCCGTCTCGTCTTCGTCCGGTTCCGCTTCCGGCTCGGATTCGGTTTTCAGTTCCGTTTCGTCGGCCTCGGTCTCCGGTTCCGATTCGGCCTCGAGTCCAGACTCCGGCGGCGCACCGAGGTCGTCGTCGACCTCGTCGGATTCCTCGGGTTCGGCGGATTCGTCGGTCGCAGCGGCGTCCGCGGCCGCCTCGCTCTCGGTCTCGGACTCGTCGGCGGGTTCGTCCTCGGGCTCCGGAACGTCGATGTCGGCCTCGCCGGGTTCGTCGACCTCGGACCCGGTCGTGAACTCGGCGCCGAACTCCTCCTCGAGCTGTTCGCGCTCCTCCTCGTCCATCTCGTACATCCCGCCGTCGCCGGCGTCGAAGTCGCCGAGTTCCTCGTCGGCCGACTCCTCGGCCGTCTCGAGGTCCGCGTCGGCGTCGGACTCGTCGACGCTCGACTCGTCGAACTCGGCGGTCGGCTCGTCGGATTCGGGCTCGGACTCCGCGACGTCGCCGGTCGCGTCGGCTTCGGCACTCTCGGACGTCGACTCTATTTCAGTCTCGCCCGCCTCGGCTGCGACGTCGACGTCGCCCTCCGACGCGGTGTCACGGTCCGTTCCGGTCGCGGTGCCGGCGGCGGAGCCGGTTCCGGCCGTCGCCGCGGCGGGTTCCGGCTCCGGTTCGGGTTCC
Organism: Haloterrigena alkaliphila; assembly: GCF_017352155.2. Lineage (NCBI taxonomy): Archaea > Methanobacteriati > Methanobacteriota > Halobacteria > Halobacteriales > Natrialbaceae > Haloterrigena > Haloterrigena alkaliphila. Next base: position 67,242 of record NZ_CP084320.1, read on the forward strand.
GCCTCCGCGTCGGCCGCGGACGCCGACTCGAGCGCAGAGAGATCGATCCCCGCGAGCCCGGCCAGCGACGCGAACGTCGCGTCGGCGTCGGGACCCGCGTCGCCGGGCGCGAGCGAGAGCGCCTCGACCTGATCGCGGTCGCCCGCGACGACCTCGACGGCCTCGAGAGCGGTATCGCGCAGCGCGGCGAGGTAGCCCGGGGTCGTTCCGTAGTGGTCCTGCGCGAGGGGGATCCCCGCCGCGAGACCCTTGTCGACGCCGGCCTCGAGGAGTGCCTCGGTCAGCGCGTCGCCGCTGGAGCCGCTTTCCGCGGCCGCGGCGTACGTGCCGACCCGTTCGACGGTCTGTTCGGCCGCGCTGACGACCCAGCGGTCCCGGGTGTCGGCGTCGACCGTCGCGATGCTCTCGGGGCGAAGCGAGGTGTAGACCTGGTCCGAGTCGTCGGGCTGGAAGGTGCGGGCCTTGCCGGTCACCGCGACGAACTCCGGCGGCTCGAGTTGCTCGAGCGTGGCGAGTTCGTCGGGCTGGTACTGGCCGGCGTAGACGACGAACGCGCCGGTCGGGTCGACGATGCGGGCCCGGACCATCTCGTCGTTGACCGACGTCACTTCGGTGAGCGTGCCGACCGCGAAGACGCGGTTGAGTCGGGCGCCCGTCGGCGAGACGACGTAATTGGGCGCGCGCTCCTCGTCGCTCTCGGCGTAGGAGAGCGAGGCGTCGTCGTACTCTGCGGCGAACAGCCGGTAGGCGACCTCGCGGCCCGGAATCTCCTCGCCGTCGTCGCCGTCGCCGTTCGCGCTCATGCGTCCACCTCCTCGAGGAAGGCCGTCGCACGCGACGCGGGATCGTCGTCGCTCTCCTCGAAGGTCTCGGCGTCGAGGTTGGCGCCGTACTCGTCGACCGAGAGGTGACCGCGCACGCGGTACTCGCGGCCGACGATGCGCTCGCGGATCGCGTCGGCGACGACCTCCTGGTCCATGGCCTCACGGGCCTGCTCGAGGGCGTCCTCTAAGGTCCCGCCGTAGACCTCCTCGGTGAGTTCGTCGTCGAGGACGACGGTGACGGCGCCGGTGCCGTCGTCGAGGATCGCCTTCACGCGCATGTCGTCGATCCCGTCGACGTCGCCGTGGGTTCGACACTGTCCCTTCTGGATGACCCGGTAACACTCCGGGCAGCGCTGGATGAGTCCGGAGCCGTCTCGCACCGCGATGGCGTTGCCGACGACTTCGACGTCGTAGATGCCGCCGGTACCGACGGCCTCGCCGACGTCCATCGTCGTCGTCTGCGCGCCGACCTCGATCTCGCGGTCGAGCACCGAGACCGTCGAGAACTCCGAGACGTTGACCTCGGGGACGCCGCGGAACTCCTGCACGTAGGCGTTCTCGATGCGAACCGGGCCGCCCTCCTCGATCTCGGGGGCAGGGTCCCAGTTCGTGAAGGGGAGGCGACCGCTCTCGTCGCCGAAGACGCCGCTCAGGATCTCGGTCTCGCCGTCGCGGCCGTCGATCGTCCGTCGCTCGCACTCGACGACGGCGACCTCGACGTTCACCGCGCGGTCGCCGGTCTGGACGTCGGCCAGTTGCGCGTCGCCGCCGATCTCGTCGGCGTACGCCGCGGGGATCTCGAGCGACTCGTCGTCGAACGACAGCGAGGTGCTCTCGCCGAGGTTGAGTTCGGGTTCGCCGTCCCACTCGCGCACGCCCGCGTTGCCCGCGGTGATCGTGTCGCCCGGCGAGAGCCCGAAGTCCTCCCAGGCGGTGTAATCGATCGCGCCGCTCTCGTCGGCCAGTCGCCCCTCGACGATGACGTGCTCGTCGCCCTGATACCGGATCGAGCGCTTGCCGGCGGTTAGCACGACTGCGGTCACGGTGACGTTGCCGTCCTCGGGCGTGATCTCGGCGATCTCCTTGCTCGAGGGGGCGCCGCCACCGCCGCTCGAGCCGTCGCCGTACTTGCGGCGCAGGCTCTGTTTGGCTTCGTCGATGGGGACGCTGTACTCCACCAGATTCTGCAGGTCGGATTTGACCTCCTCTTTGTCGACGCCGAGGTCGGAGGCGAGATCCTCGGCATGATCATCGAGTTCCATCAGTGGCCATTCGAGTGGCGGATTTAAAAGCGTTCCCGCAGCGAGGTGAAACTGGAGGGCGACGCGGCCGTTCGCAGCGGCCTCGGGCGGTCGGCAGTGGCTTCATTTCGCTCCTCGCCGAAGTGAGCGTATGGAACGCGTCGGTGCGGCGCTCGGCGGCCTCGCGTTCGTCGTCGCGATCGTCGGCGGAATCGTCGTCATCAGAATCCTGACGCGGGCGCTCTACGCGGCCGTCCTGTTCGCCGAGACCGTCGCCACGTTCGCGTTCGCCCTGCTGATCGGCTACCTCGTCTACCGGATCCTGCGCGGCTCGAGCGACGATCCCCGGCGCCTCGAGTGAGCCGAGGCTCGAGCGGGCCAGCGACGGATTTCACCGATCGTGAACGTTTTCCCCCAGTAACCGCGATATCGGAGTACTCGTGAGTACGCTCGGGGAAGTCGTGATGATCGCAACGCTGGCCGGTGCGGCGACCGGGCTCGGTGCGCTGCCGGTGTACGTGACCGAGCGGATCAGCCACCGATTCTACGACGCCGCGCTGGGCCTCGCCGCCGGGATCATGTTCGGCGCGGCCGTCTTCGCGCTGGTCGTCCCCGGCCTCGAGTTCGGCTCGCTGTGGGAGGTCGTCGCGGGCGTCCTCATCGGGAGCGTCTTCCTGCTGGCCGCGAACCGACTCATTCCGCACGTCCACCTGCTCATCAGGGGCGAAGCCGACGGCACCTATCCGCCCGTCGCGGGGTCGGAGAAGGAGGTCGAGGCCACGCCGGACCTCGTCTCCGGGAGCCGCACCGCCGTCGACGGCGACGGTCGCGGCGAGGACGATGCGACGGACGCCGACGAGGACGGGGCGCCGGATCCGGACGAGGACCTCCGGCAGGCGATCCTGGTCGGCAGCGCGATCACCATCCACAACGTCCCGGAGGGGCTGGCGATCGGCATCGCCTTCGCGGGCGGCCTCGAGGGCGTCGGGCTCGCGCTCGCCGTCGCGATCGCGGTCCAGAACGTCCCCGACGGCTTCGCGATGGCGATTCCCGCGAGTCGTACCGGGCTCTCGAAACCGAAGACGATCCTCTATACGACCATCTCCGGGGCGGTACCCGAACCGATCGCGGCGGCGCTGGGCTTCGCCCTCGTCTCGGTCGTCACCGGCCTCTTTCCGCTGGCTGCCGGCTTCGCCGCCGGGACGATGCTCGCGGTCATCTTCCGGGAGATGATCCCCGCCAGTCACGGTCACGGCTACGCCGACGAGGCCACGCTGACGTTCGTCCTCGGCTTCGTCGTGATGGTGATCGTCGACGTCGGACTCGCCGTCTGAGAACGAGGGATCGGGATCGGATCCCGACGGTACCGACGACGGCAGCCGAACGCGGTCGGGCGCCGAGACGGCGGGACGCGGAGCCATGCACCTCCCGGGCAGTTACTTATAGAAATTGCCGCCATATCCTCATGAGATACGATGACACGGGACGATCCGCAGTCACGACGAACCGTTCTCAAACTCGGCGGCGGTGCAGTCCTGACGACCGTCCTCGCCGGCTGCGGCGGCCCCGGCGGAAACGGCGGGGGCGAGAACGACACCAGCGGGGAAGAAAACGAAACGGGCGGCGCCGGATCGGAGAACGAAACCGGAATTGGGAACGAGTCGAACGAAACCGAAGCGGGCAACGAATCGAACGAGACGGAGCTCGGAAACGAAACCGAAGCGGGCAACGAGTCGAACGAGACGGAAGCCGGAAACGAAACGGAAGGCGGCGGGGCCAGCGGGGCGCTCGAGCCCGGCGAGATCGTGCTCGGCGGCGAGACGCAGGCGTGGCTGGGCGGCGCACCCGACCCCATCGCCGAGGAGGAGAATCCGACGCTCACCCTCCAGGAGGGCGAATCATACGAAATCACGTGGGAGAACTTGGACGGCGTCGGCCACAACCTCCAGATCCTCGACGACAACGACGAGGTCGTCGACGACTACGAGACCGAAATCATGCAGGAGGAAGGCGAGACCCAGACGCTCGAGGTCGACGAGGTCACCAGCGAGATGGCCCAGTACGTCTGCGAGCCCCACTCGGGGACGATGAACGGCGACATCGAGGTTCAGTAACCGATCGACGACCGCTGCCGCCATCGATGGCGGCGTCACCGTTCGACTCCATCGATCTCGACGCACGCCGGGACACGGGTCTTCTTTAGGATTCGCGACGCAGGGAGCGTATGCACGTCGTCGTCAACGCCGCCACCAGCGCGGACGGCAAGCTCTCCTCCCGCCGTCGCGAGCAGATCGCCATCAGCGGCGAGGCGGATTTCGCGCGCGTCGATCGCCTCCGGGCCGATAGCGACGCCGTCGTCGTCGGCGTCGGCACCGTCCTCGCGGACGACCCGCACCTGACCGTCAAGGACGAGTCGCTGTGCGACGAGCGCCTCGAGCGCGGCGAGCCGGAACAGCCGGCCCGCGTCGTCGTCGACTCGAGAGGACGAACCCCGACCGACGCCGCGATGCTAGACGACGCGGCGGCGACCTACGTCTGTCTGAGCGAGGCCGCTCCCGTCGGCGCGCGGATGGATCTGGCCGACCACGCCGAGCTCGTGACGGCGGGCGACGACCGGGTCGACCTCCTGCGGGCGTTCGCGGCCCTCGAGACGCAGGGCCTCGAGCGGATCATGGTCGAGGGCGGCGGCGAACTCATCTTCTCGCTGTTCGAGGCCGGACTGGTCGACGAGTTGCGCGTGTTCGTCGGTCCGAAGGTAATCGGTGGCCGCGACGCCCCCACGCTGGCCGACGGCGAGGGGTTCGTCGAAGAGTTTCCGCTGTTGAACCTCGAGAGTCTCGAGCGACTGGACGACGGGGCGTTGTTGTGCTGGACGGTCAGCGACTGAGCTACTCGAACTCCGGCTCTCGGTCCTCGACGAACGCCGTCATCCCTTCGCGCTGATCCGGCGTCCCGAAGAGACTCGCGAACGCCCGCTTCTCGTACTCGAGTCCGCTCGTCTGCGACCCTTCGTGGCGCTGGTTGAGCGCCTGCTTCGCGGCGCGCATCGCGACGGCCGGCTTTTCGGCGATGCGGGACGCCAACTCGTCGACGGTCGCCTCGAGGTCCTCGTCGGCCACCACCTCGCCGAAAATCCCGGCCTCGGCGGCGGACTGGGCATCTAGCCGCTCACCGAGGAAGATCATCCGGCGGGCGGTCTCGTCGCCGACCAGTTCCGGCAGGCGCTGGGTCGCACCCCACCCCGGAATGATCCCCAGATCGATCTCCGTGTTGCCGATAACGGCCGATTCGCTCGCGACCCGCAGGTCGCAGGCGATGGCCATCTCGCAGCCCCCGCCGAACGCGTATCCGTTGACCGCGGCGATCGTCGGCGCCGGAAACGCCGCCAGCGCGTTTGCGACGTCGTGGCCGAGTTCGCCCCAGTCCTGGGCCTCGGCGGTCGAGAGGTCCTGCATGTAGCCGATGTCGGCGCCGGCGATGAACGCGTCGTCGCCGGCGCCCGTGACGACGAGCGCGCGGGCGTCCTCGTCCGCGGCGTCGGTGATCGCCTCGCCCATCGCCTCGAGCGTCTCGACGTTCAGAGCGTTCAGCGCCTCGGGTCGATCCACGGTCAGCGTCGCGACGTCGTCGTCCCACTCGAGTTCGACGGTATCCCAGGACATACGCCGGGGTTCATCGGCCGTCGGGAAATCCCTTGCCACCGAGGCAGTCTCGGTCGCGAGCGATCCCGCCCGAACGCGGTCTCGTCTCGACTCGTCGAACCGGACCTCCGGCGGGCGCGAGTCGCGGGACCCGTCACACCTTTCCTCGAGCGTCCCGTCTCTGTGAGTATGAAACGAGCCACAGTCGGCGGCGGTTGCTTCTGGTGCGTCGAGGCTGCCTTCAAAGCGCTCGAGGGAGTCGAATCGGTCACCTCCGGCTACGCCGGGGGCCACGCCGAGGACCCCACGTATCAGGAGGTCTGCGCCGGGAAGACCGGCCACGCCGAAGTGGTCCAGATCGAGTACGATCCCGACGCGATCGCCTACGCGGACCTGCTGGAGGTCTTCTTTACGATCCACGACCCGACCACGAAGGACCGCGAGGGGCCGGATATCGGCAGCCAATATCGGTCGGCGATCTACGCCCACGACGACGACCAGCTCGAGACCGCCCGGGCGTTCGCCGAGGAACTCGAGAACGAGGGGCTCTACGACGGCATCGTTACCGAAATCGAGCCGCTGGAGACGTTCTACGAGGCCGAGGAGTACCACCAGGACTACTTCGAGAAGAACCCCAACGACGCCTACTGTGCGATGCACGCGGCGCCGAAAGTCGAGAAGGTCCGGAAGAAGTTCGGCGAGACCGCCCCGGCCGACGACTGACGCGCGTCGTCCCCCGGCTGAGACGTGATCATGACGTAACGGCGGGAGAGCGGGAGTGAGAGCGGGTGGAGGGCCGAAAACGTCGCAGGACGTCCGATCGAGCGGCGGAACTACCGCCGTCCCGACGGCGAGGTAGAGAAGCGAGTAGAGGACGCGTTCAGCATCGATCCGGCGGCGCTCTCGTCGTCGACGCGCCTCAGGTAGTCGACGAGGGTAGTCCCGCTCAGGCGTAGCGAGACGGTACGCGCGTCGCGATCGTACGACACGACCCCGTGGTCCTCGAGTCGCGGGAGGTGATTGTGCGCGAGGGTGAGACGGATGGTACGCGGATCGTCGCCCGTCGGGCCCTCGTACTCGCGGTCGGCGATTCGCTCGGCGAGTTCGTCGATCGACAGCGCGGTGCCGACGTCGTCTAGCGTTCGCACGAGGATTCGCCGTCGTCGGTCTGCGAGCAGCGCAAAGCACTCGGATTCTGTGAGTTCTGTGGTCATTGTCTGATCTCTGCTACGATTTCACCCGACGAGCAGCCGAGTAATATATCGGCCCGACAGTGTGTCCCAGTTTACTGCATTTCACGGGAATAAAGTAAACTATATTAACATAACTATTTATGATTATGGTTATCGCCGTAGCGTAACCCACTACTGGCTGGTTCACGCTACATGCTACAGAATACGGAACTAATATAGGGTTCGAAGACAGTCACACCGAGCGAGGTGAGCGCCAATTACTACCCTCCAGCAGACGCTTGACGACCTCGATCCGAAGAGTATCGACATGCTCCGGGCGGTTTCCGACTGCGGCGGCGAGGCGACGACCTCGGAAATCCGCGATATGACGGGGCTGAGCAACAGTCAGGTCGCGTACCGCCGCGATAAACTGACCGAGTACGGATTACTCGAGGTTCGGACCGGCGAACCGACGGGGTCGCGGACTCCGCCGAAGGTGCACTCGCTCACGGAAGCGGCCCGGTCGCAGATCGATTCCGGGCTCTTCGAACTGTACAACGCGCCGGTGACGAGCGACGTCGAACAGCTCAGCACCCAGTACAACCACCTCCGCGACCGCGTCGACGACCTCGCACGGACGGTCGCCAGTCTCGAGGGGAGCCTCACGAAGGTCAATACCGAACTGAGTCGGCTCGAGGGGACCATCGCGAAGACGAACGCGGAGCTAAACGAGCGCGTCGGCGACGCCGACGAGATCGAATCGGCGACCGACGAGGAGACGGTGGCAGGCGCCATCCACTCGTTGTCGGCGGAGCTCGCGGAGCTCCGCGAGGAAGTGGCGGAGCTGGACGAACGGAAGAAGAACAAGTTCTTCGGGTGATCGATCGCCGCCTCGAGGCGGTCCCACGGCTCGTATTGGAGACTTCGACGCTCGAGGCGCGACGGACGACAGCCGCTCGAGACCATCGACGGGGACAAGAAGTCCCACCGAGGCCGCGTCGAGCGAGATCGGCGGCGACCTCGGAACGTCCGTTACGGCCACACTGACCCCGCAAGCGGCGTAACAGCGGCTACATCGGATCTCCGGACGCGCTCAGCAGGTGTTGAATCCCGTACTGGTGCTGTAGAATCCGTAATACGGCTCGAGGACGCTACGCGGATGCACGAGGACGAGAACGTCGCTGACGCGCGAGCCCAGTCCCCCGACTACAGCCCCTGATGGTCCGCGTTTTTTCGCTGTCCCGTCCGACCCGAGCGGACGGGTCCCCGATCGACGCCGGCGCGGTGAAAGGTACCTCCGTCTCGAGTCCGTCCGTTCGGTATGAGCAGCCGAGCGGAACGATCGGATCGGTCGGACGTCCTCGTCGTCGGCGGCGGCGCGACCGGAACGGGTATCGCCAGGGATCTCGCACTGCGGGGCGTTGACGTGACGCTAGCCGAACGCAACGGGCTCTCGGCGGGCGCCTCCGGGCGCTCTCACGGACTGTTGCACAGCGGCGCCCGCTACGCCGAGAGCGACCCGGAGGGCGCTCGCGAGTGTCTCGAGGAGAACCGCATCCTCCGCGATATCGCCGGCGCCGCCGTCCGCGAGACGCGGGGGCTGTTCGTCCAGCTGGCCGGCGACGATCAGGCCTACTTCGAGGCGAAGCGCGCGGCCTGCGAGGACGTCGGCATTCCGGTCGACGTGATCGACGGCGAGACGGCTCGAGCCGCGGTTCCCGGTCTCGCCGAGCGCGTCGAGCGCGCCATGTGGGTCCCCGACGCGGTCGTCGTCCCGTCGCGACTGGTCGCGGCCAACGCGGCGGACGCACGCGATCACGGCGCCCGCATTCGCACTCACGCGCCAGTCGCGTCGATGACCGTCGACGACGGGCGGATCGAGTCGGTCTCGCTCGGCGGCGACGTCGGGGAGACCGTCGAACCGCGGTTCGTCGTGAACGCGACCGGCGCCCACGCCGGCCGGGTCGCCGCGATGGCCGGTGTCACCCTCGACATGCGCCCGACGCGGGGCGTCATGGTCTCCGTCGAACACGAGGGGCTCGAGCCGGTGCTCAACCGCTGTCGCGATCCCGCCGACGGCGACATCGTCGTCCCCCACGACGACGAGGTCGTGCTGGGGACGACCAGCGTCCCGATCGACGATCCGGACGACTACGAGCGGGCCGACTGGGAGGTCGAGGCGACCGTCGAGGAGTGCGCGACGATCCTCCCGGCTCTCGCCGAGGCCGAGCGCGTCCGGACGTGGTGGGGCGTTCGACCCCTGTACGAGCCCGAGGAGGCCGCTCGAGGCGGCCGCGGGATCTCGCGGGGCTTCCACCTGCTCGATCACGCCACTGATAGTCACTCGTCGGTAGACCGCTCCAACGGCGTCGAGAACTTCGTCAGTATCGTCGGCGGGAAGCTGACGACCTATCGGCGCATGGCCGAGGCGACGGCCGACCTGGTCTGCGATCGACTGGGCGTCGACGCCGCGTCGGTCACGGCGACGACCGCGCTCCCGGGCGCGTCGGATCCGGCGGCGCTCGACGAGTTCGTCCGCGAGTTCGACGGGCAGGGGCCGACGGATTCCGACCTCGTGGGCGGTGAGCGAGCCGAGTAGCGACGTCGGCAGCACCAGCGGGGCGGCGGCGTCAGCGTGGTCGGCGGCGTCAGCGCCCGCCGCCGAGACCGCGCGTGACCCGCCGAAGCGACTGCGTCACCGCCGCAGGGTGAGGGAGGCCCAGTCGGTAGCGGATTCGGTCCTGCCGTTTGAACGGGTCGAACACGGCGGGTTCCTCGAGGTCCCAGAGCTGCGCCCGCGACCCGCGAACGCCGCGGCGGTCGAGGACGGCGTTGGCCGCGCGGCGGCCAGCCTCGTTCGCCGACTCCATCGAGGCCAGATCGGAGTTGGTTCGGACGTAATCGCTCGCCAGCGTGAGGTTCGGGACGCCGACGTCTGCTGGCGGCCGGTTTCGCAGCGAGCCGACGGTGTTGATCAACAGCGGCGAGCGGTTCGCGACGCCCGCGTCGGTTTCGACGATCGCCGGATCGAGGAACCAGTCGACCAGCAGCTCGTCGCGCAGCCGTTCGTCGGGACCGTTCAGGTGGGTCTTCAACTGGGACCAGATCTCCGCGGCGATCTCCTCGCGCGTGCAGTTCCTGGCCGGCTTTCCGTACAGGACGCCCGGCGCGTCCCAGTCCGAGGCGATCACCGAGAGGACGCCCGCGACGTCGTCGGCGCGGTCCTCGAGGTCGTACCCCGTCCAGAACTGCTGCTGGGAGATCGACGTCAGCGCCCACGGGGCGTCGGCGTAGACCTGATGGCCCCGGGTCAGTTCGACGTCCTCGCGGAGGTAGAACTGGATGCCGTTCATCCACGCGGTGTCGAGACGCTCGATCCGGCCGAGTTCGGGCGCGATCCGGCGCAGTTCGGGGGAGACCAGCTCGGAAGCGACCTCGATCGGAACCGCGAGGACGTACTCGTCAGCCTCAATCCGCTCCCCGGCGCCGCCGCTCCCGTCGGCCACGACGGCGCCGGTGACCCGTCGCCTGTCGGTCTCGAGCCGCCGAACCGGCGTGTTCGGGCGGAGATCGACGCCCAGCGACTCGAGGTGGCGAACCCAGGGGTCGATCCACGCCTCGCTGGTCGGCGCGTTCAGCACGCGCTCGGTCGGTCGGGTCGGATCGAGCTGGCCGAACAGGAGCTGCAGATAGACGGTGCCGATCGTTCTGGCGCTGCCGACCTGCGGGCGGAGCGCGACGAGCGCCTGCGTCGCGTACGCGAGCCGGTTCCGAAACTCCGGCGAGCGGTTGTCGGCGTCGATGAACGTCCACCACGAGACGTTCTCCAGTTCGTCCTCGCGGCGGTCCTCGCAGGCGGTCAGGACGTACAGCAGGCGCTCGAGCAGAAACCGGACGTCGTCGGCGGGCAGGTCCTCGGCGAACGCCGGGCGCAGCGCCTCGAGCCAGCCCCGGACGGTGTCGGGCGTGCGGGTTTCGGCGATCCGGCCTGTCCCGTTTTCGCTCGCGATCAGCGTCGCCTCGGTCTCGACGAGGTTGTCCGCGACGGTGCCGTCGCCGTCGGGAATGCGGGCCATCGTGTCGACGACGTGGCGGTAAAAGGCCGGGAAGAACCGGAAGCCGTGTTCGCCGTGTAGCGGCGCCGGCCCGTCGTCGATCGGGATCGAACGAGCCTTCCCGCCGAAGCGGTCGTTCGCCTCGACGACGGTCACCTCGAGCCCGCGCTCGGCGAGTTCGTGGGCCGCGGTGAGGCCGCCGATTCCGCCGCCGACGACGGCAACGTGTGTCATCTGCCGTCACTGGGTCCCCCAGCGGAGTAAGCAGTACCCCTAACGAATACGGGTCGGCGATAGCGGCGCTCGAACGTCGGTTTGAGCCGATTCGTCACCGTATTCGGAATCGAGACGAGCGTCGGCTGTTCCGCGTTCAGAACTCCCGGCTGGCGTTCGACCAGATGTTCAGCGACTGGTCGTTCGAGGAGTCGATATCGACGCGAAACTCGCGCTCGTCGTCGAGGCTGATACCGATCCGATCGAAGTCCGCCACGTAGCGCGACGTGTGGTGGCTTCCCCGTCGAACGCCGACGGTCTCACTGGCGAGTCCGGCCTCCGTTAGCCGATCGAGTTTTCGGTAGGTCGTCGACAGCGGGAGATCGGTCTCCTCCGCGATCTCGAGGACGGTCTTGGGCGCCTCGAGAATCGCGATGATCTCCCGGCAGTCGGCATCGTCCAGCACCGCGATGACGCGCTCGAGATCGGGCGTCTCGCCGGACGATGAGAACTCGAGTGGCATAGACTGCGAACACGTTAGGAGCGGAGCCTAAAGACACGTTTGGTCGTCATCACCCGCTGTCGCGCGGACGGCTACTGCCGATGTAACCAACCTAATGTAGGACCCCGCCGATCCACGTCGTATGAGCGACGATCAGCGGCCCGATTCGACGGTCGAGAACACGCCCGGGCAGGGACGAACGCCCGAACCCGAACGGATCGAGCCGGCGGCGCCCGAGGAGTTCGGCCTCGTGCAGGTCTGGTGGGGCGACGGAAAGGGAAAGACGACGGCCGCGCTCGGGATGGGGATGCGCGCGGCGGGCCACGGCTACCGCGTCCACCTGCTCCAGTTCATGAAGGGCGGCGCCTCGAGCGTCGACGCCGTTCGCGGCGAGTACAACGCCATCGCGGCGCTGCCGGGGATCAGCTACGAGAACCTCGGCCACTACGGCTGGCACGGGATGGCCGACGGCAGCGACGAAGCGGACCACGAGGCCCAGGCCCAGGCGGGCCTCGAGCGCGCCCGCGAGTTGCTCGAGGCGGCCGGAGACGCGGACCTCGCGGAGTCGATCGACCTCGACGCGCCGCCGGAGGAGGGCGTGCACATGCTCGTCCTCGACGAAATCCTCTACGCCGCCGATCGGGACCTGATCGGCGAGGACGACGTCCGCGACCTGGTCGACGCGAAGCCCGATAGTCTCGAACTCGTCCTCTCGGGCAGTCACGCCGAACCGGCGTACCTCGAGGACCGCGCGGACCTGATCACGAACGTTCGAAACGTGAAACATCCGATCGACGACGGGCAGCGGGCGCGACGGGGCACCGAATTCTGAGGAATCGGGCGGTCGATCGGTCGAACGTCCGGTCCGGCGGGGCTGTCACTACTCCCCTACCAACACAATTATTATCAGTTCCCGAGAACGGTTGGGCGTTCAATGGGTGCGATTCACGTAGACGGACTGCGGAAGTCCTACGGTGCCGTCGACGCGGTAGCCGGGATGAGTTTTACCGTCGACCGCGGCGAGCTGTACGGGTTTCTCGGTCCGAACGGGGCGGGGAAGACGACCACGATCCGGACCCTGACCGGCCAGATCCGGCCGGACGCGGGGACGGTCGAGGTCCTCGAGACCGATCCGGCGGCGGAGCCGATCGAGACGCGACGCCGGGTCGGGATCCTGCCCGAGCAGGGGTCGCCGCCGAGCTTTCTGACGCCCCGCGAGTACCTCGCGTTCGTCGGCGACGTTCGGGACCTCGAGTCGGATAGGGTCGCCGAGCGGACGGCCGACTGGGCGGATCGCCTCGGCTTCGAGAGCAAACTCGACACGCTCCACACGGGCCTCTCGCGGGGCCAACAGCAGAAGGTGATGATCGCGCAGGCGTTCCTCCACGAACCGGACGTGGTCTTCATCGACGAGCCGCTGGCGAACCTCGACCCGCTCGTCCAGGAGCAGGTCAAGCGCTTCCTCGTCTCCTACGCGGCCGGCGACAACGCCGTCTTCGTCTCGACGCACAACATCGACGTCGCCGAGGAGATCTGTACGCGGGTCGGCATCGTCGCCGACGGGCGGATCGTGACCGAGCGATCGCTCACCGGCGACGGCGGCGGTGAGGGCGGCGAGAACGGGAGCGACGAATCGCTGCTGGAGGTGTTCCTCGAGCGCGTCGAGCGGGAGGACGCGCGAGATCTGCCGTCGCTCGAACGGGTCGACGTATGAGCGGGGTCGACGTATGAGCGGGGTCGACGTATGAGCGCGCAGCCGTCGTCCGGTCGGTCGGGGCTGTCGATCCGGCGACTGCTCGGCGTCCTCTTTCGCGAGGAGTGGCGGCTCCACACCCATCTGTTCGGCGGCTGGCGGTTCGCACTCTTCCCGGTCGTGATCGCCGCCCTCGCCGTGAGCGCGGCGTTCGCGCTCGTCGAGACCGGGACCGCGCCCGGAACGATCGTTACCGGGCTCCACGTCCTCGTGTTCGGCTTCGGCCTCTACAGCGGGACGGCCGGCTTCGCGGGCTCGGACATGCTCGAGAACGTGTTCGGGGAGCTCTCGCTGGTCCTCTCGACGTCGACGACGCTGCCGCTGTCGCGGCGCAAACTGCTCGGGGTCTTCCTCCTGAAGGACGCGCTGTTCTACGCGGTCGCGTTCGTCCTTCCGATGGCGATTTCGAACGCGGCGCTGGTCGACAACGTCGCGGCGGTCCCGGTCGCGGTCGGGACGCTGTGGCTCTCGCTGTCGCTGGCGTTCGTCGCCGGGATGGCCCTGACCGTCGCGGTGATCGCGGTCCGGACCCGCGGCGTGCCGACGTGGGCCATCGTCGGCGCCGCCGTCGCCGGCGCCGGTGCGGCGTGGCTGACGGGAACCGGTGGGGCCGTCCGGAGCGTCTTCGTTCCGATCGACGGCTCGCCGGCGAGCGCGCTCGGCCTGCTCGTCGGAACCGGCGTCGTCGGCGCGGCCTCGCTCGCGCTGTACGATCCCACCTACGGGCGACCGGCCCGGACCGCGAGCGACAGGTTCGCCCGTCTTAGCGACGTGCTCCCGGTCGAGGCCGTCGGCGCCGACAGCGCGCTCGTCTCGAAAACGCTGCTCGATCTGGCGCGGTCCTCGGGCGGCGTCGCGAAACCGTTCGTCTCGGCGGCCATCCTGCTCGCGCTCGTGGCCGCGCTGGTCGACGTCGTCGACTCGATCACCGGGATCGCCCCCGCGCCGGGGATCTTCTTCGGCGGCGTGCTGGGGCTGACCGCCTTCACCACCTACAACTGGTTGACCCAGTTCGACTCGCTCGAGGAGTACCTCGCCTACCCCGTCTCGATCGCGGACGTCTTCCGGGCGAAGCGGGTCGCCTTCGTCCTCGTCGGCGCGCCGACGGTCGCGGTGCCGTACCTCGCGGCCGTGCTCTGGTTCGAGGCAACGCTCCTCGATGCGGTCGTCGGCGCAGTCCTGCTCGCGGGCTACGCGCTGTACTACTACGGCCTGACCGTCTACATCGCCGGCTTCGATCCCAACGAGTTCCTCTTCGATTCGGTTCGGTTCTCGCTGTTCACGCTCGGTGTGGCCGTCGCGCTCGTGCCGACGCTGGTGGCCGGGTTCGTCGTGGTTCCGCCCACCGGGACCGTTGCGGTGGTGCTCGGTGTTGCTGGTATCGGATTCGGTGGTGTTGGAATGGTGCTCTCGAGTCGGGCCGGGCCGCGGTGGGAGACGCGGGCTCGAGACGGCGAGTGAGAGCGAGGTGGCTAACGAGAGCGGGGTTCGGGTACACCATCACTGCAAGTGAACAGCCGAGACTCGAGACACCCCACCGTTGCACGTGAAGCCGTCGGGTTCAGGCTGCAGTTATCTGAAAAACGAGACTACGAGCGAAAAACTGCCGTGGGAACGATTCGGATAGCGGAACCGCCCGTCTCGATGTCGCCTGCCACTTCGTGAGAATGTTTTCCTGACGGGACTGCGACGCAGAGATCCCTTCCCTCCCTCCACCATTTCCGGAGCTTTCGGTTCTCGAGAGGGGACGAAAAGCTACCACTTACACACCACTGTTTCCGAAGCTTTCTCTGTAGAAGAGGTCGGTCCTGCGGAAGAGCGAAGATATCTGGGTAACAAGTATCAGTTTGATCGGTTCGAAAGGATACCTCCAGCGTTTTCGGAGCGTCGTTCCTTGAGAAATCTGGTTAAACCGTCACTCACACACACCACTGTTTCCGGAGCTATCCCGACGAGACGATCACATCCCAGGAAAATCTCTGGTCGAGGAAGGAAGGTAATCAAGGGAGTCCCCTCCACCATTTCCGGAGCTATCGATTTACAGATAGTCGTTCTTATCCGCTGTTGTTTGTATAGAGTTAGCTACTTCTTTGAAGCGAGTTGTTGATGTGAGGATATCGAGAACAGATTTTAACGGAACGTCGAGTTCATATTCGTGATATCGGCCAGCAGAAAGTCCTTCGTTTCGTTCATAGACCGTGATGAGACCGAGCATATTCATATCGGACAGGTGATCACGGATTCGGCGTTCGCTGACACTATCCGCATCGAGTCGATCACAGAGCGACACATAGCGGTTGTAGAGTTGGCGAGAACGAACTGGTACCTCGTTGTCGGCTTGATGCGATGCCAGCGCACAGAGGACAGCATGTCCCTGCGTCGTCAGCTCCTGCATTCCCTCGTAGAGTTGATTTTTCTCTAGTTCGTTCTGTGCATCACGGACATGATCTCCAGTCACTGCTTCAGCGTTCGCTGCTTGTGCAAGCTCGCCCGCTTCTCGAAGCAGTCGGATAGCTTGCCGGGCCGATCCCGTATCTTGTGCCGCGAATGCAGCGGATAGCGGAACAACATCGTCCTCGAGTACGCCCTCGTAAAACGCTTTCTCAGCACGTGGTTTCAGGATCGATCGAAGCTGGTTCGCATCGTACGGTGGGAAGAGAATCTCTTTTTCCGCTAGTGTATCTTTCACTTTTGGTGAAAGGGAATCTCGGAACTGAAAGTCATTACTGATACCGATAACGACTGGCCGGACATCTTCTACATAGCCATTCGACTGGGCGCGAGGTAATCCATACAAAATATCATCAGAACGGCCGATATTATCGATTTCGTCGAGAACGATTACGACGGTACCGCCTAATGCGTCTAACTCCTCGTAAAGAAGTTCGAAAACTCGTTGCTGAGAGTAACCAGTTGTACTGATACGTTCTTCCTCCTGTTGCTGACGGAGTTCATTGACGAGTGCAACGGCAACTTGATACGAGGTGGAAAGGTTTTCACAGCCGACCCAGACGGTAGAGAGGTTGACATCGTCGTACTCAGCGACATCGACTTCTAAGTGAGAAAGCAAAAACTTCGTTGCGACGGTCTTACCCGTTCCTGTCTTTCCGTAGAGAAAAATATTCGATGTGGGTCGATTATCGATAATCGGTTGCAGTGCTCGTTTGTATTTTTCGAGCACCTCGTCTCGTTCACGGATATCGTCAGGTTCGTATGAGTCATCGAGCGGATCAGCATTAGCGAATACTTGCTGATCCCGCTGGAATATGCCCATGATAAACAACCAACATTATGATTTATAAAACCATTGGTTCCTTAGCTTCTGAAGCTTCCTAAGCTGTGTACATTATATATGATGACTAACCGTGGCTTCCGTAGCTACGGTTGATTTATAATAGACACCCTCCACTGTTTCCGAAGCTATTGAACGACCCAGTATTCGATCGCTCTCAAGAAGTTCAAACTAGAAGATCAGAAAACGAGATACCGCTTGCTTACTTTACGCTGGCGAACTGCCTTCGAGATAGCTCCGGAAATAGTGGTGTGTGGGTAGTGTCTTTTACAGTGGAAGACCCCCTCCCCACCCCCTGCTTTAGAGACGAGTTTCACTTGCAACGGTGGTGTGTAACTTTTGCACCATTGACTGTCGGGATCTACAACAACGTCTCGGTTCCGAAAACGACCGTCACATGCAAGGCACACCGAAACCAGCCAATTCGTTGATTCGTCGGACATGAAGGTCGTCTACAAACCGGGAAACGCCTACGAGGAGATCGACTGCTTCGACTTCCGCGAGTACGAACACGGTGTCGTCCTCCGCGACGAGGACGGGTACAACATCGGCTACGTCCCCCACGAGATCCTGAGTCACATCGAACCCCACCCCGGCGAGAAGGTCGACTTCGAAGACGGCCAACCACCGGAGCCGTACGACGACGAGTAGTAAGCCAGATCGATAGGACCGAACCGAGAGGACGATACTCAAGACCGCTCGAGAATCCGCCCTGACGACCGATTATCGGAGGTCGCGACCGGACAGGAACGACTACGTACTGAATCGATAGGACGATAGGCTGCGGCGAGCGAATAGGGACCGACGCGAATGACCAGAACGCTGCTCGTCGCCGGCACCGCCAGCCACGTCGGCAAGTCGACAGTCGCCGCCGGCCTCTGTCGCCTGCTCGCCGATCGAGGCGTCGCCGTCGCCCCCTTCAAGGGACAGAACATGAGCAACAACGCTCGAGTGGTCGTCCGACCCGAGGCCGCCGCGACCGGCGACGTGAGCGACGAGGACGAGACGGACGCGGACCGGTGGGGCGAGATCGGCGTCTCGCAGTTCGTGCAGGCTCGAGCCGCCAGGATCACCCCCACGACGGACTGCAACCCGGTCCTGCTGAAACCCCGCGGCGACGGCGAGAGCCAGCTCGTCCTGCAGGGGCGGGCTCACGAGCACGTCCCGGCGGCCGAGTACTACGACGAATACTGGGACGAGGCCCGCGCCGCGGCCGAGGCGTCCTACCGCAGGCTCGCGGCCGACCACGACGTGATAATCGCGGAGGGCGCCGGCAGCATCGGCGAGATCAATCTCCACGACCGGGACCTCGCGAACGTCGAGACCGCCCGCTTCACCGACGCCGACATCCTCCTGCTGGTCGACATCGAGCGCGGCGGCGCCTTCGCCAGCCTCTACGGCACGATCGAACTCCTGCCCGAGGGGCTGCGCGAGCGGGTCGTCGGCGCCGTCATCACCAAGTTCCGGGGCGACCCGTCGCTGCTCGAGCCCGGAATCGAGGAGATCGAGTCCAGGACGGGCGTGCCGATTCTGGGCGTGGTGCCCTACGACGACCCCGGCCTGCCCGAAGAGGATAGCGTCGGATTGCCGGCGCGGGGCGAACGCGGCGTGCTGGGCGACGACGACGGCGTTCCCGACGACCGGCGGATCACGATCGCCGTTCCCCGCCTACCCAGAATCTCGAACGCGACGGATCTCGAGGCGCTGGCGGCCGAGCCGGGCGTCTCGGTCGCGTTCGTCCCGGTCGAGGCCGCCGATGACACCGCTGGCGAGGCGGACCCCGCCGACCACCTCGCGGCCGTCGGCGCGGACGCGGTCGTCCTACCGGGGACGAAAAATACCGTCGACGACCTGCTGGCGCTCCGCGAGGCCGGCTTCGCCCCGGCGCTGGCGGCCTTCGACGGTCCGATCGTCGGCGTCTGCGGTGGCTACCAGCTGCTGGGCGAACGGATCACGAACGCCGACCTCGAGGGCACCGGCGCGGACGACGTCGTCGAGGGGCTGGGACTGCTCCCGGTCGAAACGCAGTTCGCGGGGACGAAACGCCTCGAGCGGACGACGGTGCCCGTCGACGGCTCGGCGACGCCGCTGCTCGCCGGCGCCGAAGGAGTCGCGTCGGGCTACGAGATCCACGCCGGCCGGACGCGGGCGCTCGAGGACGTGGAGCGGCCGCTGGGGGACTCGAGTGCGGCCCGCGGCCGGGTGCTCGGGACCTATCTCCACGGCCTGTTCGACAACGACGCGGTCCGGCGGGCGTTTCTCGCACACGTCGCCGCCGAAGCGGGCGTCGACCGGCCCGATAGCGACCCCGGGTCGGACGGAGCGACCGCGACGCCGTCCGACCGCGCCGCGGCGCTCGTCCGCGAGCACGTCGACCTCGCGGCGCTGGGCGAACCGTTCGCTCGCGAGTCGTACTCGACCGGCAAATCGTAATCGAGCGGCGAGTCGAAATCGAGCAGCAGTCCGTAATCGCGGCGACCGAAGACCTCGTCGCGACAGGTTACGCGGGCCGCTCGCGGTAGGTTCCGAGCAGTTCCTCGAGGATGATACACTCCTGGTCGGTCGAGTCGTAGTGGGTGTCGATGAACCGTTCCGCGGCCTCGTACTCGCCCCGGAGGCCGTGTTTCCGGATCGTAATCACGGCGTCGAGGAAGAAGGTCCCGCCGTCGGTACCCAGCGCCTTGGCGTGGTCCGCCTCGGAGATATCGAGTTCGCTCTTGATCTCGTCGAAGTTGAACGTGTTCACCTCGTGCTCGTCGTTGATCAGGGTGAGAACGTACTCCGCGGAGAACCGATAGAACTCGGACTTGCTCTCGAACATACCGTCGTCGACGAGTTCGTCGATCGCCTCGACGACCTCGTCCGGGTACCTGACGGTATCTTTGGCCATACCAATACGATGCTCACTGCGGGCTCATTACTGTTTCGAAGAGTTGTTGGAATAGTTGTAGATCGGTCGTGACGACGTGACGGCTGGCAGCAGACACGCCGAGACGGAACAGGTTAGGACGGGACGAGATGAGACGGACCGGGACGGGACGAGATGGAACGGGATGAGACAGGCTAGGCCGAGACAGCGCGGAACGACGGCATCGCCGCCCCCCTCGAGGTTCGTATCGAATCTCGAAACGGAACGAACGTTAAAGCGGTCGGGACGGATGTCCCCACACGAGCAGGTGTGATCGACGAGTCTCTCGGCTTCATCGTGAGTTCCCTCCCGTGGTGGTTGGCGGCACCCATCCTCCAGCTAACGGTGCTCACCGTCGGGATGGCCCTCGACGAGACGTACGTCAATCGCACGACGGTGCTGACGGGTGCCATCGCCACGCACGTTCACATCTTCGTCGCCGGCGACGCCGGGATCCTGGTCTCCGTCTACGCCGACCTCGGACTCATCATCGGCGCCTACGGGCTCTACGCCTACGTCATCGACGGTTACGTCAGCGGCTGGTTTCGAATTCTCGCGTTCTTCGTCTACTCCCCGCTGTCGGTCTTTCTCGTCATTCTGACCGCCGGGCCGACGCTGTTCGGCATCGAACCGCTGTTCGTGCCCGCGCTGGCGCTCGCCGGCTACGGAAACGTCCAGCTTCGAGAGTACCTCCGACCGGACGACCCCTACTACTTCGGTCCCGAGTCCCAGGCGGAGTTCGAGGCAGTGATCGAAGCCGAAACCACCGCAGGTGCGTCCGCCGAGACGGCGGCGTCCGGCGGAGCGACTGCGACGGCGGGCGCGGCCACAGCCGAAACCGGTAGCGAAACGCCCGCCGACACACACGCGACCGGCGAGGCACCGTCTGCCGGGGCCGCGACCCCGAACGGGGCCGGTCCCGCCGGCGACCCCGCTAGCCAGCCCGCCGCCGAAACGGCCAACGGGTCACAGGCCACGACTACCGATTCGGTCGACGACTCCGCCGACTTCGATCGTCCGGACGCCGAGCCGGCCGCCGCTGCCGACTCGAGCGAGCGGGGGATCCTGCCGAAGTTCATGCGTCGGCTCTGACGCGGCTCGACTGCCACACCGGTAGCAGATTATACGTTGTACACGGTGTGGACAGTTTACACATCGTACATTGTTTGAATGGTTCGAACGTCGTTATTCGGACGACGTTGTTCGGACGACGATGTTCGAGCGGTGGAGACGGGGGGACGTTCGAACGGGGGAGACGGAGAAACGTTCGACAGTGGAGACGGAGCGTACATCGCGAACAACGTCGCTCGTGGAGGGATGCTCGAAATAGCGATGGTAATAGCGACGGTACCAGTATGCTTTTATTCCAACGAGTTGTTGGCTTATAGAGACGGTTTCGGGCAGTTGCGACCGGACCCCGTTGCTATCGTATGTCCCACGAGAATCGTTCCGGATCGATCCTTCACGTCGCGACGGCCCACCCGACGGCCCTCCAGACGCAGTTGAGCGCGGTGACGTCGGTCGACGTTCGATCGGTCACAGCCACGTCGTTCGCGGAGTCCCTCGAGTCGGTCGCCGAATCTGACCCGCGAGGTGACCCCGACGCGGCCGACGACGATCCTGCCGCCATCGTTCTCGAACTCGACCGGCCGGAACGGGTGCGGGACCTCCTCGAGCGCGTGCGAGCGGTCCACCCGAGCGTTCCGACGGTCGTCGCCCCGTCCGCGGGGAACGAGGCGCTCGCGACCGCCGCGCTGCGGGGGAACGCCGACGAGTACGTCCCGAGCGACGCGGACGAGGATCCCGTCGACCGAATCCTGTCGACGATCCGCGCGTGTCGCGAACCCGACGACTCGCGAGACTCGCGACGCGCGCGGGTGGTGACCGACGAATCGACGGCCGACGCCGTCACCGCGACGACGCAGCCGTCGGTCGCGTCCGGGGACGGAACCCACCGCATCCTCGCGAACGAACTCCCCGACGAGGCCTTCGTTATCGGCGCCGACGGCACGTACCTCGAGGCGAAGGTCCGCCCGGAGGCCGCCGAGCTCTACTCGTCGCCACCGGACGAACTGCCCGGTTCGCGACTCGAGGACGTGTTTCCCGACGACGTCGCCCCGAAGCTGCACGACTGTCTCGATCGGACCCTCCGGACCGGCGAGGTCCAGTCGATCGAGTACGAGGCCGAGACGACCGGCGGAGTACGACGGTTCGAGGGACGGGTCGTCCCGATCGACGAGCGCATCGACGGCCAGCGGGCCGTCGTCTGGTTCGCGCGGGACATCACCGAACGGGTCCGACGAGAGCGCGAACTGCGGTCGCGACGCGACCACCTCGAGACGCTCAACCGGATCGGGACGGTCGTCGGCCGGGTCATCGACACGCTGGTCGAGGCGCCGTCGCGGGACGCCATCGAACGGGAGGTCTGCGAACAGTTGGTCGACTCGGGGCTGTACTGCGGCGCCTGGATCGCCGAACGGACCGGCGACGGGCGGCTGACCTACCGGACCAGCGCCGGCGAGGCGGAGACCTACCTCACCTGCGCCGACGAACTCGAGACGGGCCACCGATGTCTGATCGAGCGGGCCGTCGAGACCGGCGCGGTCCAGACGGAGACGAACATCCCCTCGAGCGAGACGATGCCCGAGCCCCTGCGGGCGGCCGCTCGCGAGGACGGCGTCAGATCCGCGATCGCGGTGCCGATCAGCCACAACGAGTCGGTCTACGGCGTCCTGACCGTCCTCGCGGGACGCAAAGACGCCTTCAGTGACGGCGAACGGGCCGGATTCGGCCTGCTCGGGGAGACGATCGGGTTCACGATCATGGCCGTCAAGAACCGACAGCTACTGTTTTCCGATACGGTCGTCGAACTCGAGTTCCGCATCGACGGCGGGGACACGTTCTCGTTCGATCTCTCCGAGCGGTACGACTGCACCGTCTCGCTGGAGTGGGCCGGCACGACGTCTAACGGCCGCACCGTCCAGTACGTCACCGTCGACGGACTCGACAGGAAGACCGTCCTCGAGGAAGCCGACGCCCACCCCTCGGTCGAGGAGTGTCGGGGCATTCACGGCAGCGAGGACGGCTGTACCATCGAGATCCGTCTCTCGGAGTCGGGCGTCCGGACCCTCGCGAACCACGGGGCGACCATCCGCGACGTCACCGTCGCGGACGGCGTCGGGACCTGCCTGATCGAGGTCTCTCAGAACGCGAACGTCCGGGAGATCGCGGAGGCGCTGACCGTCGTCTACGAGAACACCGAACTCGTCGCCCGGCGCGAGGTCGACCGACCGGTCCGCACCGCGGCGGAGCGGCGGGATCGCATCATCGACGAGTTGACCGATCGCCAGCTCACGACGTTGCGACTCGCCTACTACAGCGGCTTCTTCGACTGGCCCCGCGAGAGTACCGGCGAGGAGATCGCCGACGCGATGGACGTCTCACCGCCGACGATGCACCAGCACCTCCGGAAGGGACTGAAAGCGATACTCGCCGAGTTCTTCGAGGCCGGCGGCGGAACGGAAGCGGACTGAGGAGCGTGCGGTCCAGTACGTCGTCTGGTCCAGCGCGCCATACGGTCCAACAGGTGATGACGATCAGCGAGTCGAAAAGCGTCCGCGTGCGAGCGAGCGGTAGGTGGTGGTGGTGTTTCGAATGGTGTCTGCTCGCACGGAGCCTTCGTCCGCCGAAGGCAACCGTCGGTTCCCACTCGAGCCAGATAACAGTACGCAATCGATCCGAACGTCAGTTCATCGGAAACACGGTGTGTCCGTAGAACGGGCGCCGACGGCGGCGGGATGCGCCGTATCCATCACGTTCCACGATAGTCACGAGATTTTAAAAGTGTGCTATGTAAACCCGAGCGTCGATGCGGTGCGGTCGGCGTCGTTCAGGCGGGATGGTCCCGACGAGTACCCGACTGGCGGTTCCCTCCGATCGATCGCCGGAGGACGCACGAACGTGATACCGGACGCGCCGATCGACGGCCTCTACGCGGGGTCGAACGGCCGCTACTACACCAACTCCCAGGTCACGAGAAAGCTCCGTACCGGCCGCTGGAAGCCATGCATCCGACAGCGCGACCCGGATCGGCGACTGGTCGAAACGACCGACGAGACGCTGCTCCTGTTGCGAGCGGCCGACGATCTCCCCGCCTGGGCGGAGGTCCGTATCGACGACGGCCGCGCTCGAGTCGTCGACACGCGCCGACCGCTTCCGGGCGACTCGGCTTCGGAGTAGGGTCCTGCACGGCCACCGTTCCACGTGAAACCGAGTGGTTCGAACGCGATCGTCTCCGTCGATTGGTCCTTCTATTTCGGGTTCATCCCCAGGGACGCCGAAACCGACAGGCGTACGAAATCCGACGATCCGGAACCGGCCATAATGGACGGATATGTAAACCGGTACG
This sequence comes from Haloterrigena alkaliphila, assembly GCF_017352155.2. Taxonomy (NCBI): domain Archaea; kingdom Methanobacteriati; phylum Methanobacteriota; class Halobacteria; order Halobacteriales; family Natrialbaceae; genus Haloterrigena; species Haloterrigena alkaliphila. The sequence goes on from NZ_CP084320.1 coordinate 91,251, forward strand.
AACTGGCGTTGTGCCTGACAATCCGCACTCGTGAAGCGACGCGTGTTTCTCGGGTCCGTCGGTTCGCTCGCGTCCGTCGGGACGCTGGCGTACACGACCCGGGAAGACGCCGATGCCCTCGCCGTCCGGATCTGGCTCTCCGAGGGGGCCGCGCGGTACGACGGCGTGGGCGACCGACTCCGCGAGTACCTCGAGCGAATTCTCGACCTCGAGTTCTGGTCGCTCGACCTCTCGATCGGCGGGACCGTTTCGGTCTCGACCGAAGACGGAGCGCGCGTCACCACCGGCGGAGAGTGGCCGCTGACGCTCGCCGCGGGGACACTCAGGCGAGGCGACGTCACCCCGGTCGAGGACGTCAATCTGCTCGTCACCGACGGACAGATGCGTCGGACGCCGACGGGGTACGGCTTTCCTCACGTCGCGTCGGTCGGGGGGGCCCGCCACATCGCCGCGCTCGAGTCGTTCGACGAGGTCTTCTCGGCGCCGGAGGCGGACGCCGACCGGTGGATCGTTCCGAACGAACCGGCGACGCGGACGATACAGGTGCTGGTCCACGAAATCGGCCACGCGCTCGGGTTGGGCCACGAACACGGCGTCGCGTTCCAGTACGGCGACGCGGTCGTCGCCACGCCGATGCTGAGCAGTTACGCCTGGAACGGGGAGCACGACGCCGAACAGTCGCAGTGTGGCACGTCGTATCCGGAGACGGACGGTCGAACGAAAAAGCTCGGGCTGGCGTTTTCGAACTGCGCCCGCCGCGAACTCGCCGGGTACAGCAGTGGCGAACGAGGATAGTCGCCGGCTCGACGGTTGCGATGTCGGAAATTGCGGTGTCGGCGATTGCGCCGTCGGCGGTTATGGTGTCGGCGGTTGCGGTATCGACGATCGTGGAGTGGACGGTTGCGGTGTCGATAATCGTCGTATCGACGGTCGTGGTGTCGAAACGGTCGCCCGTCAGCCGCCGCTCGGTTACTCGTCCTCGTCGCTCTCGTCCTCACCGCGAACGAACCTAGCCTGCGCATCGCCGTCGCCGGCCCCGTCGGGACTGGGCCCTTCGATGAGCGATTCGAAGTCGTCGACCTCGTCGTACTGGTCGCGATAGACGATCGCCGCCTTCCCCTTGGAACTGATCTCGTACAGCCCGGATCGTTCGGCCGGCCCGATCTTGTGAACGAGCCCGTAATCTTCCAGTACCGGTAGCCGCGTGTTGATGTTTTTGCGGCTCTTACCGGTGTGTTCGGCCAGGTTCGTTGCGACGTTTCGACCCTTCTCCTCGAGCGACTCGAGGATCAGGAAATCAGTGGGTTGACGTAACTTCACGCTCGTTCACTCTCAGTAGGTACTATATTTCCAGTGGTAACTAATACTTTCGGCTTGGACCGTTGAGTTTTAGCATCTGATAGGTATTTGAAACGGAATATATAATCAGTAGACGGCACCCGTCAGGCGAATAATCATCCCATAGCCGTTAGAATACGAACCGTTTATATAACTATTATGACTATTTTCGGGTCGAGCAGTCGTTCACTACTCGAGCGAGATGGACGCTGGTCGATACGTCGCGTTCGACCGACGAATCGCCCCGGGACTGCGCCGGGGACCGCGTCACGTCCTGCGCGAGGAGTTCGACGCCGGTCGTCCCGAACCACTCGAGGACGTCCGCGACGTCCGACGGCGACGAGAGCCGGCAGGAGGCGGCCGAGGGGTCGTCCCCGCCGACTCGAATCCCGATTCCCTCGGGTTCGACCGCCCGAAACGCCGATTCGTCGGTCACGTCGTCGCCCACGTAGACCGGGACGGCCCCCGGGGGCGTGTCCGCCGCGATCAACTCGACCGCGTTCCCCTTCCCCCACTCGATCGACGGCCCGATTTCGAGGATCCGTTTCCCCGAGGAGATCTCGAGGTCGTCGCCGCCGAACCGATCGACCGCCGCGCGCGTGTGCCGACGAACGATCGGCCGCGCGGCGGGCGGGACGGACCGGACGTGGACCGTCCCCGTCAGCCGCTTGTTCTCGATCCGACAGCCCGGCACGGGCGCGAGGACCGACTCGAGGGTCGAACAGACCGCGTCGATCCGCGCGGCGCGTTTCCGGGCAACCGGATGGACGGCGACCGTGCCGTTGCGAGCGAGCTCGAGGCCGTGGTTCCCCGCGTAGGTCCCCGGCCCGTCGATGCGCTCGCGAACGTCGGCCAGCGCCCGCCCGCTGACGATCGCCGTCGTCACGGCCGGGTCGGCCGCCAGCGCCGCCACCGCCGCCTCGTTGGCCGCCGTCGGCGTCGCCGCGTCCGGATCGTCGACGATCGGGGCGAGCGTCCCGTCGAAATCCAGACAGCAGCAGAGCCGCGAGGCGCCCGCGAGCGTCGAACGGATTCGCGGCCACGCGTCTTCGATCGGCTGCGGAACCGTCTCGTCGCTCTGCTGGGGAGACGTCTCGGAAGCCATCGGCTACACGGTCGACCGGCGTTCCCACCGGTCGGCGTCCGAATCCGACCGCGAGTCCGGGTCGGAACCGGTGTCGGACCCTCGGTTCGCGTGCGATTCCGGCTCTCGACCAGACCTCTCGGCTGACGTTCGTCCGTCTGTCTCCCGGTCCTCGCGACGGTGAACGCGACGGATCCAGTCGAACTGAGTCTCCATCCACCACTCGAGGTCGCCGTCGAAGATCCGGGTTCGGAGCGTGTTCATCCGGCGCTGGCGCTCGCGGCGGGGCATCGAGACCGCCGCCTCGAGTTGCGCGGCGAAGCCGTCGACGTCGGTCGGATCGATCGTGAGGGCGTGCGACCCCAACAGTTCGTGGGCGCCGGTCCCCTCGCTCAGCACCAGCGTCCCGTCGCCGTCGACGTTCGCCGCGACGTACTCCTGGGCGACCAGGTTCATCCCGTCGACCAGCGGGCTCACGACCATCAGCTCCGCGCGGCGGTACAGCGCGCTCAACTCGTCGTTCGAGAGGTAATCCTCGGTGTAAACGATCGGTTTCCACCCGTTCGTCGCGAACCGGCGGTTGATCCGGGTGGCCTCGCTCCGGACGAGATCGCCGTGGCGCGCGTAAGCCTCGATATCCGTCCGGGACGGCGTGGCCGTCTGGACGAACGTGAACTCCCCGTGCCACTGCGGGTTCCGCTCGAGGAACCGCTCGATGGCGGCTAACCGCTCGGGGATCCCCTTGGAGTAGTCGAGTCGATCGACGCCGAGACCGACGACGTTCTCGGGGTCGACGTCGTATCGCTCGAGCAGCGACGTGACGTCGGTCTCCGAGACCGACCGCGCCCGTTCGTCGTGCGTCTTGGCGTCGATACCCATCGGCGTCGCGACGACGCGGGTCGTTTCCCCGTCGTAGGTAACCGTCCCCCGGGACCGGTCGACGTTCGCGGCCGGCAGGTATCGTCCCACGCAGTCGAGGAACCGGTCGACGTACCGCTCGACGTGAAAGCCCAGCAGGTCGTTTCCGAGCAGTCCCTCGAGGATCGCGCCGCCCGCCGGACACCGCTGGAACGTCGCCGCCGTCGGCCACGGGATGTGCCAGAACTGGGCGATCGTCGGCGACTCCGACGCCGACTCGCGGATCATCCGCGGCGCCAGCGCGAAGTGGTAGTCCTGCAGCCAGACGACCGAGTCGGCCGTCGCGTTATCGACAACCGCCTCCGCGAAGCGTTCGTTGACCGTCCGGTACCAGTCGAAATCGTTCGATCGGTTCTCGACGAGATCGGTGAACCCGTGGCAGAGCGGCCAGAGCACGCGGTTACTGAACCCGTAATAGTAGGAGTCGACCGCCTCCTCGGAAAGGTCGATCCGCCGGAGGGTGTAGGACGGATCGTCAGGCGGGACCGCCACCCGATTGCGGTCGTCGGTGACCTCGAAGTCCGCCTCGCCGTCACCCCAGGCGATCCAGGTCCCTTCGGTCGCCTGGAGCACGGGGTCCAGACCGGCGGTCAATCCGCCGGTCGGTTCGTCGACCGCGATTGACCGGCTCTCGCTCGCGTCGCCGGACGACCGGTCGTCGTCGCCCGACCCGTCGTCACCGTCGGATCCACCGCTACCACCGCCGTTCGGCGATTCCGCCGCGTACTCGTGGCGATACGGTTGACGGTTCGAGACGACGATCAGCGAGCCGGGGCAGACGGAGTCGGCGGACTGCGAGTCCTCGGTCGTCCGGCCGTAGCCGTCGGCCCGTAACCGTCGATTGCTCGGATGCGTCGACGGCAACCGCGATTCGGTAAATCGCATTCGCTGCTATCGACAGCCTCGGCGCGGGTTGCTTCCCGGCCTGCATCCGCTGGGGAGTCATATAGCCGCGGCTACCTGTCGGTACCCGTTGACTGCCTCTGTCGGGCGGTATCGACCGGCTAACTCCCGGAACGCCCGGCGCTGTACACCGCGATCGAAGACCGGACGGCACCGCCCGAACGTTCTTTCCCCGGGCGTCCGAATCCACCGACCATGTCATCCCCGTTCGAGCGCCGGATCGAGGCCTGTCAGAACCGCCTCGAGCGCGCCGACGCCGCGCTGGCCGTCTGCTTCCCGAGCCCGAATCTCACGTATCTGACCGGGTTCGCGGAGTCCCCCTCCGAACGTCACCTGTTGCTGTTCGTCCCGCAGAGTGACGATCCAGTGCTCGTCGCGCCGGCGATGTACGAAACCCAGCTCGCGGCGCTGCCGATCGACGATCCCTCGCCGGAACTGCGGCTGTGGGACGACGATGACGACCCCCTCGAGGAAATCGAGTCGGTCCTGGCGGCGCTGCTGCCGGCGGTCGATGACGGTCGCGGCTCAGTACGGTCACAGCGCGAGGGATCACCGACGATCCTCGTCGACGACCGCATGTGGGCGACGTTCACGCAGGATTTGCGGGCGTGCGCGCCCGGCGCGACGTTCGACCTCGCGAGTCGAGTCCTCGAGGACCTCCGGCTCCGAAAGGACGACGTCGAACTCGAGGCGCTCCGGCGGGCCGGCGCGATCGCGGATCGGGTCTCTCGCGAGATTCGCTCGCGCGCGGACGACCTCGTTGGGACGACTGAGGCGGAACTGGCGGGAGAGATCGAACGGCTACTCGCAGAGTACGGCGGCGTCGAGCCGGCGTTCGAGACGATCGTCGCGTCGGGCCCGAACGGCGCGCGGCCCCACCACCACAGCGGCGATCGGGAGATCGAACGCGGCGATCCGATCGTGCTGGACTTCGGCGCGTTCGTCGACGCCGATCTCGAGGGCGGAACTGGACGGTATCCCGGCGATCAGACGCGGACGATCGTCGTCGGGGAGCCCGCGGCGAAGTACGACCGATACGAACGGGTGCACGAGGTCGTCCGCGAGGCCCAGCAGGCCGCGGTCGACGCCGTCGAACCCGGAGTGACGGCCGGTGAAGTCGATCGAGCGGCGCGGACCGTGATCGAGGACGCGGGGTACGGAGACGCGTTCGTCCACCGGACCGGCCACGGCGTCGGCCTCGAGGTCCACGAACCGCCCTACATCGTGGCGGGGAACGAGCGCGAACTCGAGCGCGGAATGGTCTTCTCCGTCGAACCGGGGGTATACCTCGAGGGAGGGTTCGGGGTCCGGATCGAGGATCTGGTCGTCGTTACCGAGGACGGCGCCGAACGGCTGAACGACTCGCCGCGCGGCTGGGAGACCGGCGAACATAGCCACTCCTAACGCCAGACACCGGGTTTCCGGTGAATCGGGTCCGAAATCGATCGGAAGCGGTCGCTAGGGTCAGAAACGGGAACCGGATCGGGCGAAATGGGCACCGGATCAGTCGAAATGACCGCTGGATCGGACGAAATAAGCACCGAATCGGGCGAAATAACCGCTGGATCGGGCGAAACGGACACCGGGCTTCCGGTGAACGAACTGGCGCGGTCCGCGGCCCGCGATGGCGAGGTCGCGGCTCGCGGTCGCCGACGCTCAGCCGTCGTCCGTCTCGACCAGCACCTTGCGAACGACGTCGGGATCCTCGAGCAACTGGTGATCGGTGTAACTCCCCTCGGCGCTGCCGCCGCTCTGGCGGGATTGCTCGATGATGTCGAGGAACGCGTGTTCCTTCAGGAGGTCCCGAACCCGGCGCAGGGAGAGGGTATCGGAGCCCTCCTGGCGGCAGATCTCCTCGTAGACGTCGAAGATTTTGGTCGTGCGGAACCCGTCCTCGTCGGGGGTGTTGAGCGAGAGGACCGCGAGGGCCTGCAGGACGTACCGGGAGTGGGGCGTCGAACCGCGAATGAGTTCCCGGAACCGATCGGTCTCGGCCCGTTCGCGGGCCTGGACGACGAACTCCTCGCGAACCGTCTCGCTCCCGTTGGACTGGGCGATCTCGCCCGCGTACCGGAGGATGTCGATCGCCTTTCGGGCGTCGCCGTGTTCCCGGGCCGCGAGGGCTGCAGCGCGGGGGATGACGGAGGGCTCGAGGACGCCGTCCTTGAACGCGTCGCTGCGGGCCTGCATGATGTCCCGCAGCTGGTTGGCGTCGTACGGCGGGAAGACGAACTCCCGCTCGCAGAGGCTGGACTTGACCCGCTCGTCCATCCGATCCTTGTACTTGATCTTGTTGCTGATCCCGATGACGCCGATCTTGCACGACTCGAGTTTGCCGGCCTCGCCCGCGCGCGAGAGTTGCATGAGGATGTCGTCGTCGTCGAGTTTGTCGACCTCGTCTAAGATGATGAGGACGACCTCGTACTGCGAATCCAGCACCGTCCAGAGGCGCTTGTAGTACGTCGACGTGCTGAGCCCCTTGTCGGGGATCTTGATGTCGGTGCGGTCGGAGTCGTTCAGCGAGTGGGCGATCGTCTGAACCGCCTGCGTCTCCGTGCTGTCCTGTGCGCAGTCGACGTAGGCGAACTCCGCGGTGACGCCTTCCTCCGTCGCGACGCGAACCAGGCGTTCGGAGATGTGTTTCGCACAGAGGGATTTGCCCGTTCCCGTCTTCCCGTAGATGAGCAGATTGCTCGGGCTCTGCCCGAAAATAGCCGGATTGACGGCGTTAGCGAGGTCCGCGATCTCGTCGTCCCGGCCGACGATGCGTCCCTCCTCGGGGAGATGATTGATCTCGAGGAGTTCCTTGTTCTCGAAGATCGGATCGTCACGGGTGAAGAGGTCGTCGCCGGAACTCGACATGATCGTAGACACCACGTTTCCGGTGAATCGTCTTTACTGTTTGGACTCGTCGACGAGGAGTTCGTCACAGCGGACAATTTCGGGAGAACGAGCGGCTATGGAGGTAATATATAGTTCTAGGGGAAGCGGTGACTGGGTCGGAGCGCGCACACACCGGGTTTCCGGTGAAATGGGGTGAGCGGGGGAGGGGGTCCAGTTGAAGTGGTGGTTTTGGTTCATCGGAAATTCGGTGTGCCCGAGCGGCGCGTGCGGGAAAAGAGAGAAACGGTCAGTTCAGTAGACCGGGAGAGCGGACACTCTACACGCATTTCCCGCGGGTTTCGCGGTCTCGAGACATAGTAGATCGCGACGATGGCAGCAGATGATTTGGAGAGAAGGCTCGAGTTCGATACTCGAAGGAGACTGGGCTGAGAGACTACGACCTCGAAATAGTCGATTCCGGAACGAGATGCCTCGATAGTCCTGTTAGTTTGAATATCGGCGACGGAGAATACCGCTAATTTCCAGTGAAAGAGTCGGCGTCGACTCACGTCGACTAACTATCTTCGTTTTCCACTCAATGGACTTTTTACTCTCTAGCTTAATATATTTATTGTTGCTGGCTGGTGGAGTACCCATTGATCTAGTATCGTAGAGCACTGGCACAGGGTGAAGCCAACCAGAAATCGGTTTGGGCTTCCTTTTGTCCTCTACGCCTTTCACCTCCTTCTACTACTATCTCGATCCCTCGCTTCGTCGTTCTCTCCTCCCCTTTGGCCCCTCTTCTCTTGATCACCGTTTCACCGGAAACCTGGTGTGTGCGTCTTGTCGTGTTGCTCTCGTCACGACACGTTGATACTACACCGTACCCCCGACGAGGCCGTCCCCCCTCTCGGTCACCGTTTCACCGGAAACCCGGTGTGTGCGCGCGGGTGATAGCGACACCGGTTGCCGACGACAGAACTGATTCACCGGAAACGTGGTGTGTCCGTCCGTTCACCGTGGTATCAGTGATTCCTCCCGGTAATCGGCAACACCTAGCGCGGATCTTCTCAGTGCCCGCCCCTTGCGACTGATTGCGTCTCGAGAACCGGCGCGACTAATTGCGTCTCGAGACCCAGCGGCTGACTCGGCGGATTGCGGGTCAGTTTGTGGAATGCGCACGGGCTGGTTTGTGGAAGCTGCCAACGATGGTGTAATATATTCGATCCGTCCTCGGACACCGGTGATCCTGTTCACCGGAAACATGGTGTGCGAGACGTATCCGTTTCGACGGCTTTTACCGGAAACGTGGTGTGTGCGCGTCCTGTTATTCATTCGCTCGCGACTATTTCTCGAGTACCGTGCTTTCGGAGTTCCGTCGTCGACTCCCGTCACGGATCGTGCGACTCTGCTCGGACTCGATAGGAGAGGAACACTCTAGCGAGACCGAGACAGACGCCGGCTCAGTAGTGTCGCACGGACTCAGTAATAGTAGAGCTCGAGTTCGTGACCGCAGTTTCGGCAGGTCGTTTCCGTTCCCCGCAGCCGATTCGAGGACCGCTCCGCGTGAATACCTGGGCCCGGCGGAACGGCGGCGCTGATCGTCGCCTCGCATTCCGGGCATCCGATCCGCATAGCTGCATTATCTGACTGGGACATACCTCAGCCGTAGTCGAGAGTTCCGGATAGTTATACCAGGCGTACGGGATTTCAGCGCGATATTTTCCCTGTTTCACGTGAGTAGGGTGATATTTCCACGACGTGACACCGCGATACCCATTTCTCCATTTCTTGGAGTCGATACCGTGGCAACTGGGTCGAGACCGCGGTAACTGCCGAACCACGTGTGGACTCGTGAGCGTCTCAGCACCGTATGGCATGAGAGTCTCGGTACCAGATGATATATCGGTACCGTATAGCATATCGGTACCGTATGGGTATCGATCGGTACCACGATCAGTACCGCGTGGGATTCGAACCCGCCTAGACCGTGAACGAGACGTCCTCGAAGTCGAAAAACGCCGTCTCGTAGCCATCGTGTCGCGCCACTTGCGGGGGTAAGTCGACGGCGATCGTTATCTCGGCCCCGGACTCGAGGCCGTCGATGCCGGTCCCGTAGTGGTGGCCGAAGGCGTGATCGAGGGATTCCGTCAGCGGTTCGTCCTCGAGAACGGTCGCGTCGTCGCGTTCGACCGTGACGCTCAGCGACGCGAAGGGGAGGCTCACGTCGTTGTAGGGAGTTCGCGGACAGACGACGAGATAGGCGCCGTCCCCGGCCAATCGATCGGCGTCCGTCGCGATCGCCGAAATCTTCGCGTCGCCGCTCCGCTCGGTTCCGATTCGATCGCCGGGGAGGTCTTCGATCGGCGGCCCGTCGGACGTGGGCGGGTGACCGGGTCCGTGATCGCCGCCGCTCGCATCCTCGTGATCGTCCCCAGCACCGTGTTCCATCAACGAGAGCGCCTCGGGATCGCCGCGTCGGTTCTCGTCGATCAGGTCGAACTCGAGGTCGTGGATGTCCGATCGCTCGAACTCGAAGTCGACCTCGAGGGTGGACGCACCCGTCCAGTTGGCGAACGCGCCGGTTCCACGAACCTCGAGCGCGCCGACCCGGACGCGGGCCGTGTACGCGCCTTCCTCGGGCAGGCTGACGTTGTCGCCGTAGTGGAACCCCATCCGCTGGGAGAGCATCGGCCACGGCGACAGCTGGCCGCCGACCGACTCGCCGTCCCGGAGCAACTCGAGTCCCACGTTCACCGGAAGGACGGTGTCCGTCTCCGCGTCCCAGACGGTGGCCATGAGGTGCATGCTGTCGTCCGTCTCGACGTCGACGCGTTCCGTTTCGCCGGCGACGGTCCAGAACCGGTGGGGGATCGTGTAGGAGAGCGCGACGGCGAGCGAACCGTCGCTCGCGCCGCCGTAGCTGCCCATCTCCTCCATTCCGGCGGGGAGGTAGACGGCGTCGGGGCGGTCCTCGACCAGCGGCGGGTTCGACCAGGCGGACTCCTCCTCGAAGCCGAGGCGCTCGAGACAGCCGGCGACGGCCAGCGCTCCGGTTCCGGCCGTTCCACCGAGAAAGGCCCGACGATTCATTGGTTTCGTCTTGGGTTGCCAGCAGCAAAACGGCTGTTGGTTTGCCGGTCGAAAGCGCGGCGGCGCGATCCAAATCGGATCGAGCGCCGCTCATCGCCTGACGGCCGCTGTCGGTCCATCGGCTGAGGGCCGCTGTCGATTACCCGCCGACGTACACCGGGCCCGGCGCCGGCAGCGTCAGGAGCCACAGACTGACGACCGTGTAGCAGACCATCACGACGACGAACGGGTACTGGCTCCGGATCGCCTGCAGCCGTCCCGGGAAACAGTCGAAGGCCGTCGCGTGAGCCGTCCAGATCGCGAGGACGTGACCCGCGAGCACGGCTCCGATCTCGACGATCCCGACCCAGTCGGGGAGGGCGAGCGTGGTCGGATTGACCGGCGGCGCGAACGGACTCGAGAGGGCCGCGAGCGCGGCCGGGGAGACCGAGATCGCGAACGCGAGGTAGTGGGCGACGTGGTAGCCCGCGGCGATCGCCAGCAGCGGCGGGGCGAACCGCCGGGCGAGTTCCCGTTCGGCGAGGTACGTCGGTGCGGTGCGCCGCGCGAGGCGGGCGGCGAGCCAGTACAGTCCGAGGGACAGTCCGAACCCGCTCGAGAGCACCAGCAGGTACGCCAGCGCCGCCGGAACGCCGGTCGAAACCACCGCCTCGATCGTTCGCCGGCCCGGTGGGGTGACGACGAACCCGTTGAACGTCAACTCCCAGACCAGCAGGAGGACGAACGCGACTTCGCTGGCATCGGCGACGACGCCGCGATCACGGAGTCGAGCGCCCGGGAGGACGAGTCGAAATCCGCCGCCCTCCCGTTGACCACCGTCCTCTTGCTGACCACCATTCACCCGCTGGATCGGTGCGACGGATCCGTAGAGGCGGAAGAGCACGGCCAGCGGATCCGCGCGTCGAAACCACGTCTCGGGCGAGAACACCACCGCGCCGGTGACGGTCGCGACGGCGTAGCCGCCGGCGACGAGCGCGAGGGTACCGGGGTCAGCCGTTACGGGCAGGACGATCTCGAGCCAGACCAAGAGGCCGAGACCGACGACCGCCGGCCACGACCGCAGGCGCGACGGATACGCGAGCAAACCGCCGTCGCCGCTCCCTCTGACGACGCCGCCCACGCCGCGCGCGAGGGTTCGAAACGGATCGATGGCGGGCCAGGGATCGACGAGCAGGACGGCGACCATCGGGCCCAGCGCCCGCAGGCCCACGAACGCGAGGATGACCCCGAGGTTCGCGATTCCCGTCGCCGGCCCCTCGAGACCGACAGCGACGACGGCCGCGAGGGCGAGAAGTCCGAGGAGCGATCCAAGCGCGGAGCCGACGGCGAGCGTCCGACGCGAAGCGACGAGCGGTCGAGTCGCCGTCGCGGCTCGAGTTGACGGTCGTTCCGACCGTTCCGACGCACCGGCACGCGTGCGCGAGTAGTCGTTCGCCGTCTCGACTTTGTTCGCCGTCCCGACTTCCGTCGTCACGAGCGGAACCCTCCACTCGTGAATCGCGTCGACGAGCGATCGATCGGTCACGAGCGCGGCCAGTATCGCGGACGCGGCGACGGCCGTGGCGCCGGTGAGCAGGGTGAGCCACGTCGGCACCGTGAGGTCGCGGTCCTCGCCGAGTCCGGCGGCGACGTTCGACGCGCTCGCGGCGTCCGTCCAGATCACCGCGCCGATAGCGACCGCTACGAGACCCCACGCGATCACGCGCCGCCGCCGCCGAGTCGATGGAACCGCTGTCACCGCCCGGGTACACCACGCCGATTCACATGTATCCCGCTCTCGCTCACAGTGGCCGAAGACGGCTATCCCGCTCGTGCTCGCAGTCGTCGACGGAAGTCGCAGTCGTCGATGGAACTGATATTCGGCGCATGAACCAACGGACATTTGATTACCCGCTCCGACGATTCGGGTATGGAACGGCGGACGTATCTTCGCTCGCTCGGGGTCGCGGGTCTCGCTGGTGTCGCCGGCTGTCTCGAGAGTCTGGGGGGGCTGGGCGGCGATAGCCAGACGGTGTTGTCACAGCCCGACGATTACATTCCGGGTGCCTCGTATCCCGTCCACGGCGACGAGTTTCCGTCCTTCTCCGTCCCCGACCCGATCGCGGAGACGACCGTCTCGCTCGAGGATTTCGTCGGCGAACGCCCCTTCCTGATCACGTACTTCTTCACGACGTGTCCAGACGGAGTCTGCCCGGCCCTGCTGTTACGTCTGCGGTGGGTCCAGGAGGACGCCGCCGAGCGCGGCTACGAGGACGATATCGGACTGCTCGGCTTCACGTTCGATCCGGAACGGGATACGCCCGACGTGCTGTCGGAGTACGCCGCCGAGCGCGGGATCGACTACGAGGCGGACAACTGGCACTTCCTCCGACCCGAAACTTACGACGAGGCGGAGACAATGACGGTCGACACGTTCGGTATTCCACTCCTCCGGTGCGACGACGAGGAGGAGGACTGCAAGACCGGGGACGAGAGCGGCGAGACGGGAGCCGACGACGGAGAGACGGATACCGACGGTAACGCGACCGAACGTCACGACGAACAGAACGGAACCGACGATCACGAGGAGCAGAACGGAACCGAGAGCGGCGGCCACGATCACGGCGAGTACACCTTCACGCATCCCGCGATAATCACGCTCGTCAACGAGGACGGCATCGTCGAACGCGCGTACCCGAAAGCGGTCCAGACCAAACGGGCCGTCGGTCGGGACCGGATCCTCGAGGACACGCGCGCCGTCGTCGGGGTGGAGTGAGCATGCGGCGACGGGACGTCCTCGCCGGGCTCGGCGGCGCGGGCGTGGTCGCCGGCGGCGGTGCGGTCGCGGTGTACGGACTGCCGTCGCCGGGGCGCTTCCTCGACGAGGAGACGGACGAACCGCCCGAGCCGATCGAGATCGAGACGATCGAGGCCCCCGGGAGCGAGGCCGGGACGGTGGCGATCCCCGACCGCGGCCGGGCGACGTTCCTCGACCTCTTCGGGACGTGGTGCGGGCCGTGTATCGAACAGATGCCGGCCCTCGCCGAGGCCAACGAGCGGATCGGCGACGAGGTCCAGTTCTGCTCGGTCACGAACGAGTCGGTCGGCCCGAACGGGTCGATCACGAAAGCGGAACTCGTCGACTGGTGGGAGAAACACGGCGGCAACTGGACGGTCGGACACGACCCCGCGGCCGAACTCACGTCGCGATACCTCGAGGGCGGGTTTCCCACGGCCGTCGCCGTCGACGCCACTGGACGCGTTCAGTGGGCCGAATCGGGGATCAAGACCGCGGACGAACTGGTCGACGGAATCGAGCGGGCCCTCGAGGCCGGCGACTCCGGCTCGGGCGAATGATCGACGCGGCTCTGGTTCCGACGCTCGCGTTCGCGCTGACCGCCGGCGTCGCGACGTTCTTCTCGCCGTGTGCCTTTCCGCTCCTCCCGGGGTACGTCGGATTCTACGTGAGCCAGACTGAGGGCGAGGAGGCCTCGCTCTCCGGGTCTATCGGTCGCGGGATCGTCGCCGGTATCGGCGTCCTCGCCATCTTCAGCGCGTTGCTGGTGGCGGCCTACTGGATCGGGCACGCGACGCTGTCCAACATCGTCTACTTCGAGCCGATCGCCGGCGCGGTGCTGGTCGCATTCGGTGCGCTGATCGTGCTCGGCCGCGCGCCCTCGCTGTCGATCGCGCTGCCGAAACGCCGCTCGAGCGTCCTCGGGTTCGCGGTCTTCGGCGGCGGCTACGCCCTGGCTGCGGCGGGCTGTGTCGCACCGCTGTTCGTCGGCGTCGTCGCGCAGGCGCTCTCCCTGCCGCCGGTGTCCGCGGCGCTGGTCGTCGGTACCTACGTCGGCAGCATCGTGGTGCTGATGGTCTCGCTGACCGTCGCGACGGGCATGGGACTGCTCGCGGGGGCCGGCCGGCTGGCTGCCCACACCCAGACCCTCGAACGCCTCGCGGGCGCGGTAATGATCCTCGCCGGCGTCGGTCAGTTGTACCTCGCGATCGTCATTCTCGACGTGCTCTGACCGAGTCCTGTATCGTCGTCCTGCGACGGTTCGGCGTCCTCTCGTTTCGGCGTCCGCTGCCCGGCAGCAGCGCCGCGGCCGGCGGTTGCGAGTCCGCGTTCCTCACGAGAGTCGTGGCGCCGTTCGTATGCACGGAGAGCAATCGTTGCGATCCGGGTCCCTGCTCGAGCGACTCCGCCGTTTGCTGGGACGGTGAACTATTGGTCGTCGAGCAACCCGAGTTCGTCGGCGGCGAGGTCGGCGATGCGGTCGGCGATGTCGGGATCGACGCTCGCGACGTCGTCGCCGTCGTGGACCCCGTCGTTGTGTCGTTCGATCGTCTCGGCCACGTCCGAAAGGGGGACGCGGGAGGTCGTCTCGCACCCGGGGCAGACGATCGGCACCGTCGGCTCGTCCGAGTCGTTCGTCGCGGTCATCGTCGAACACTCTCGAGCGAACCGTCAAAATCGCACCGGTTAGCGGCGTTCGTCGGGATCGGTTTGAAGCGGCGATCGGCCGTTAGCCGCGCTGTCGGAGACCGACGAGCGTCACGGCCGCCAGCGCGACGATGACGGCGGGACCGCCGAACCCGGGCATCTCGTCGTTGTCGCTCGTCTCGTTTTCGGTGACCGAGTCGATCTCGTTCTCGTCGTTCGTGTCGTTCTCGGTGCTGTTCGTGTCGTTTTCGTCGTTGTTCGCTCCGCTATCGTCGATCGGCTCGCCGTCGGCGCCCGTCACGTCGCTATCGAGCTGGATGACGACGATGACCTGTCCGTGGGAGGCGTTCGGCCTGTAGGTCCAGCCGCCGCCGGCTTCCTCGTAGGGCTCGGCGGCTTCGACCGGGTCGATGTCGGTCTCCCACGTGTCGTGGGCCTTCTGGATGTAGCCGACGACCTCGAGCTTGTCGGCGTGCTCGCCCTCGATTCGGGCCTCGCCGTACTCGATGGTCGCGTCCTCGGGGTGGCCGTGCATCTCGATGGTGTGGGCGTCCATGTAGCCGTCGCCCTGGGGCAGGTCGTCGGTGGTGCCGAACTGATCGCCGTCGAGGGGTCGCTCGTAGTGTTCGGTCAGCGGGAGCTGAACGGTCAGCGGGTCGGCGTGGGAGTGCCACGAGGTCGTCTCGCCGGTCGGAATCGTGACGGTCGTGTTCGGGACCGTTTTCCCGACGATCGGCTCGCCCGCCTCGTTGAGCAGCGTCACGCCGATCTTCCCGGAGCCGTCGCCGAGGTACGGCGACCGGTACTCGTCGCGCGGGTTGATGTAACTGACCCACTCGCCGTTACTGGCCTCGTAGTACGGATCGCCCTCTTCGGGCGCCGGCTTGACGTACGCCTCCTCACTGACGTTCTTCTCCGTTCCGTCGTTCGGATCGGCGAGACTGGCCTGCGTGGTCCCGGAATCGGACGTCGCGGCGCCGAGTCCGACGACGCCGACCAGTCCGATCAGCGCCAGCACGAGCAGGCCCGCGGTGACGGAGCCGCGTTTACGCCCGCTGCTCATTTCGCTTCCTCCGTCGTTGCGTTCGGGCGGCGGGTCGCTCGGGATCGCCCGTCGCGTTCGACCCGTCGCGGTCTCGATCGGTATCCTGTCATCGAGCCGACCTTCGACATTCACCGTTCTTTATATGAGCAGCATTACTGGTCTATATCGACCGGCTACGCCAGGTAGACACCCGTTTCCACTCGATCAGCACCGAATGCCATCGTCGCCGCTGCGATGATTAGAACTCGAGAAATTCACCGATAGAATACAATCATCTACAGCTATCAGATTCGAACGTCCCGGTAATCGGTCGCTTACGCGGTTGACGGCGGCCGTCGGCGTCCCGAATCGAGACCGACGGGCCGCACTGACGGCCGTTCGGTGGCGGCCCGGGGTGAACCGCGCTTGCGCTGGCACGCCGAACCCACTTCCGGGGCGGGAATCTACGCACGTCGATGCGCCTTCGACTGCCCGACGATGCGGACGCCCTGTCGACGCGCGAGCCGCCAGCGGACGCGACGGACACCGCTCGGAATCCCACGCCGACGCAGACCTTCCTGCTGGTCGCGCTCGCGAGCGCTGCCCTCGCGTACGTCGTCTCGCGGCTCCGCTCCTCGAGTGACACCGATAGCGATTCGGATACCGACGTCGACGCGGCGATCGAGACGGTCCGCGACCGAACCGTGGCGGCGCTCCCGTCAGCGGTCGGCGACCGCGTCGCCGAGGCCGTGCCCGCCGAATCGCAGTCGATTCCGATCGGAGGCCGCGAGTCGACCGAGAGCGAGGCCGAGACCGGAACCGATAGTGAGAGCGACGGCTCGAGGTCCGCCGCGGATGCCGAGACCGGCGGCGCTGCACCCGACGCCGGCGATCCGATCGACGACGAGGAGATGAACGCGGACCTCGCCGACGAGCCTTCGCCCACGAAGGTTTCCTCGGGTTCGAGCGAGGAGATCCAGGACAAACCCGCCGAACCGGGCGAGATGGCGGTCGACGAGGGCGTCGAGGATCTGGTCGACGAATCGCTCGACGACGCCGGTGACGAGTCGGACGTCGACGAAGAGGAATAGTCGCGCTCGCGCGCGAAGGCGGGCGTTCGCCACATCATACTCGCAAAGCAGTCTCGATCCGTCCGAGTCATCTCGATCACCGTTCGAGTCGTCGCTATCGGGCACGCGATGATGACTCCGCCCCGCCGGGAGCGTGGTGCTTATCCGGTTCTCGCTCCTACCCTGAAGCGATGAGTGAGGGGGACGTCGCGGCGTTTACGCACCTCGGACCGACGATCCGCGGGGCGCTCTCCGAGCGGGGCTTCTCGACGCCGACCGCACCGCAGCAGGCGGCGATCCCGCCGCTGTCGGCCGGCCGGCACACGCTCGTGATCGCACCCACCGGGAGCGGCAAGACCGAGACGGCGATGTTGCCGGTTTTCGATCATCTCGTAGCTGATGAGGGCCCACCGGAGGGGTTCGGCGCCCTCTACGTCACCCCGCTGCGGGCGCTCAACCGGGATATGCGCGAGCGCCTCGAGTGGTGGGGCGACTACCTCGACCTCGCGGTCGACGTCCGCCACGGCGACACGACCCAGTACCAGCGCGGGAAGCAGGCCGAGGATCCGCCGGACGTGCTGGTCACGACCCCCGAAACCCTGCAGGCGATGCTCACCGGCGAGCGTCTGCGCGAGGCGCTACAGGACGTCTCCCACGTCGTGATCGACGAGGTCCACGAGCTCGCGGCCTCCAAGCGGGGGGCGCAGCTGGCGATCGGCCTCGAGCGCCTCCACGACCTCGCGGGCGACATGCAGCGGATCGGCCTCTCAGCCACCGTGGGGGATCCGGGGGAGGTCGGCCAGTTTTTGACCGGCGGGCGCCCCTGCACGATTCGGGAGATCGACGTCGGCGGCAACGTCGACGTGGCGGTTCGCCAGCCCGAGATCACGGACGACGACGAGCGACTCGCGGGCGAACTGATGACCGAACCGGACACGGCCAGTCACGTCCGGCTGATTCGGGATCTCGTCGCCGCAAACGAGTCGACGCTGATATTCGTCAACACGCGCCAGACTGCGGAGGCGCTGGGCTCCCGATTCAACGAACTGGACCTCCCGATCGGGGTCCACCACGGCTCGCTGTCGAAGGAGGCCCGGATCGAGGTCGAGGACCGATTCAAAACGGGGGAGCTGGACGGCCTGCTCTGTACCTCCTCGATGGAGCTGGGGATCGACGTCGGCCGGGTCGACCACGTCGTCCAGTACAAGAGCCCCCGGCAGGTGACGCGGCTGCTCCAGCGGATCGGGCGGGCCGGACACCGCCAGGACGAGGTTTCCAGTGGGACCATCGTCACGACCCGTCCGGACGACACCTTCGAGGCGCTGGCGATCGCCCGGCGGGCCCGCGACGGCGAGGTCGAACCGGCCGCGATCCACGAGGGCAGCCTCGACGTCGTCGCCAACCAAATTCCGGGAATCGTCCAGAGCCGCGGCGATACCCGGTTCCGCGAGGCCTACGAGACCATCACGCGCGCGTACCCCTTCCGGGACGTTCCGGAGGAGACGGTCCGCGAGATCGTCTCGGAACTGCACCGCAACCGGATCGTCTGGTTCGACGAGGGCGAGGACCGGATCGAGACGACCGGCGGCACCTGGCAGTACGTCTACTCGAACCTCTCGATGATCCCCGACGAGGAGACCTACGAGGTCCACGACATCGCCTCGGGGACCCGGATCGGGACCCTGGACGAGCGGTTCGTGGTCAACTTCGCCCAGCCCGGCGAGATCTTCATCCAGCGCGGCGAGATGTGGCGCATCGCCGAGATCGACGACGAGGAGGCCCGCGTGAAGGTCAGCCCGATCGAGGACCCCGCGGGCGAGGTTCCCTCTTGGATCGGCCAGGAGATCCCCGTCCCCGCGCCGGTCGCGGGCGAGGTCGGCGAGATCCGCGGGGTCGCGGAACCGCAGTTGTCCGCGGGCGCGGACGCCGCCGCGGTCGGCCGGGAACTGGCGCATCGGTATCCGGGCGACGAGTACACGCTGACCGAGGCCTGCGAGCAACTCGAGCGGCAGGTCGACGCGGGGGCGCCTATGCCCACCGCGGACCGACTCGTCCTCGAGCGACAGGGTCGGACCGTCGTCCTCAACGCGCCCTTCGGCCACACGATCAACGAGACGCTCGGCCGCATCCTGTCGTCGCTGCTCGGCCAGCAGGCCGGCTCCTCGGTCGGCCTCGAGACCGATCCCTACCGGATCGAACTCGAGGTGCCGAACTCGATCGCGACCAGCGACATCGTGGGGGTGCTCGAGGAGACCGACCCGGACCACGTCGAGGCCATCGTCGAACTCGGGCTGAAGAACTCCGACGCGCTCGCCTTCCGCCTCGCGCAGGTCTCGGCGAAGTTCGGCGCGCTCAAGCGCTGGCAGGGCGACGGCTCGGGACGGCTCTCGAACGACCGCCTGCTCGCGGCGCTCGAGGACACCCCGATGTACGCGGAGTCGATCCGCGAGGTGTTCCACGAGGATCTCGACGTCGAGGGCGCGAGCGCGGTCCTCGAGGGGATCCAGTCGGACGAGATCGACCTCGTAACGTATCGGGGCCGGACGCCGGTCGGACAGGGCGGCCGCTCGTCGGGCGGGAAGGAACTGCTGGCGCCCGAGAACGCGGACGCGAGCGTCATCAACACGGTCCGGGAGCGGATCCAGAACGACCGGATCATCCTGCTGTGTACCCACTGCAAGGAGTGGAAGGCGAAGACGAAGGTCGGGCGCGTGGCGGAGCAGCCGAAGTGTGGAAACTGCGGGTCGACGCGGATCGCGGCGCTGAACCCGTGGGCCGACGAGGTCGTGCAGGCGGTCCGCGCCGCGGAGAAAGACGAGGACCAGGAGAAGATGACCGAACGCGCCTACCGCAGCGCCAGTCTGGTTCAGAGCCACGGCAAGCAAGCCGTGATCGCGATGGCCGCCCGCGGGGTCGGACCGCACAACGCCGCCCAGATCATCAACAGGCTCCGGGAGGACGAGGACGAGTTCTACCGCGACATCCTCTCGAAGGAACGCGAGTACGCGCGCACGCAGTCGTTCTGGGACTGACCGGCAGCAGAGTTGCGATCGATCGTCGTCGCCGATTCGACGGCTCGAGCCGATCGAGCGACGGGACGCCGCTTTTCACCGTTCCACAGCCCTTATCTACGCGACTACCGAACCCCTGTCAATGGAACCCGGCCCGTCACACGATCCGTCCGAGACCGATGACGGGCGCTCCGCCGGCCAGCGTCCCGGCCGGCTGGAGAGACTGCTCGAGGCGGCGGACGTCGCCTGCTTTCGAGCGACGCCGACCGGGGAACTCATCGCGGTCAACGACGCGCTCACGAGGCTGACCGGCTACACGCAGGCCGAACTCCGCGAGCGCTCGTTCGACTCGCTCTTCGACGGCGAGACGACCCTCGAGTCGCTCGGGGCCTCGCTCGACGAGTCGGGTCCGGAGCCGACGTCGACGTCGGTCTCGATCCGGACGAAGACGGACCTCGTCCCCTGTACCGTCCACCTCGAGCGATGGTCGCAGGAACCCGATGGCGACCGGCAGCCGGCGATCACCGGTATCATCCGCCGCCGAAACGTGACGGGCCAGTCGGCAGTGAACGCCGAGTCGGATCTCACCTACGGTCGGACGTTCGAGGCGCTGGCCGACGCGCTGCCCGACGGCATCATCGTCCTCGATACGAACAGCGACGTGCAGTACGCCAACCCCGCCGTCGAGCGGATCCTCGGCTACGACCCCGACGAACTCGTCGGCTCGAGCAAGGTCAAAATCATCCCGGAGCGACTGCGACAGACCCACCTCTCCGCGCTGCAGCGCTACCTCGAGACCGGCGAGCGCAACATCAACTGGACCTACGTCGAACTCCCCGGCCAGCACAAGTCGGGCTACGAGGTCCCGCTTGGCGTCTCGCTCAACGACTTCACCTACGACGGCGACCGCTACTTCGTCGGCCTCTTCCGCGACATTTCGCCGCGAAGGGAGGCCGAGCGGACGCTCAAGGCCAAGGTCGCCCAGCTCGAATCGATCGCGTATCTCGGCCGTCACGCCCTCGACGAGGGCGACGCCGACGACCTCCTCGAGAAGGCGACCGAACTGATCGCCGCGGCGCTCGAGGTCGACTGCTGTGTCGTCTACGAACACGATGTAGCCGAGTCTGCTGGCGACCCGGCGGGAGCGGAGAGTGGCGAGACGACGGCGTCCTCGTCGGACGCCGTCGAGGTGCGCGCGACCGTCGGCTGTACCGACGCCGACGGCCTGCTCGAGAACGAGACGGCTCGATCGGCGGGGACCGACTCGCTGGCCGGCGCCACGCTCGACTCGGACGACCCGGTCGTCGTCGAAGACGTCGCGACGGACGACCGGTTTTCCGACGCGCCGCATCTGGCCGACCACGGCGTCCGCAGCGCCATGGGCGTCACGATCGGCTCGATCGCCGAGCCCTGGGGGACTCTCGCCGTCTACGACTCGGAGCAACGGGAGTTCGCCGACCACGACGTCGACTTCGTCGAGAGCGCCGCGACGATCATCGCGACCGCCCTCGAGCGCCAGCGGTACGAACGACAGCTCGGCGAGACGGTCGCCGAACTCGAGGCGTCGAACGAACGGCTCGAGCAGTTCGCCTACGCCGCCAGCCACGACCTGCAGGAACCGCTGCGGATGGTCTCGAGCTACCTCAAGTTGCTCGAGTCCCGGTACGGGGACGACCTCGGTTCGGACGGCGAGGAGTTCATCGCCTACGCCGTCGACGGCGCCGAGCGCATGCGCGACATGATCGAGGGGCTGCTCGAGTACTCCCGGATCGACACGCAGGGCGAGCCGTTCGAACCCGTCGACCTCGACGAGGTACTCGAGGACGTGCTGACGGATCTGCAGGTGATGATCGAGGACGCGGACGCCGAGATCACCGCCGAGTCGCTGCCGATCGTGCGGGGCGACGCCCGCCAGTTGCGCCAGCTGTTCCAGAACCTGCTGTCGAACGCCATCGAGTACAGCGGCGACGAGCCGCTGCGGGTCCGCGTCGAGGCCGAGGGGGCCGGCCGGATGTGGGAGGTTTCGGTCGCGGACGAGGGGATCGGTATCGACCCTGACGACGCCGAGCAGGTCTTCCGGGTGTTCCAGCGCCTGCACAGCCGCGAGGAGTACGACGGCACCGGGATCGGACTGGCGCTCTGTCGCCGGATCGTCGAGCGCCACGACGGGGAGATCACCGTCGACTCGGAACCCGGCGAGGGAGCGACCTTCTCGTTCACGCTGCCTCGACGCGGGACGACCGAGTCGCGGTCGCCGTGAGCGCGCTCGCGTCGGCTCGAGCACCGTAACGGCCAAACCTCTCGACGGTGTGGCACTCCGTATGAAGTTCGCACCGGGGGCCTGGAAGTACGCGGCTCTCCCCCTGCTCGCCGCGCCGTTCGCGCTGTTCATCAGCGTGACGGCGAGTCTGGTCTCCCTCGCGGTCGGCGCCGGAGCGCTCGCTTTCTTCCGCGATCCCGAGCGAACCACGCCGCCGACCGGCGTCGTCTCGCCGGCCGACGGCACCGTCTCCGTGCTCCGCGAGGAGGGCGACCGCGTTCGACTGGGGGTCTTCATGAACGTCTGGCACGTCCACGTCGTCCGCGCGCCGTTCGACGCCGCGGTGACGGACGTCGAGCACGTCTCGGGCGCGAACCGGCCGGCGTTCTCGAAGGACTCCGACCGAAACGAGCGGGTCCACGTTCGCTGCGAGACCGAGTCGTCGAACCTCCCCGCAGGCGATTCGGCCGCGGAATCGGCTGCTGAAACCGACTCGAGCGGAGACGGCGCCGACGGCGACGACCCGCACTCGAGACCCGACGAGCCGGCCAGCGACGCCGTCGTGACGCTGATCGCCGGCGCGTTCGCCAAGCGCATCCACCCGTACATCGAGCCCGGGGACGACGTCGAGCGCGGTGATCGGATCGGCCACATCGCCTTCGGCAGTCGGGTCGACGTGCTCTTTCCGCCTGAGGTGGAACTCGAGGACATCTCGGTGGCAAAAGGCGACTCGATGACGGCCGGGGAGACGGTGGTGCTCGAGAGCGAGACGCCGGTAGGTGGAGAGATCGATCTCGGAGCCGGTTCGGACGTGGATTTCGGTGGGCTCGAGGACGAGAGCGGGGACGAGTCACCCGCCTAGTCGATTTTTGTACAATTCGAATTCGATCAACGGGTTAGCGGGTAGCCCAGACTGGGCCTGAACAGCATCAGTGAGGCAACCAAAAGCCGAAGTAGTGTCAACACTGATGTCAACACATGGGTGCCGCGAACGAACAGATCCGGATCAGCGACCGGGTAAAACGCGAACTCGAGCGGCGAAAACGAGCGAACGAGAGTTACAACGACGTCCTCGAGCGAATGCTGGAAGACACCGAAGCCGATTTCGACGACGGGTTCGGGATCCTCTCGGACGGTCAGGCCGATCGACTCCGTGAGGAGCGCGAGACAGCGAAGGAGGAGCGACGCGAACGGATGCGACGGCTCGGCGACTCATGAAGGTTCTCGACGCGAATTATCTGATCGACTATCTCAACGGCGAACCCGCCACGAAGGAATTCTACGAGGCGAACGGCGGTGACGAAGAACGGTGGATCGCGCCTGCACCGGCCTACGCTGAAACGATCGTCGGCGTTGGGAACCTTCCCGACGGCAACGTCGACCGGGCTATCGACGCCCTCGCGTGGGTCGACGTCATCGATGTCGACGAGGAGTTGTCAATCGAGGCCGCACGAATCGCAGACGAAATCGGTTCACAGGGTCCGTTTCTCGACGGCGTCGACGCGCTCGTCGCAGCGCTCGGTCGAACCCATAATGCGACGGTCGTCTCGATCGATAGCGATCTCACGCACCCGGAAACGAAGCAGGTCGTTGACGTGACGGACTACTGAGCCGGTCTTTCCTGCAATAGCACTCGAGAAGCGGGTAATGGCCGGTACTCATCGAGGAAGGGCGACCTCGTAGTCAGCCGCCAGTTGCTGGAATTCGGTCCACTTGAGACAACGAACGTCCTCGAAGTCGTCATCCCTCTCGAGATACCGACACAGCGCGTCGATTTCCTCCTCGAGGCCGTGTGTCGCCGCCCGATCGCGGAGTTCGTCCGCGTCGACGTCGACGCGGCTGAGCAGGAGCAGACAGTACGACTGGTGACGGGTGTCGTCGTCGATCAGGAGCGTGTGACAGCACTGGTTCGCCGGCTGGTTCGACTCGAGTTCCGGAATAGAAGCAGTAGCGATGGCTGGGAAGCAGAAACTGGAGATCGTAGGCGGCGAACCGGGCGAGTCCGGTCTCGCGGAATCCATCGGTGGCGATCGCCTCGCGGTCCAGGCGAGGAAGCCGTCGTATTACAGCGCTACAATACGTGACCGGACGAGAGCCATAAATTCGTCAGGATCAGCTGGTTTGGTGAAAAAATCGTTCGCGTCGAGCTCGTCCAGTTCGGGAGAGGCGTATTCCTCGGGTACGCTGGTTAAGACGGTCACTCGAAGCTGCTTCAGTTCGGGATCGCTCCGAATTTCATCGAGGACCTGAGTGCCATCCACTTGTGGCAGGTTCAGGTCGAGAAGAACGATATCTGGACGAGGCACATCAGTGAATTCGTTCCGTTGGTGAAGGAAGTCGAGCGCTTCCGTTCCGTCTCTCGTGATGTGCAGGGCACTGTCGGCCTCCTGAAGTGCTTCTTCGACCAGCCGAACATCCCCGGGATTATCCTCGACCAAGAGAACCTCCACGCTCCCCGCAGCCCCTTCATCCATATCGACGCTTTCGGATCACACAGCCAAAAGGACGCATATCGGTTCGCTTGAGTTCGTCTGCGTTTGAGAACTCCATCCCAATTCAGCTGAATTTCTCTTTTTCCTGTCTAACAACGATTCTTAGCGCTATTGTAACACCCGCGCTTACCGCCGAATCCGGGCGATTAGTGGCTCGAACGAGATAGGGGACTCCGTTCTGACGGACTGTCCTCCGATCGTACCCTGCTAATCGGACGTGGCGGGACCTCGAACCTGTAGTTACCGAATACGCCTCGAGCGCATCACGACGTCAACGCCTACTACCGCCTCCCGGAGCACGCCGATCCGCTCGAGTGCGGGCGATCGTCCGTCGATCGGATTACGATACGGCCCCACTGGCCCCACGACGTGACCGCTTGGAGTGTTCGCTCGGGTTCGATAGCCGTTGGGTCCGCCCCTCGAGCGGTCCTCGGCGGTCGAACTCGTGGAGGTCGTGAAAGGATCACCCGGAGACGACGGCTGTCCACGGACAACGGAGTTCAGGCGAAACGGACAGGCAGTGTTCAGAACTCATTGAGACCACCACGAAAGCCCCTGCCTCGCTCGACCGCTTGTCGCTCGCTACGCGTGGTTCGAAAGTTCGCTCTCTCGTCATCACGAAAGACGCAAAGCGTCTTTCGAACGACAGCGAGTCCATCGACTGGAGACCGGCAGGGGCTTTCGTGGTGTACGCTTCGAACGGATAGAACGCAGATCATCATCGAAACCACCATTCAGCTATATCTGGGTGGACAGCGTCTATTCGAGTATGTATCGTGCGATCCTCCCCGAGGGACAGATCGAGTGCGAACGGTACGATCACACCGATAACGGCGTCGAACTCTACGATAGCGACGACGAGTTCATCGCGTTCGTGCCGTACGCGAACCTCCACGCGCTTGCGCACGCGTCGATCTACGAAGAAGACGAGCGGTCGATCATGTGAGCGCGGCCGGTCATGTAACTACGCGGGTTGCTGGTCGATCGCCTCGAGTTGCTCCCGGTACCGGTTCCGAACCGTCACCACGGTCGTCTGTGCGGTGTCGGCGACGGCCCGCTGGGGGATCGTCTCGTCGCAGAGCAGGCCGGCGGCGTAGATGGCCGCGGCGGCGAACCCGGTCGGCGACTTGCCCGAGTGCAGCCCCTGCTCGGTCGTGCGATCGATGATGTCGATGGCCTTCGTCTCGACGTCCTTGTCCACGTCGAGTTCCGAACAGAACCGCGGGACGAACTGCCGCGGGTTCGTCGGCTCGAGGTTGATGTCGAGTTCGTCGGCGATGTAGCGGTAGGTGCGGCCGATCTCGCGCTGATCGACCCGCGACACGGACGTCACCTCCTCGAGGCTGCGCGGAATGTCCTCCTTTCGGCAGGCCGTGTACAGCGCGCTGGTCGCGACGCCCTCGATCGAGCGCCCCCGGATGAGGTCCTGGTCGAGGGCCTGTCGGTAGATGACGCTCGCGGTCTCCTTGACGGGTTTCGGAACCCCGAGCGCGCTCACCATGCGGTCGATCTCCGAGAGCGCGTACTTGAGGTTGCGTTCGCCGGCGTTTTTGGTCCGGATTCGCTCCTGCCAGACGCGGAGCCGGTGGAGCTGGCCGTGCTTCTCGGCGGACATCGAGTGGCCGTTGGCGTCCTTGTTCCGCCAGTCGATGGTCGTGGTCAGCCCGCGGTCGTGCATCGACTGGGTGAGCGGCGCCCCCACGCGGGAGAGTTCGTCGTGTTCCTGGGCGTTGAACGCTCGCCACTCCGGCCCGTAATCGATGGGATCCTCGGTTAAGACCAGCCCACACTCCTCGCAGACGCGTTCACCGCGGTCCGGATCGTGGATGATCGTGTCGGTTTCGCAGTCCGGACACAGCCCGGGCTCTGTCTCCTGTGTCTCGTTCGTGGTGTGATCGATGATGGACCGCGTCATCAGTAGTGGACAACGCTGTGCCGGCACTGTAAGGGGTTCACATGGTTTCGCGAGAAACGCCGACTTACTGCCCGAATCGCGGATCCAGCAGCGAACGGAGAAAGAATCGGCACGTCGTCGCCGCGTCCGATTCGGAGCGGCCGACCGAGCCGTGTCGGAACCGTGTCCCATCGGTTCGTCGGGACGAAGCGCCGCGGTACCGGCGTTCTCGCCCTATACTGGGTATCGTGAACACGGCACATGAAATGTCCTCATCGTTTCGTTTCCGATCCAACGTAAATGACGGCTTCATCGCGTAAATTCGGCTTTCCGAATCGAACTGTCGTTCGCCTTTATCTCGTTGGCAGCAAACGTTCCGTAGCAGTGTCGTGTTTCAGATTCGCTCCCCGACTTGGCTGGACTCTCTCCCGGACCGATAGCGGACGTACGCGGCCGATACGACATCGCAATCGGTCGATACCATCAGCGCCGCTTCGATTCCACAACCGATCGTCTAGATGCCATCGTATTCCGCCGTCAACGCCGTCGAGAAGTCGTTCCATACCCGCTTTGCAGCCGGTGCGAAACGTGGCTGTCCTTAAGAGTGTCACTATTGGTGTACAACTTGGTGTGTCAATCGTGACTGCGACTTGCCGATCGAGCAAACAGCGGTTCCCGCCGACTCGACCGTTTGGCAGCCGTTTCGAGTTGAGTAACTGGTATCGAACGAGCTGGAACCCTCGCCCACCGTTCGGAGGTCGAGCCTGATGTCGTCTATCGATACGTCCCTCCCCGACGAGATCGCCTCTGTCGCCGACTCGGAGGAGGAACAGCGCCTATCGAAGGACGTCATCTTCGAACTCCTGAAAAACCGACGTCGGCGCGAAGTCCTCGCGTACTTGCTCGAGGCCGACGATACGGTCACCCTTGGCGAACTCGCCGAGCAGATCGCGGCCTGGGAGAACGACACCGAGGTCAGCGCGCTCAGCTCGGACCAACGAAAGCGGGTGTACGTCGCACTTTATCAGACGCATCTGCCGAAGATGGACGACGCCGGCATCGTCGAGTACGATCAGGACCGCGGACTGATCTCGCTCGCGGACAACGCCGACCTGTTGATGATGTATCTCGACACGGATACGCACCAACAGGATCGCTGGGACCGATGGTACGCCGGACTGAGCGTCGTCGGCGCGGCGCTGGTCACCGGCGCCTTCCTCGGCGTGCCGCTGCTGTCGGCCGTCCCGACGCTCGGTCTCGCCGGCATCGTCGTCGTCGCGTTTTTCGCCCTCTCGATCGCCCACGCGGTCTCGAATCGAGAACGCGAACGCAACGTCGACGGCAAACTCTCGCGGATCGAGTGACTGTTCGTTCGAGCGGGGAACCACTGTTCCGGCGACAGGTGGGGCGGTATCCACTTCGTCAGTTGGGGCTCGCGAGCGTTCGCCGACTCGAGAACCGTTCCTGCTAGCATATCCGGTATCCGGCATCCGATAACCGATATCCGGTATCCGGCATCCGATAACCGATATCCGGTATCCGACAACCGATATCCGACGTCTGACAACCGACAACCGACGACTGACGACCGATTATTCTATCGATTCAGCGGTTCACAGCCGACTCTCTCCAGTCGGATCGGCTCCCGACAGGTGCACCGCCGTTCCTGCTCGAGCGCTCGCCGCCGCTGTCCGCGACCGCGAGCGGTTCGCGCTCGCCGCGGCGACTGCACGGGGCGATCTGGCGGTGCCGAGGTCTCCCCTCGGCGGCAGTTCACTCGCGCGGGGAACGCCGATTCTCGACTGATCGTCGGTTCTTCCGGATCGTCGCTCGATCGGTCGTCGGTCCCCACGCGTCACTGATCGATCCGTCATCGGTCCTTACGCGGCGCCGGTCGGTCCGTCGTCGATTCCCGGCGACAGATAGTCGCTAGACAACCACTCACTAGGCGGTCGTTTCTCAGCTGAAGACCGCGTGACTGGTCCGGCGCCGATCGTCCGCCCGTTGGTCATAAACGGCGACATTACAATACAAGGGTATATCTTTTTTGCTTCCATGGTTGGTGTCACCGGTCGAACAACAGATTCCCCGTCCGACGCGTCGTTTCACGAGTCCCTCGAGCCCTTTCGCCACACCGAGCGGTACGACGCCGACGTCGTGCTCGAGACGGACGCGTATTCGGTCGGAACGACGGCGTATCCGGAGTATCCGACGCGCACCGTCGAGAACGAGGACTGCTGGATCTATTTCGAAGGCCGCATCTACGACGAACTCGACCGCCCGCTGGAGGACGAACTGCTCGAGGTGGGCGAACGCGTCCTCGAGACGGATTCGGAGAGCCAGTACCTGACCGACTGGGTACTCGAGACCGACGGGGAGTTCCTGCTCGTCGCCTACGACAAATCGAGCGGTCGACTCGGACTGCTCAACGACGTGCTCGGACGGCTACCGACCTACTACTATCACGACGGCGACACCTTCGTCTTCTCGCGGGAACTGCGGTACCTCGTCGACGCCGTCGACGGCGACGAATTCGATCCGCTGGGCGTCGCCCACTGTCTCCTCTTCGGCTATCCGCTCGGCGAGCGGACCCTCATGCGTCGGGCGACGCGACTGCCGCCGGGGACGTATCTCACGTTCGATCCGGACGACGGGACGGTGACGCGGACGGAACTGCACCGGTTCGACTTCGAGTACAAGGCGTACGCGAACCGGACTCGAGAGGGCAACGCCGCCGAACTCGTCGACCGCTTCGAGACGGCGTGTGAGAAGCGGTCGGGGTACGGAAGCCGCGACGTCATTTCGCTGAGCGGCGGTCTCGACTCGCGGTCGGTGCTGGCCGGCTACCACGTCACGGACACGCCGGCGCGCGGGGCGACGATGGCCTCCGAGAAGAACGTCCCGCAGTCGGACGTCGAACTGGCCGAAAAACTCGCCCGGACGTTCGATATCGAGTGGGACCTGTACCAGGTCGGGCCGGCGAGAGGCGAGGATCTGGACACGCTCATCAAGACGAAAAACGGGCACGTCGGGCTCCTGACCTCGTTCATTCTCGACTTCCTCAGACAGCTCCGGGCGGATCACGGCTCGGGGATCACGTACGTGACCGGCGACGGCGGGGACAAGGCGCTCCCCGATCTGACGCCGGCGCGCTCGATCTCGAGCGAGCGCGAACTCGTCGATTACGTCATCGAGGAGAACGCCATGCTCGACCTCGAGCACGTCGCCCGGCTGACGGGCCTCTCGGCGGCGGAGATCCGGCGAAGCGTTCGCGATCTGCTCCGTCGCTATCCCGAACGCGATTTCGAGTCGAAGTACGTCCACTTCCTCGTCTACGAACGCGGCGTGAACTTCATGTTCGAGGGCGAAGACCGCAACCGACAGTTCTTCTGGTCCACGACGCCGTTCTACTCCGTCGACTTCTTCCGCTACGCGATGAACTGTCCCGACGACCAGAAGGCCCGGTACGCCCTCTACCGGGAGTTCCTCGAGCAACTCTCCCCGGAGGCGGCCGAGCACGTCCACCCGGACTACGGCGCGCCCATCGCGTCGTCACGCCACGCCGCCGCCGCGTTCGTCGACGACCTGCTCTCTCGCTACCCGCGACTGTTCGAGACGGTACTGCCGGTGATCAAGTCGGTCAACGGTCTCCAGACCGATTCGACGGTCGACCCCGAGACGGTCGGCTGCATTCAGGACCAGATCGATCACTGCGACGCGGTCGGCGAGGTTCTCTCGGTCGAGCGATTACGGGAGTTCCTCGACTCGTACTCGGATCACGGACAGGTTCCGATCTATCGGCTCTTCGTGATCACGTCCGTCATCGACGACATCCACTCCTCGCAGAGCGTCCTCGAGTCCCGAGGGGACGCCATCTTCGGCTGACTGGCGGCGCCAACCCCGTCGCGGCGAATCGCGCTCCGAATCGGGAGCAATTGGTTTCTCGGCCGCGTTCGCGTTTCGTTTCGCGACTGGCGGTCTCACATTGAGCGCAAGACGTTCTGTGAGGAAGGACTTATATTCACGGCTCCCGAACGGACGACTGGCTCCCGACGACCGTCATCCAGTACCGGAGCAGTTCGCGTGCCAGCTTGCTGTTCCTGGCGCGGGAGCCGTTTCACGAAGTCGATTCTCGAGTCCGCTCGTTGTCATCGTCGAGTCGTCCCGCCGAGCCGACGCAGCCCGAGCCGATACCGCCCTGTTCCCGTCCGATCGACCGTCCGATTCCCAGCACCGATCAGTCGAGAAGATCGTTCGGTTCTGAAGAATCGAAATCCGATAGATCACGGAACTGTCTACAACGACTGCTGACATAATTCCGATCCACTCGATACCGATACTATATTTATATCCTTTCTATATTAAAAATCAAAAAGCCGAAGGCGTTGCAGTCTGCTTGTTTTGAATATAATAGTACGTGATTATCTATCGTAAATAGAATGCAATTATATCACTATATAATTAAAATCACGAAATCTTACCGATAAATAAGCGAGAAAGTTTATAGTGTAATAGTATCTTCTCTCAGATCGCATGGCACGCGAACATCCGGTACGGGGCCCTGATAGTCCCGAACAGGCGATTGATAGTGACGACAAACAGCAGGTTGAGAACCACTCCGACCGCGGGACGATCGATCGACGATCGTACATGAAACTGGTCGGTGCGACGGCGGCCACGGCGGGTCTCGGTGCGAGTGCGGCGAGTGCCGCGAGCAGCGATTACGACGTCATCGAGGCGAGCGGTCAGGTGATCCGTATCGATAGCGGCGAGACCTGGGAGAACAAACTCATCGACTTCGGTAACGGCGGCACGATCACCATCGCGGCGACCGGCACGAACTGGACGATCCGGAACATCGGATTCACCGGCTACGTCGGGTCCGAAGGAACGGCCCCGAGGAGCGGAAACATCTTCGGACTGGCCGACACCTCCGGGGGAACGAGCGTCGTCGAAAACGTCTTCTTCGGCGAGGGATGGTCGGGCCGACCGGCCGACCACCGTCCCCACCACGTGTACGTCACCCCGAGCCACAGCGGCGAGATTCACTTCAATAACGTCAATTTCAGTCAGGACGGCTGTAACGGGGTCTACGGCTACCAGTCGGGAACCAGCGGCAGCGGCGGGACGCTCCACTTCGACGGCTGTTACGCGTACGACAACCACCACACGGCGTGGCGACCGGCCGACAACGGGTCGTCGATTCGGAACTCGGTCATCTACAAGTCCGGCTCCCGCAGCGCGAACCGCGGGATCTGGGTCTGGGAAGGCTACGGCGGCGGCACGGAACTCGAGAACGTCCATATCATCACGAACGGCGTCGGTTCCGGCGTCGTGACGCGTGGCGACCCGGACCTCTCGATGACGAACGTCTACACCGACGACGGGTCGGGGACGCACGGCAACCCCGAGCACTTCGTTCCCGACGGCTGTCCGACGAGTCCGGAGGAAGCGGCGAGCGGGTCGGCGAACGTGCCCGCACAGGACCTCCCGGAGAACACGCTCACGATCACCGGCGCCGGTGATCCGACGCGGTACTACGCGGAGACGTCCGGCGAAATCGTCCAGAACCCAGATCGCGGCGACATCCAGAGCCACGACCAGATCGGCGACACGTCCGCCGAAGGGTGGGTGACCACGACGAACCACGTCGACAGTTTTCGGTTCGACGGCGAACTGGTCGACGTCGGCTTCCACCAGGGGTCGGCGACGGTCGAACTCAACGGCGAGGAGATCGACCCCTCGACGTTCGGTGAGCAACCGCTCGACCGCACGCTGCTCGTCGACGGCATCGGGACCAGCGGCGGCACGCGCTACGAGTTCACCGTCAGCGGTGCGGCCGAGAAATCGACGTACCAGGGCGCGTCGGTCGACGACGAAGATACCATCGCCAGCGGATCGGTCACGGGATCGGTCGCCGGCTGGCGCGACGCCTTCAACTTCAACGGCGAACTCGAGGAACTGACCGTCGACGGCGACGCGCGCGTCTACGTCGACGACGAGCAGGTCGACCCCGCGGACTTCGGCGACGAACAGCCCCACGTCCTCACGCTCGTCGGCAACGGATCGGACGCCAGCTACGAGATCAGCGTCGACGGCACGATCGACACGGTCGCCGGCGACGACTCGGAGCAGTTCGCGACGGCCCGCTCGGAAAGCACGGTCGAGGGATCGATCCAAACCGGCGTTCAGCGGTTCCGATTCTCCGGCGTGGTCTCGGACGTGACGTTCCTCGACGGCTCGGCCCACGTCTACGTCGACGACGAGCGGATCGACCCCGACGAGTTCGGCGAGCAGGAACTGCTTCCCCACGCGATCGTCGTCGACGGCACCGGTACCGACGGCCAGACGGAGTACACCTTCACCATCGACGGCGAGGTCATCACCTCGAGTTACCGGGACGCGACGATCGATCCCGACGACTCGATCGAGGGTACGGCGGTCAGCGGCACCGTCGACGACGAAATCGACGCCTACTGGTTCGACGGCGACATCGTCGACTTCCGACTCAAGGGCGACGCGAACATCGACGTCGACTACAACGCCCGCAACGACTAGGCTCCCGAACGCGCCGAGTCCTCCGGTCCGGCGGTCCGTGCTCATTCAGCTGTGAGACCGAAACGAACGCCATAAATCGCTCTCCACGCGCTCCAGATTACCGTTCTTCTCCTCCCGCCGGGGCACCACGAGACGGCGAGCCCGTCGGTCGAATCGACGTCTCGACCGAAGCCGTTGACATCCGTCGCCGCTGGTATGTCTCGACAAACAGACGGTATGCGGGCGATTACAATGGCTCGATTTGATGTAGCACTGATCAGTGTCACTGCTATCGTTGCGTCGTCGGGCGAGTGGATCGCGACGGTCGCTCGCCGGCGGGAATCGGTCTCTCACCTCGCCGAGTCGATGGGCAAACGCGGCGTACCGCGTCCGAACCGCTCACTCGAGTTCGCGTAGGTAGGCATGTCGGTTACTGACCGCATCATCGAGGGGTTCAAGGCGACGCTGGGCGGGCGCATCGTCAGCAACGTCGCCAACGGGCTGTTGATGCTGGTGCTCGCTCGGGTGCTGTTGACGCCCGACGAGTACGGACTCCTCTATCTCGTCATCTCGATCATCGCCATCGTGCAACTGGTCGCCGACCTCGGCCTCGCGCGCTCGGCCGCCCGCTACGTCTCCGAACACAAGGAGTCGGCGCCGTCGACGGTCCCGTTCATCCTGCGAACGTCGATCCGATACCGGCTGGCGCTGATCGGGACCGTCGTCGTGGCGCTCGTCCTCGGGCGGGATCTCATCGCCGGCGTCCTCGACGAGCCGGAACTATCGAGCCTGCTGCTGATCGGGGCGCTCTACATGGTCTTCCAGTCGATGTACGCCTACTACCTGACGATCTTCCAGGGATTCAACCGCGTGGACCTGAGCGCGGCGATCGAGGTCATCAACAACGTCACCCGGCTGGTGTTCGTCGTCGCGCTGGCGGCGCTCGGACTGGGCGTGGCCGGCGCGATGTTCGGCTACGTGGTCGGGGCGATCCTCGGGGCGGTCGTCGGCTCGGTCTTTCTCTACCGTCGCTACCGGAGCTACGACGACGGCGGCGGCGATCGATCGCTCCGGAACCGGATCCTGAAGTACAGCGTCCCGCTGACGGCGACCAACAGCGCGACGATGATCGACAACCGCCTCGACACGATCCTCGTCGCGTACTTCGTCAACCCGGTCGCGGTCAGTTACTACGTTCTCAGTAAACAGATCTCCGAGTTCGTCCTGGTGCCGGCGACCTCGCTGGGCTTCTCGGTCTCGCCGACCTACGGCGAGCAGAAAGCCAACGACTCGCTCGAGCAGGCGGCCCGGATCTACGAGACGACGCTCGAGTACGTGTTCCTGCTGTACGTTCCGGCCGCGGTCGGGATCGTCCTGGTCGCGGAGCCGGCGCTGACGCTGATCTTCGGCTCGGCGTACGCGGGGGCGGCCCCCGTCTTGCAGGTGTTCGCCGTCTACCTGGTCTTCCACGCCGTGACGAAGGTGACGACCAACGGCCTCGACTACCTGGGGCGGGCGAACGCGCGGGCGGTCGCGAGGGGGTCGACGGCGATCGCCAACGCCGGGCTCAACGTCGTCTTGATCCCGATCTACGGCGCGGCGGGGGCGGCCATCGCGACGGTCATCACCTTCGGTATCTACACGCTGGCCAACGTCTACGTGATGCACAGCGAACTCTCGCTCGACCTCGTCCGGATCGCTCGATCCCTCGTCCTGACGGCCGCGATCGGCGGCGCGATGGGACTCGGCGTGTTGGTTCTGGTGCCCTACGCCTCGAGCGTTCCGGCGTTGGTCGGCGTGATCGGCGCGGGCGTCGCTATCTGGGGCGTGCTGGTGACGGTAAGCGGGATGATCGATCCCAGAGAAACGATCGCACAGCTGACCTGAGCGTCGCCGTCCGTCGGCCGATTACTGTTCGCGAGCGTTGTACTGGACGTCGACGTTCGCGTCGCCGCGGAGCGTGAACTTCTCGACGTTGCCGCTGAACCAGTAGGCGTCGAGCCAGTTGCCGGCGACGCCGCGAACGGCCCGGCCCTCGATGACGTCGTCGTCGTCGAGCGTCGCGCCGCGGAAGGTGGATTCGACGACCGCGCCGCTGGCCTCGAAGGAGTAGGCGCTGGGCTCCTCGACGTCGGTGCCGTCGATGACGATCGCGTGGGGGAGCAGTTCGTGCTCGCCGTAGTCGTTCGGATCGATGGACTCGCCGTCGAGGCTGATCTCGGCCTCGCCGTCGATGATCGTGACGTCGGTCAGCGCACCCGAGAATCGGAAGGTCTGGGAGTCGTCGGTGACCGAACTCTGGACCGTCGATCCCGAGATCGTCGTGGCGTCGTTTTCCGGCGCGTTCGTCCCCTCGAGTTCGATCGTCCCGTCGACCGAAATCTCGAAACTCGTCGGCACTCCCTGGCCCTCGACCGTGAGGGTGTGGGGGAGGTCGACGCCGTAGTCGGCGGGATCGACCGGTTCGTCGTTGACGGAGACGGTCGCCGGGCCGTCGACGGTGAGTTCCGTGACGTCGCCCGAAAAGCGGAAGGCGTCCCGCCAGTCCGCGACGACGCCGTGGACGCTCCCGTCCTCGACCTCGTCGTCGGGGTCGATCGACGCGCCCCGGTAGTTCGACCGTTCGACCTCGCCGTCGACGGTGAACTCGTAGCGCGTGACGTCCGCGGCCGAGCCGTCGACCAGGAGGAAGTTCTCGAGGACGTCGTCGAACTGGTCGGGATCGACTTCGATCCCGTTGACCCGGACCGTCGCCGAGCCGTCGACGCTCAGCCGTTCGATTTCGCCCTCGAACCGCCACGCGTCGCGGTGGTCGGCCACGGTGCCCGACGCGCGGGTGCCGTCGACGTCGGCCGCCGCGTCGATCGTCGCGCCCTCGTCGGTACTCGGTTCGACCGCGTCGCTGACGACGAACTCGTAGCTCGTCGCGTCGCTCGTTCCGGCGCCGTCGACGACGACGACGTTGGAGAGCTGGTCGTCCGTGGCGTTCCCGCTGAACGCGTCGCCCACCGCGGCCTCCTCGGCGGAGGTCGGGACGCCGTCGGGGATCGAGAGGTCGGGGTTGCGCCCGGCGCTCGAGGCGTCGACGTTGCCCTGCGTGCCGCCGGAGATTGCCCCCCCGTCGAGGGAGACCGAACCGCCGTTGTGGGTGAGCACCGCCGCGTGGTAGTCGCCGGCGGCGAAGTGGCAGTCCTCGACGGTGCAGCCGCCGGGGTTCCAGACCCAGAGCGGGCGCCCGGAGTTCTCGTTGTAGTTGCCCCAGCTGCCGTACTCGGTCGAGTAGTCCGTGTTGTCGTTGTACGCGACGCAGTCGACGAGCGTGTCGTTCGGATCGGCGGCCCGGAACGTCGTGACGCCGTTGTTCTTGCCGAAACAGCGTTCCCACGTGATCGACCCGCCCGTGGCGCTGTTGGAACAGTACCACCCGTTGTTCGGGTAGCCCTGCACGTTACACTCGCGGAAGACCACGTTCGCGCTGGCGATGTTGTGGTAGAAAATGCCACCGGGGCCGTGAACGAAGTCGGCGCCGGATTTGTTGGCGCCGTCGCCGATGTAGATGTTCTCGAACTCGACGGTGCCCCTCGGTGCGGTGATCGAGAAGATGAACCCGTCGCCCTGATAGAGGCCCTTGATCCCGATGTTACGGACCGTCGCCGCACCCTCGACGATGAACGTGATGCCGTTCCCGTTCGAGACGTCGACGAGTTTGTTTTCGTACGTCTCGTTACCGATCCGGATAACCTGTCCTCGCGCCCGGATCGTCTCGTACTCCTCGTTCGCGCTCGCACTCGTACTAAATGCTGCAGCCGCGGTCGTCGCACCTGCCAGCTTCATATACGAACGTCGACCGAGTAATCTATTATTACTGCCTTCGGCCGCCGGCTGCTCTTCGCTGCCGACGAGCCGATCGTCATCCGAAACCGAAGGGTCGCGTGCCATGCAATCGGGTAATCAAACACTACCACCATAAACTTTCTCCTCAAAGACATTTAAAATTTACAGAGAATATATATTCACTGAATTCAACTAGAAGAACTATCTCTATTATTACACGAAATATTATATTACGTATGCAGGCCGGAGCGGGTCGGGTAATATTATATTACACCGGTAAACAGCTCTCAGACGGTTGATTGAACGGTACCGCGACAGCCCGAACCGGCCGGTAATATCTCATTACTACCCGATTTCGACCCGCTCCGGTGAGGGGGACGGTGACTGGAAACTGACTCGAGGCCGTCCGTCCGGCAGCTCACCGATCGACCGGCGCCGATCACGGACGTGACTAGACTGCTTCGATCGACTGTCGGGAAAAGCAGACGGTCGTGTCGCGAAGAACGCGCGGCGTCGAGTGGATTCGAATCGGTCGCGTCAGCGGGAGTGGAGGGGAGTCGCGTCAGCGGAGGTGGAGGGCCCGCGTCAGCGGGGAACGGAGGGGGTGGAGGCGTCAGCGGGAGCGTGGGGAGGGGAACCGTCAGCGGGGTTGGGGGTGGTCAGGGAGGTGTGTCGCGGGGTCAGTTGCCGCCGGTCGCGGCTTCTTCGGGGCTAGTGGGCGTTCCCGCGGGGATGAACGCCAGGGGATCGGTGCCCGAGTCGCCCTCGAGTCGGACGGTCGAGCCGGCGGTCTCGCTGATGCCGGCCGCCTGGTCGTAGTCGGTGTTCCGGAGGACGACGTCGGTCCCCTGGCCGTTCGCACCAGCGACGACGGCGGTGTGGTTGCCGTTCATGCTGATCTGGCAGTCCTCGATCTCGATCGTCCCGGGGGCCCAGGCCCAGATACCGCGGCCTTCGTAGCCTTCCTCGTCGACGAGGACGCTCGAGTTCGTCACCTTGCTGCCCTCGGTCGCGAGGCGGAAGTGGGAGACGCGGCAGTTGGCGGCGAAACAGCTATCGATGTGGATCGTGCCGCCGCCGTTGGAGCCGGGCGAGGACCCGTAGACAGCGTTGTCGGCGAATCCCTGAATGTTGACGTTGCGGAGATCGACGTGACCGGAGTGTTTGGGGTCGACCCAGAAGGCGGTCTGCCCGTGGCCGGTCGAGCGCCCGTTGCGCCCGTCGGACCCGTCGCCGAGGTAGACGTTCTCGACGGTACTCGAGCCGCCGGTGTCGGAGATGGCGAACGTCGCGGTGCCGGCACCGGAGACGTTCTTGCCCTTGAAGCCGATGTTTCGGATCGTCCAGTCGCTACCCTGGGTAGTGATCGAGATGTCACCGCCGGTGGTCATGTCGATCAGTTTGTTCTCCCAGGTCTCACCGTCGGCGACGGTCAGCGACTGGCCGGCGGCTTCGATGACTTCGTAGTCGCCCTGCGCGGCAACCGTACCGGCTGCGCCCAGCGACGTCACCGCGGCGGCGGCCGCGGCAACCGAGCGCACGTAGTTGCGGCGGCTTAATCCGTCGCTACGGCCTGTAGTCGGCGTTGTGTCCGTTTCGGACGTCCGGGGGTTCTGCGCCATACACTTGCGTAACCTGGGCTTACACTCATAAACTTTTCCTTGGTATAATTGATTAAATTTACAGAATATATTTCTAGCGGTGCAAAACAAGACAGAATGTATGGGAGTTCTATCAGGATACTATGAACGAAACCGGGCACAATACCACCTCGAGTAACCTCTTTTTCTCCCGATAAATACGTTATTACTTCGGCTGTCAGGCGCTGTCCCTGTGGATATGCCCTCGACAGGGGATCGCGCCGGGGCCGCCCCGATACGGGTGTCGTTCGTCGGGTCGACCGCTCGAGTCGGTGGTCGTCGTTCCACTCGCGGCCGACGCCGACGTGCGTAGCTGGCGGTCGGGTCGCGCGACTCGAGCGCTCGCGGTCGAACCGAGCCGACGACCGCAGTGGCCGACGATTTAAAGAGAGTAACGCGCACGCGAGGCTCGCTCGTGACGGTCGACATCGTGACCGCGTCGGCGTCGGCCGCGGCCCGAATCCGATCGTGATTTCGACGACTCGGCGTCACGGACGTGTCGCGGTCGCCGTGTGACTGCTTCGCGACGGACGCGATGGCGGCGTTCCGGGCCGGTATCGTCGCGGCTCGAGGCGTCGTCACTCCGCCGTTCGAAACCCGCGAATCGAAAAGACCGGAGCGCTGCCGCCGGGGACCGCTTATTCGGCTCCTTCGACGTCGTACAGCTGGAACTCGTCGTTCGAGACCACCTTGTCCGCGCCGTCGTAGGTCTCGAGTTCCTCAAGGGACTCCCTGTCGTAGTTGAGTTCCTCGTAGACCTGGAACTCGCGGACGCGGTCGAAGTTCGTGACGGCGAAGTAGTAGCTGACGTCGTGATAGGCCCTATCGTACTCGCCGGAACCGAACGCCTCTTCATCGATGGTGCCGCTGGCGGTCCGCGCCGCGGTCGGACTGTCCTCGCCTTCCACCCCCTTGATACCGTGGTCGAACCGGAACGGATCGTACCCCATGCCGACGAGCGGCCTGTCGACGTCGCCGTGTGTTAGCGCCGTTTCGTAGCCGCTCATCTGTTCGTTGGTAACGTGCTGGGTGGGGCTGTAGATGATCGGCGAGGCGAACACCGTCATCAGGCCGAGTACGAGACAGGTCCCCAGGAGCACCCCAGCCACGGTGTTACTCGCCGGTCTCGACACCAGGTTCGAGAGTCCCCCGAAGCCGTAGGCCAGGGCGATGCCGGCCAGGATCGTCAGGACGACGTAGATGAAGCCGACCTGGCGGAACGCCATGGTCGGCGTTCCCACGAAGTAGAGGACGAACATGCCGGTCAACGGGACGAGTCCGAAGGAGAGGTAGTTGACGAACGGTCTCGTCTCGGAATCGAGCCGGCTCCGACCGAGCCACACCAACAGGAGGAAGACGCCCACGATCAGGCCGACGACCGTGGCGGCTAAGAACATCTTCACGAACAGTTCGCCGAGGCTCCCGCCGATTTCCGTGAGCGAGGTCCCGCGCTGGTCGACTTCGGCGCCACCGCCGATGTCTTCGGTCAGGACGCCGACGACGAGACCGGTGAGCGCGTCCCTGAACCGTTCGTTGCTCACCGCCCAGATCGCGAAGAGGCCGCCGAGAACGACCGTGTGGGCGTACATGGTCGGATGATCGAGAACCGGGTGATCGCTGAATTGACGGCGAGCGAAGTACTGGACGACGCTGATCGCGCCGATCAGAATGACGACGTTGACCATCTGCTGGGGGTGGACCAGCAGGAGGCCGATCCCGGTGAGGTAGATGAGGGCGCTAAACGGCGAGAGGCCGAAGGGGAGTCGCTCGATCGTCGCCCGCCGACGGAGATACGCGATGGCGGCGAAGATGACGACGGGGACCATGAAGAGCGCGTTCGAGTTCGTGTGAATCCCCATGTGCGTCGCGACGTTGTTTATCGGCAACACCATCCAGGAGACGATTGCGGCGAGTCCGACCGCCGCGTCGGTGCCGGTGATCTCCCGAACGGTCAGCGGGATAAAGATCAGGAACGGCACGAACAGGACGACCATCCCGAACAGGAGGCCGCGTTCGATGGGGACGCCGCCGACGTAGTGAAAGACCGTCGCGATCGTGTGTATCGCCGGGTAGAACAGCTGGTGAGGGGCCATTTCGCTGGCGATGATGTCTCGCGTCCAGCCCAGATGTGTGAGCGCGTCACCCATCCCGGCGAAGTGATAGTTCCTGATCACCGGGAGACTGATGATCGACGTCACCGTCATCCCGCCGAGCGCGATACCGAACGCCTGCTCGCGGCCGCGGCAGGTCAGCGCCGTCGCGACGGCGATCGCGAGCCCCAGCGCGAAGCCGAACCACGTTATCAGTGGCGTCCCCGCGTATATCGACGGCTCGTAGCTGGTCGCAGGGTTCGCTCTCGCGACGAGGATTCCGAGCGCGACCGCGAGGAATCCGACAGCAACCGTGACGTTGAATGTCGACCGTTTCATACTCTCTCGTAGCGAGCGTTGTCCGGTCCAGTGTCGATACGCATATCTCGCCCGAAGAATCATCGATCCCGACGTTTGTTATACGGCTCCTATTCGCCAGAACCGTCGACGGGGGCGTCCCCCGTGCGCCGATCGTTGATACTCCGCCCCTTCCGACCGTTCGATCCGGTTTCGGTCGGGCTCGAGTCGCTCGAGTAACCGCCGACCAACGGCGGGACCGCGATCGCCGATTGTGGCGTCGTCGGCTGCCCTACGGCCCGCGACCGTGGTTACGTCGTCGGGAGAAGCGACGCCACGGCCCAAGGGTAGGTACGACCTACCGTTCGATACCGTTCGATATGCATTGATTTCCCAATTTCCGAACGATCAACAGTTCTGATGGTTTTTTGTATTCGTTCGTGGTTCGTCGACTCGACAGCCAACAGTGCGTGCAGCAGGACCTCACTTCGATTCAGCTATGTCATCCATCGTTATCGACCGCGTCAGCGCCGACGGTACGACCCTCGAGTGCGACGTCCGCACCTCCGCGGATCTCGAGCGGTTCTTCACCGACGAATCGTTCCGAACCGAGTACGACGTCCCGATCGACGACGTCCCCGAGGGGATCCTCGCGATTCCGGTCCTCGCCCAGGTCTGCCCCGTCGCGTGGGCCAACGGGGCCGACGTCTACGTCGACGAGGTCGACGAGACGTTCGCCGCGGGCCTCGAGGAGGTCAAAGCGTCGCTGTGTTCGATGCACGACTTCCTCGAGGGCGGGACGCTCTACGCGAAGGAGACGACCGCCGTCGAACCGGATGCCAGCGGGGAGAGCGGTCTGCTCTTCACCGGCGGTGTCGACTCGACGTGTTCGTACGTCCGCAACCGCGACGCGGAGCCGACCCTGATCAGCATCCGGGGCTGGACGATCTCGCCCACCTCGGACGACGACGAGAACTGGGCGGCCCTCCGCGACCGCGTCACCGCTTTCGCCGACGGTCACGGCCTCGAGACGGCGTTCGTCGAGTCGAACATGCTCTCCTTCCTCGCTCACCCGATGTTGCTGGCCCACTACAAGCGATACGTCGACGGCGCGTGGTACAGCTCCGTCGGGCACGGGCTCGGCTTGCTCGGCCTCTGTGCGCCGATGGCCTACGCGCGGGGCATGGAGGACCTCTACGTCGCCGCGACCCACTGGGAGGGGATCGACCTCGAGTGGGGGTCGCGTCCCGACGTCGACGACCACGTCAGGTGGACGGGCACTCTGTGTCGCCACGACTCCTACGACCTGACCCGACAGGAGCGGGTCGACGCCATCGCCGACTACGTCCGCGAGGAGGAGCCGAATCTCCAGTTACAGACGTGTAACGACCGGATGGACGGCAACTGCGGCGAGTGTGAGAAGTGTTATCGGACCGCCGTCGGCCTGCGGCTGTCGGGGCTCGATCCGACGGACCACGGCTATCCGTTCGACGACGAGGACTACTCCGAGATCCGGGCCGCCCTCGAGGAGGGCCGGTGGGTGCTCGGTCAGGACGAGAAGTACATGTGGGAAGACATCCGCGGGCGCACGCAGGAGACGGAGCCCACCTCTCCGGCGGAGGCGGCGTTCTTCGAGTGGCTCGACGGCGTCGATCTCGACGAACTCGTCGCCGAGTCGGAACCGCCGCTGTCTCACCGTCTTCTCCGCGCGGGCGCGCGAAACACTCCGGCGAGCGTCTACAACGCCGTCTATCCCGCCTGGACGACGGCGAAGTCGGGGCTGCGCCGCGTTCGGTCCGACCGGTAACGCCCGTGGTCGGCGGGAGCGGCCGTGGCAGCCGCTCCGGACCGTTCGCGGTGGCCGGTCGCCACCGCGGTCGCCTCGCTGCGGAGTGGTGAGCGCCGTCGCAAAACCGCACCCCTACCCGGGGATCGACCGAATTACCGTTCGGGAACGCCGTAGTCGACGTGGACCTCCGGAACGCTCGAGGAATCCGGGACCGCGTCGCCGTTCCAGTCGACGACGTGGACGTTCGTCACCTGACCGGAGAAGCGGAATCGCTGGACGCCGACGTCGATGGTGCCCTCCGCGATGCCGCCCGAGACGACCGTCGCTTCAGCGACGGGGTCGTCGGCGTCCATCTCGATCTCACCGTCGACGGTGATCTCGAAACTCGAGGGG
The DNA here is from genome assembly GCF_017352155.2 of Haloterrigena alkaliphila. Taxonomy (NCBI): domain Archaea; kingdom Methanobacteriati; phylum Methanobacteriota; class Halobacteria; order Halobacteriales; family Natrialbaceae; genus Haloterrigena; species Haloterrigena alkaliphila. Next base: position 134,164 of record NZ_CP084320.1, read on the forward strand.
ACTCCCCGACCGACGATCGTTACGAGGTTCGGGAGTGGTTCTGCGTCTGTTCTGGCAGCTTTGTCCTGTGCCGGAGCGTCACGTGCCATACACCGATAACCCGACCTTCGTGGCATAAGCTTTCCTGTCGAATTAATGGTAGATTTTCCAGAAATACAGGAATCAGAATACGGAATCGAGAAGAGATATCAACTATTAATGACGAATATAGTACACCACTTTCCTCGAGCCGGCGGGGGATCGACCGTGTTGCGGCGGGGCGTTCGGCGGCCGGGGGACTGGACTAGCAGATCGCGGCAATGGTATTTCATCGCTAGTCCGTGCCACTGGAGTTCGTCGAGCAGCGCTCGCCCGGCGACCTCGAGGAACGGATATCGACCGAGCGGGACGTCCCCAGGACCGGGTCGACGGCGTTACGCCGTATCCAGATCGAGTCGCGAGAGTCGCCAGTCGTCGGCCGTCATCGTCTCGAATCCCGACTCGCCGAGGTTTCGGGCCAGCAGCGTCCGTGCGGTCGGCCGGATCAGCGTCGAGAGCGGGAATCGCGTGTCCGGATAGAACCGGTACCGGAGCGGCGTCGGTAACGTGTTCCCGAACGCGGTCACGTAGTTCCAGTCCGGACGGTCGGCGAGCATCGTGGTCAGCAGGTGATTGATCGCCGCCCGCTCGTCGTCGATGGCCCGCGGAAGCGTCTCGACGATCCGGACGTGGCTGTCGATACGAGAGCAGACCAGCGCGGCGACCGGCGTCTCGTCGTCCCGCATCGCAACGTAGGTCGTGTACGTCCGCGCCGGGTTCTGGAAACGCCACCGGTAGAACTCGGCCGTTCGATGCGTGTGGATCCCGTCGGGGATCGACCGCCGGTAGACCGACTCGAGGAGGTCGGCTGGCGGCGTCTCGAACCGGACGACGGTCAACTCGTCGCTCGAGTCGCCGACCAGTCGGTCGCCGACCTGCTGTGAGGACGTGACCACGTCGGCGAGGGTGTCCGTAATGCCGTCGACGTCGCTCAAGGCGGTTTCGGCGGGAAGATCGCGGTCCACGCCCGAGCCGGCGTAGTCGCCGTCGATCCATTCGTTCCCGTCGGCTCTCGCGTCGGTTTCCCGGCTCGCGCCGTCGGTCAACTCCTTGACGCTCTCGACGGGATCGTGTGGCCGGTAGTACACCGGGAACGTCCCGATTTCTCGCCAGCCGTGTTTCAGGTTGCCGGGTTTGGCGTTCCCGTTCGGGAAGTTGAAACAGAACGCCGGCGCGCCGTCGGCGTACCGCTCGAGCGCGAATTCGTTCATGCGGCTGAACAGCCCCTGTCCCCGGTACTCCGGGTGAACCATCGTGTCGCAGGGCTGGAACGCGAGCCGGACGGTTTCGCCGACGCGCATTTCGAGGGCGAAAAACGCTCGGCAGCCGACGACCTCGCCGTCGTCGACGGCGACGACGATCGGGACGTGATCGACGTAGGGGTTGTCGTCGTACTTCCAGCGGAACCAGTCGGGGCCCCGGTGGTGACCGAACACCCGCTCGTACAGCGACAGCACTCCAGTCCGATCGCCCGGTTCGAACGATCGGACCGTACACGACGACGCCGTGGACTTCGATATGGATTCGATCATGGGTAGAGCCGGGTGGATACGGGACGTCGGTGGATCCCGACACTCGAATTTCAGCCTGTGTACCAAAAGGGATTGACCCTGAATACGCTACATGCGACCGGAGACGGTCGAAATACGGCGGCAGCCGCGCTGCCGTGTCGGTTTCCCTGAGAGTGCTCCGATCGGTTCGGTTACTTTCGCACGGAAACTGGGCCGACGCGACCGGTGTCGGCGTCGTGCAACTGACGCTACTCCATGTAGCCCAGTCCCTTCAGTCGGTCCTCGACCTCGGTGAAGTCGTCGTCGACCGCTTCGTCCCGATCGTCTTTCGAGACGCCGGTGCGCTCGACTTTCGTCGACGCGGGGACCGCGTCCTCGTCGAAGGCGTCGAAGAGGACGCGCCCGTCGGCGTTCTTCGGGACGGGTTCGCCGATGCCGTGGAGCAGGGTCGGTGCGATGTCGACGACCCGCGCTCCCCGCAGCGTCGCGCCGGCCTCGATCGACGGGCCGCGACAGAGGACGATTCCCTCTTTCCGGTGACTCGCGGCGTACGTGCCGGTGTCGCCGGTCACTGAGTCGGTGAGCGCGTTGCGCTCCTCGTAGACGCCCCGGCCTTTGACGATCAGGTCCGGCGAGTCGTCGTCGGTCGGGAACAGCTCGTTGCCGTCGGCCACCTCCAGCATCGGCTCCCCGTCGTCGTCCGTCACCGACTCCAACAGGTCGGTGAGCTCCGCTTTCAGGTCGGGGATCTGGCTCGGATCGACCACGCCCTTGTTGAAGCGCTCGGTGTCGTTGATGTACAGGCAGCCGGAGCCGTGGACGAACGCGACGGTCCGATCGTAGTCGACGTCGTAGAGGGCGTGATCGCCCGGAATCCGTTCGGCGACCGTGTCGACGATCGAGCGGGGGAGCGTCGAGACGATCTTCTCCTCGGAGATACCGACCTGCTCGAGGGCGTCCGTAATGCGGTCCCGGGAGATTCCCAGACTCGAGAGCGCCCCGCGCGCGCCCTCGTTTTCCTCCTGGAAGAGGTAGCCGTCCCGCTCCAGAATGTGGTTGACGTAGACCAGTTCCTCGATCGGTCCGAAGCCGTGATCGGAGACGACGTAGAGGTCGGCGTCGTGGTCGTCCGTATACGCCATCACTTCTCCGAGGACGTCGTCGAGTTTCTTGTAGTGGTTGAGCAGGCGATCCATGTCCCAGATGAGGTGCTGGAACCGGTCGGGGGCGGTGAAGACGAAGAAGAACAGTCTCCAGTCGTCGCCGGCGTTCTCCATCTGGAGGCGCATCACTTCGCGACGTTTCGCGAGCATCGCTTCGACCGCCGTCTCGAACTCGTCGAGGCGGTCGGCGTAGTCGGGGTAGTCGAGGCTGATGTCGTAGTTCCCGGTTCGCGCCTCGATCTCGTCTTTGAGTTCGGGCGGGTAGGTGTACTCGTGATCGGTCGTGGGCGTCATCATGCCCGTGACCATCGTTCCGTCGATCTCTCGTGGCGGATACGACATCGGCACGTTGCCGACGTGAGCGGGCGTGACCTGCTCCCAGAGCGTCGGCTGTTGGATGTCGTAGCTGGTGTACATCTCGTGGGTGTAGTCGGAGGAAAGGTTCTGGAACCCGTAGATGCCGTGTTTATCCGGCCAGACTCCCGTCGCGATCGACGGCCACGCCAGCGGGGTCGTCGCGGGCTGGGTGCTCTCGAGGGTCCCTGCCGCGCCCTCCTCGCGCATCCGGGCGAAGTTCGGGAGTTCGCCCTCCGCACTCCACTGGTCGATGAGTTTCCACGGTACGCCGTCGAATCCGAGCACGAACGCTCGCTCGGCTGGTGGGGAAGACCTGCTCATGATTGTATGAGACGTCGAGGACGTCTGCTGTCCGGTGAATCCGGAGATGAACGCTTTGTTATGGGGAGATTTTACGGTCGCTCGAACTGATATTTCCCCGATCTGACCGTTTTTAGCCGAATTTTCCCTGTCTCACACTCGCACGGCACCGGTAATGTGTGAATCGTGCACAAGGCACAGGCTATATGCGTGTGCGCTGTGTGTAATACCCATACAAACCCCATTACGGTCGCCGTCACCGCCGGCAGGAAATCCATAACAATACCGCTCGTTCATCAGGACTTGGACATGAGACGCGTCAACTGGGTGGACGCAGGAGGTGGGTATCGTGGGTAGTGTCGTGGTCTCCCTCGATGCCGAACTCGGCTGGGGATTTCACGATCTCCCGGACCCGCCGACCGAGCGGGTGGAAGCGGGACGTCGCGGCTGGCAGGTAATGCTCGAGTTACTCGACGAGTTCGACGTCCCGGCCACGTGGGCCGTCGTCGGTCACCTCATGCTCGACTCCTGTGACGGCAGTCACGAGTCCCACCCCGCGCCGTCGGGCTGGTTCGACCGCGAACGCGAGGCGTGGCGCGATCGGGAGGACCTGCGGTTCGGTCCCGACCTCGTCGCCGGCATCCTCGAGGCCGACGCCGACCACGAGTTCGCCAGCCACTCCTTCTCCCACGTCCTCTTCGGGCGCGAGGAGACGGAGCGCGAACTCGCGGTCGCCGAACTCGACCGGGCGACCGAGATCGCCGCCGAGTGGAACCAGTCGGTCGACACCTTCATCTATCCGCGAAACGACGTCGGCCACCGGGACGTCCTGGCCGAATACGGCGTCTCGGCCTACCGCGGCAAGTCGCCGACCCGGGACGGCGTTCGGGGCGTCTTCGACTCGACGGTGCGGGACCGCTCGATGCTGGTCGATCCCGCGACCGACGAGTACGGACTGGTCAACGTCCCCGCCTCGCTGTTCCTGTTCGGCTTCGAGGGACCCGCGCGGACCGTCGCCGAGTCGATCTGGACCGATCCGATGCTCGAACTCGCTCGACGGGGGATCGACGAGGCGGTCCACGGGGACGGCGTCTTTCACATCTGGCTCCACCCGAACAACCTGACGAGCGAGCGCGACGACGCCCGGATGCGGTCGATCCTTTCCTATCTCGCGAAGCGCCGCGCGGAGACCGATCTCACCGTCGAGACGATGGGCGACGTCGCCCAGCGGGTCCGTCGTTCTCGGAGCGTCGAGGAGGTCTCGACCAGGACCGACAGCAGTAGTGCCGACGGCAGTAGTGCCGATAGCAGTAGTATCGAGAGCACGGCGAAAGCGAGCTGGTACTGATCCGGCCGGTACCGACCCGCACGCGTCGTCCCGCCCGCGGGAATGGGGTTTCTACTCCCCGCTCCCCGCGGGTATGGCGACGATAACAAAGCCCGCTCCCGGCCCCTTCTCGGGCAGATGCCATCGACACTTTTGAGCCGGTGGACCGACTCGAGCGCACTCGAACTCGGCGTGCTCGGCGTCGGAAACATCGGCATGGTACACCTGAAATCGGCGCTTGCGATGCCCGACGTCGACGTCGTCGCGGCCGCTGACGCGGTCCCGGAGAACCGCGACCGGGCCGCCAGTGCCGGCGCCACGCGCACGTATGACGATTATACGACGCTGCTCGAGCACGAGGACCTCGACGCGGCGGTCGTCGCCCTCCCGCCGTTCCTCCACGCCGACGCCGTCGAGAAGGCCGCCGACGCGGGGACCGACGTCTTCGTCGAGAAACCGCTGGCCCGCTCGACCGAGGAGGCCGACGAGATGCTCGAGACGGCCCGCGAGGCGGGGATCGCCGTCGGCGTCGACCACACGCTGCGCTACCAGCCCGACATGACGGGCGTCAAGGCCGAGTACGACGACGGACACGTCGGTCACGTCCCCTACGCGTCGATCACGCGACTCAACGACCACCCGCTGGGCAAACCGCCGGCCGACGAGGCGCCCCCCGAGTGGCCGATGGACCCCGAGGCCGCCGGCGGCGGCTCGCTGGTCGAACTCGGCGTCCACTGCTTCGACGTCCTCGAGTGGCTGTTCGGCGATCTCGAGGTCCGGGATGCCACTATGGGCCAAACCCTCAACATCCCGGCCGAGGACGCCGCGACGGTCCTGCTCCGGGCGCCGGAGACGGAGACGACGATCTCGCTCCACTGTGGCACCTACCAGTGGGAACAGCTCCCCGAGGTCAACACCCGGCTGCGCCTCGAGGGCGTGACCGGAACGATCAGCAACAAGGACCACATCCCCGATAACTTCTACGCGGGCGCGGCCAAGTCCGCGCTGTCGAACGTGCTGAGCCGGTTCACCCGCGACGAGCCGGACGTCTTCGGACCGACCTTCTACCTGCAGGCCCACTACGACGCGCTGGAGGACTTCTGTGACGCGGTCCGCAACGACGAGGCCCCGCCGGTCGACGGCGCCGACGGTCGGCGGACGATCGAACTCGCCGAAACGGCCTACGAACTGGCCGAGGAGACCGCGGACGACGCCCTCGAGGCGCCGGAGGTGATGGCGTGAGCGTCCGCGTCGCCGGCGTCGACGCCCCCGACCGCCGTGGCGGGTGGTTCACCGACGCCGACCGGCGCCTGGAGACGGTCGAGCCGCCGGTTCGATCGGTCCTCGAACCGTACGCCAGTTCGCTGACGGCGACGGAGCGGATCACGCTCGTTCCCGACGCCCACTACCCGTTCCACCCCTCCTCGGGGATGATCACCGATCCCGTCGTCGTCGCCGCCGTCGCCGCCACGCTCGAGGACTGGACCGACGCGGACGTCGCCGTCGCCGGCGCGAGCGACGACCGCATCGCGTTCGATCGGACCGCCGACTACCTGGCCTACGAGTCGGCGCTCGAGGGCGTCGACGCCGGTCTCGTCGATCTCGCCGAGGAGTCGCGCCGCGACGAGGTCGTGACGGTCGACGGCGACGCGGTCTCCGCGTCGATCCCGGAGCGACTGCTCGAGAGCACCGTCGTCGCCGTGCCGACGTTACGGCCGACCGAAGCCGGCCCGGTCGCCGGCGGGATGCGCGCGCTCGGCCGTCTCGTCACCAGCGTCGCCGACGCCGACCAGACCGCCGTCGCGGCGACGCGGGCCGTCGACCCCGCCCTCTCCGTGCTGGACGCGACGACCGCCTACGGCGGCGACCCGATCGCGGCCGACGCGCTGTTCGCGGGGCCGACCCCGGCGGTCGACGCGGTCGGCTCGTCGCTGCTCGGGCGCTCGATCGAGGAGGATCCGGCGCTCAGGGTGGCCCTCGACGACGACCCCGCGATCACCGTCGAGCGCAGCGCGGACGACTCCGACGGCGTCGACCTGACGGCGCTCAGACGTCGCCTTCCCGACGGCGAGTTACCGCCGCCGGACGACACGAACCCCGCCGTCACGACCGCCTACCGACTGTACGCGGCGGTGGCCGGCGACGCCGTGCCGCCCCAACTCGAGCAACGATGACGGGAGGGAAAACCGCCGCCGTCACCGGCGCGACCGGTTTTCTCGGCTCGCACCTCTGTGAGCGCCTGCTCGCGGACGGCTGGGAGGTCCGCGGACTCAGCCGCCCGTCGTCGGACCGGGGCGACCTCGAGGGAGCGGATATCGACTGGTACGTCGGCGACCTGTTCGAACCGGAGACGCTTCGGGACCTCGTCGACGGCGCCGACGTCGTCTTCCACCTCGCCGGGATCGGTCTCTGGACGGCGGGTCCCGAGACCGTCCACCGGGTCAACGTCGACGGCACCGAGAACGTCCTCGAGGCCTGTCGCGACCGCGACGTCGGCCGGGTCGTCTTCACGAGCACGTCCGGGACGCGCCGGCCGTCCGGCGACGCCGAGTTCGCCGACGAGACGGACGTCGCCGACCCGATCGGCGCCTATCAGGCCTCGAAGGCCGAGGCCGAGCGGCTGGTCGACGAGTACGCCGCGAGCGGCGGCGACGCCGTCACCGTCCACCCGACGTCGATCTTCGGGCCCGGCGACGAGGAGTTCACCGTCCAGTTGCTCTCGATGGGCCTCGAGCCGACGATGCCCGCCTACCTCCCGGGTGGACTGAGCATCGTCGGCGTCGCCGACGTCGTCGACGGCCTGCTGCTGGCCGCCGAGCGCGGCGAGAACGGCGAACACTACATCCTGGGGGGCGAGAACCTCACCTACCAGCAGGCGGTCTCCCGGATCGCCCACGCCGTCGACGGCTCCCCCGCGCGGATCCGGGTCCCGGCGACGGCCATCCACGCCGCCGGCCCGGTCGCCGAGGCCGCCAGCGCCGTCGCCGACGTCCGGATGTTCCCCTTCGACCGGCAGATGGCCCAGCTGGCGACCCAGCGGCTCTTTTACACCTCGAGGAAAGCCGAAGCCGAACTCGGCTACGAGTACCAGCCGATCGAGGCGCACCTGCCGGAGACGATGGCGTGGTATCGCGAGGACGTCCGATAACGAGCCGCGGACCGTTCATCCCGCAAGCGACGGGAGTCGGTCTTCGAAGAGTCGGTCCGTGGCAGTCCAACAAATCTCCGTCGGAATCGTTTTCCGGAAGTGAGCGCTCTCGTGATGGATCTCGCCCGTCGGGGTCTCGTACTGAAAGTGAACGGGCCCGAGATCGGAATGATCCTCGTCGCGGTGCCACCCGCAGTTGAATCCCGTGTTCGGATCGGCGTAGTGGATCCGATAGTACTGGTCTCCGCCATCGTACCGCCACTCGACGTCGAGAGCCGGTGACTCGGGTCCCGTGGCCGGCGTCACTCGGGCGGGGTCGATCTCCGCTCGGAGAAATCGCTTGCTGATGCTGTCCGGTTCGTCGGTGACGGCCGTGACTTCGGGCTGGCGCTTGAGGACGTCCCGTAACCCGTCGTACACCGTGCTATCGGTGGTTCCTGGTAGTCCCATTCCGCTCCCTCACGCGGAGACGGCATCTCGCTCGCTCGCCCAATCGTACTCGTTGAGCGCGGCTCGAACGACGGGGAGGCGCCCCTCGAGGTGTTCCCACTCGCTGGCGATCTCGCGGCGACGTTCGATCTCGCCGCTGTCCTCGACGTCGGCGATGCTCGCTCGGAGCGCACCGGGGCTCTCGACGCCGTAGGTCTCCGTCCAGTCGACGATTCGGGTCCGCATCGACTCGAGCGCGTCGGTGAGTTCCTCGCGATCGTGTTCGCGCTGTAGTTTCGCGATCTCGCGATACGTCGCCATCAACTGGTCGACACAGTAGACGGCCTGCTCTCCCCGTTCGAGTCGTCGGAGGACGTCGTCTTCGACGAGCTGCTCGAGATACTTCTGGGCGGTCTTCACCGAGACGTCCGTTTCGTCGGCGATCCAGGAGGCGGAGCGTGGCTTCCGCAGCGTGCGCGCGGCTGCGCGAACGCGCTCGCCACGGGTCATCGAGATTTGGTCTCGACGATCGTTCCGGCCGGATTTCTCCGTCATGCCGACACGTAGGGGCCTATAGAATATATATCCAGTGTCATGGAGAATTTTCTTGACATCGGTGTGACTGCCAGTCAGAGTGCGGACGAAGGCTCGATTACGCTGAATTTTCACTTTCGTTCAATAGCGACGGATCGTCTGCATCGAAGGGTCCCGGCACTATTCGAGTGATCGTCCCGTCCCGTACGAGGATCGACGGAGTGGAGAAAGACCGCTTTTGCCTCGGAAACGAAGGGTTCCTCACGGCTCGAGGCCGATCGTCGAGCGACCCGTTACACCTGCGGCGCTTCCCGCTCGGGTTCGACCCGCTCGTCGGCGACTCGCTCGTACACGTCGAGGATTTGATCGGCCGTCCGCTCGATGCTGACCTCGCGGGCGGCCTCGCGGCCGTTCGAGCGCTCTCCGCGCCGGAGGACGTCGACCAGGCCGTCGACCAGTTCGGCGTCGCTCGCGCCGACGTGGGAGGGGTCGACGCCGGCCAGTCGCTCCCGGACGTCGCCGACGTCGGTGGCGACGACCGGGAGATTGCAGGCCATCGCCTCCTTGACCGAGTTGGGCGACCCCTCGCTGCGGGAGGTGAGGAGGAGCGCGTCGGCGGCGTTCATGTAGTCGGGAACGGCGTCGTGGTCGACCTGGTGGACGACGCGGAGATCGATCGGTCGATCGAGCAGGCGCTCGGCCGCAGCGACGACGCGTTCGGCCCGCGGGAAGTTCTTGACCGTTCGGCCGGGGCGGTACGGGAACAACACCTGGTAGGCGTCGCCGGCGTCGTCCCACCCGACCCGTTCGCGGGCCTGCCGCTGCGAACTGGGCGTGAACTTCTCGAGGTCGATACCGTCGGGGATCACTCGGCAGTCGTAGCCCAGTTCCTCGCGCATCTCCTCGGACATGACGATGACCTCGTCGCAAAGCGGTGCACACGCCCTGCTGACGGGTTTGGCCGGTCCGTGGACGTCCGACCCCCACAGCGACATCACGACCGGCGTCCGCAGTTGCGAGAGCGCGACCGGCGTCGTCAGGCCGTAGTGAGCGTGAATCAGATCGTAGCCGTTTCCGGACTCCGAGATCACTTTCGGGACCATCCGGAGGTAGTCCATCGGACTACGAGAGGTGACGTCGCTGGCGTCTCCCGCGATCGGGAGTACGGTGAAGGTGACACCCCGGCGTTCGAGTTCGTCGATCTGCTGGTTCATGAACGGTGCGTCGGCGTTGGCCGTGAGGATGAGGACGTGCATTGCCGACTGGCAGAACCTAGCCTCGGATGGCGTTTTGTTATAGGCAGAACAGCGAGACTACAGCCTCGGTCAATCATCGTATTCTTTACTTTCATCTATTGAGATGTTATTCAAGGAAGATCGTCGCTCGAGTTTTCTTCACCTACTCGTGACGGTTGATACGATTTCCTGATTTCGGTTGGTGAGCCCTCGAACGGCCGCGTATTGGGGTTGTTGGGGCGCTCCTTCGCTTTGCTCTGATCGGTAGCCAGCGGCTGAATCGAACCCCTGAACGCGGAGATGGCAATAGCAGTGGCTTACTCCTCGATCCGGCGGTCGCTACCACACGGTATCGGTCCGACGCACCCGCCGTCGACGCCGACGCGCGTGGAGTAGTAGTCTGATTACAAAGTTCCGCTTCCGAATACGCTCTCTCGATGCGGATTCTGGTCTTCGCGAACACGCCCGCCCACGTCCACCTGTACCGCCACGCCGTCGACCGGCTCGAGGCCGCGGGCCACGACGTGCTCGTCCTGACCCGCGAGTACGCCTGCACGACCGATCTCCTCGACCGCTTCGAGATGCCGTATCGGGTCTACGGCGAGCACGGAACCGACCGACACTCGAAGCTCCGGCTCGCTCGAGAACTCGGCGGACAGGTGGTGTCGATCGGCCGCGAGGCGCGTCGGTTCGATCCGGACGTGATCTTCGGCCGCGGACCCTACGCCGCCTACGCGGGTACGCTGACGCGGACGCCGACCGTGCTCGTCCTCGACGACGAGCCGACCGATTTCAACCACGTCGTCTCCCGGCCCTTCGCCGACTGCATCCTCTCGCCGGCGGTCACCCGCCGCGATCTGGGCGAGGCCCACTACACCTTCGAGGGGTTCAAGGAGTGCGCGTATCTCCACCCCGACGTCTTCGAACCCGACGAGAGCGTCCGCGACCGCCTCGGCGTCGGTCCGGACGAGCCGTACGTTCTCGTGCGGTTCAACGCCCTCGACGCGCTCTGCGACGCCGGTATCGAGGGATTCGAACCGGCCCAGCGTCGCGACCTGATCGAGCGCCTGAGCGAACGGGCGACCGTCTTCGTCTCCGACGAGGGCGACGACGTCGACTTCGCGGACCTCCCGGCGCGCCCCTACGACCTCCACCCCGCCGAGATCCACGACGCGATGGCCGAGGCCGACCTGCTGGTCGCGGACACCGGGACGATGACCACCGAGGCGGCGCTGCTTGGGACGCCGTCCCTGCGCTACCGGGGGACCGACGAACACGAGTACGGCGAGTTCCAGGAACTCGAGCGCGCCGGGCTCGCCGAACAGTTCGACGACTACGCCGCCGTTCGCGACCGATCGCTCGAACTCCTCGCCGACGACGACGCGACCGCTCGCTGGGCGGAGCGTCGCCGCGAGTACGTCGGCGACCTCGTGAACCTGACGGACCTGCTGGTCGAGGTCGCTCACACCCGGGGCGCCGTCGACCGACTCAGCTCGTCGACGCGAGGCGCGTTACAGCCGAAGCACCGGGAGCAGCCCGGTCTCTAACCGCTCGCGGGCGGGCGTTCACCGCGTTCCCGGCGACTGCAATTCCCGGCGACCGCAAGTACGAGAGGTAACCGGCTGTCCGTTGACCAGTCGGTTACGCAATGTATCAGGACGTGCTACTCGCGACGAACGGCGACGAGGGAGCTCGTCAGGCGACGGAACACGCGATCGAGCTGGCCGACCAGCTCGGCGCGCGGCTCCACATCGTCTCGGTATCGGAGGACGGCCCCCACAGTACGGAGAAACAGGACGAGATGCGGACGGATCACGAGGACGAGGCCGCCCAGGCCGTCGAGGAGGCGGAATCGGCAGCCTCCGCCCGGGGGCTCGACGTATCGACGACCGTCAGCCACGGCGTCCCCCAGGAGGAGATCGTCGCGGTCGCGGAGACGAACTCGATCGATCTGATCGTCATGGGAACCCACGGCCGGAGCGGTCTCGATCATCTGGTCACCGGTAGCGTCGCCGAGGAGGTCGTCCGCAACGCGCCGGTGCCGGTCCTCACCGTCCGGGACCGGAGCTAGCGCTTCGGGAACCGGTTCTGTCGAGACCCGCTAATCGGGTACTAGCCCCGGGTACGGGATCGATAATTAACCGCCCCGGGCGGGAAACGCCGTTCATCGTGGTCGCGCGGTTCGCGACGTGCCGCGACTCGGCGGTACTCGTGCGGGCTCGCGGCCGGCCACCGTCTCGCGGACGGTCGTCGTCGCAACCGGCGCGGCCGGAGGTGACCGGCCGGTGAGCGACGGCTCCGTGACCGTCGCGGACGACGTCTGCCGCGTACTCGTCGTCGGCGACGAGCGGCCGGCCGACGTCGCGACGGACGCGCTCTCCTCGCAACTCGAGTCGGTCTCGATCGTCAGGGAGCGATCGCTTTCGGGCGCCGTCGACCGACTGTCCCACCTCGACATTCACTGCGTCGTCTGCCCGTTCGAACCGGCGAACCCCGAGTCGTCCCCGCTCGAGCGGCTTCGCGAGCGGGACGCCGAGCTGCCGATACTCGCGGTCCTCGAGGGCTCGTCGACCGAGGAGACGGTCGCGGCGGCCCTCGAGGCCGGCGCCGACGACGTCGTCGCCGCCACCGACCCGCGATCGCTGATCGCCGCGCGGGTCAGCAACGCCGCCGAGCGCCATCGGCTCGCCACCCTCTCGGCTCGCCCCGACCGGTCGATCCTCGAGCGGTCCGACGCCCTGGTCTGGGTGGTCGACGACGAGGGCACCGTCGCGTACGCCAGTTCGGCCGTCGAGGCGCGCATGGGGTACACGCCGGACGAACTCGAGCGGACATCCTTATCCCGATTCGTGCATCCGGACGACCGCGAGACGATCGCGGAGACGCTCGAGACCGTCTCGGCGGGACCGGTCGGGACGACCGAACGCGTCTCCCTGCGACTCGGCCATACGGACGGCACCTGGCACCGCTACGAACTGACGTGCACCGATCGGCTCGCCGACCCGGTCGTCGAGGGGATCGTCCTCACGCTCTCGCCGTCGGTACCGGCGTCGACCGAGGGAGACCGGGCGCTGGATCGCGTCGCCGACCCGGTGCTCACTCTCGGACCGCAGGGCGAACTCCGCTACGCTAACGCGGCCGCAGTCCGCCTGTTCGACGGCGAGACGCCGGAGTCGGGAACCGTCGTCTGGAACCGACTCGACGACGCCGTCCGCGGGCAGTTCTACGAACGGGTCCGCGAGGCGCGAACGACCGATCGGACCGTCGAGTTCGAGATCGCACTGCCCGCTCTCGAGGACCAACTGCTGGTCTCGGTTTACCCCGGTGAGGAGGGCGTCACCGTCCACGCGCGGGAGGCACCGTCCGAAGCTAGCGCGGCCGATCGGGAGCGGTTCGACCTCCTCGAGGAGGTCGTCAATACGCTCGGAGACGGGATCGCCGTCCTCGAGGGGTCGACGGTCCGGTACGCCAACGCCGAACTGTTCGAGCTGACCGACGCGGAGACGCTCGTCGGCCGTGACGTAGACGCCGTCTTCGACGACGAACTGGCCGCGGCGATTCGCGAGCGTGCGGGGGCACCCGTGGTTCGGTGGATGGATCCCCTCTCGGGTACCCTCGCCGACGACGGCCCCGCCGTCGACGTGTTCGTGGCGCCGCTGTCGGCCGCGGGCCGGACGCTCTGCGTCGTCCGCGATAGCCGCCGCTCCGCGAGCGCCGCGCTGTCGACCGCCGGCCGGACGATCGCGACGATGAGAGACGCCGACTCCCCCGCCGCCGTTCGACGCGCCGCCGTCGACGGCGCGCTCGCCTGCACCGACGCCGACCTCGCCGGCTGGTACCTCCTCGAGGACGACGCGCTCCGGCCGGCGGCCGTCGAGACGGCGAGAGCGACCGGGCCGGTCGACCTCCCGGCGATCGACCGGGACGAGACCGACCTCCTGGCGCGGCTCGAAGCCACCGATGGCGACGGATCGGGCGCTGTATTCGACCGATCCGAACTCGATCCCCTGCTCGCCCGGGCGGGGATCCGCGCCGAACGAGTGTTCGTCGCACGGGCGGGCGATCACGGGCTGTTGCTCGCCACCAGCACCGAGCCGCGGGCCTTCGGCGAGCGCGACCGGCTCCCCCTCGAGACCGTCGTGGACGCGGCCGCGCTCGCGCTCGACGCGCTCGAGTGCGAATCGACGGTTCGGACGTATCGCGCCGACCTCGACCGACTCGAGGCCGTCGTCGATCGGTGTCGGCGGCTGCGGGCGGTCGAGCGAACGCTGCTCGAGGGAGGGAGCCGAGCCGAGATCGAACGGGAACTCTGCGAGGCGCTCGTTTCCCTCCCGTTCGACGAATCGACAGGGACGATCGGTCTGGCCTGGGTCGGCACGGTCACGACCGGCGGGGATCGCCTCACCTCGGATACCTGGGCCGGACGCGACGGCGACTCCCTCGAGTCCGTCTCGGTCGCCATCGAACCGGACGACGAGTCGGCGCATCCGGCTGCGCGGGCGGCGACGACGCTCGAACCGGCGGTCGTCGCGGATCTCGAGGCCGGCGAGGCCGACCGGGCGTGGCAGCGCCGGGCCGTCGAACGCGGGTTTCGATCGGCGATGAGCCTGCCGCTGGTCGTCGACGAGTTCTGTTACGGGACGCTCACGGTCTACGCCGACCGGCCGTCGGCGTTCGACGACACGACCCGGACGCTCCTCGAACACCTCGCGACGGTCGCCGGGCACGCGATCGCCGGCGTCGAGCGCAAGCGGGCGCTGCTCTCCGAGCGCGTCACCGAACTCGAGGTCGTGCTTCAGGAGACGGACGAGCCGCTGTCGGCACTCGCCCGCCGGCTGGACCGATCGCTCGACGTCGGGGCCGTCGTCCCGCGGTCGTCGGGCGGATCGACGGTGTTCTGTACCGCCGGAGACGTCACGGAGGCGGCGATCGACGACGCCGTCGAATCCCTCCCCGGCGTCGAGTCGGGGCGGCTCGTCGGCGATCGTGGAGAGGCGTCGCTGCTCGAGTTCGTCCTCGCGGAGACGCTCGCGGAGACGCTCGCCGATCACGGCGGCGTGTTGCGGTCCGTGACGCCGGTCGACGATCGAACCCGGCTCGTCGTCGACCTCTCGAGCACGGTCGACGTGCGGTCGTTCGTTCGCCTGATCGAACGACGTCAGCCGGGGGCGAGACTCGTCGCCCGTCGCGAACGCGACCGGTCGGTTCGGCCCGCTCGCGCGTTCGACGCCGAACTCCGCAGTCAGCTCTCGGAGCGACAGCTTCGAACCCTCGAGACGGCCTACTACGGCGGGTTCTTCGAGTGGCCCCGCGAGAGCACCGGCGAGGAGGTCGCCGACTCGCTGGGCGTCTCCCAGCCGACGTTCAGTCGCCACCTGCGACTCGCACAACGGAAGGCGTTCGCGTTACTGTTCGAGGAGCGAGCCGGCGCCGGCCAGCGGTGAGTCGAGTCGTTCGCGACGGGTGTTTTGGATCTGTTCGCGACGAGTATTCTGTTCTTACCGAGGTAATCGGCTGCTAGGCTCGGAATAATGGGCTGTTTCTCCCACCGAATAACGTTCAGAATTTACGACGCGTGAATAGATATAGCGTGTTCACACTCTACCGATTCCGTGTATAGCGTCTATCACCATGTACTCGCGGCCGAATTCATCATTCGATGAGCGAGTTCGCGGTAACGAGGAATTACAGCCGGCTTTCGGCCGGACGGAGGACCGACTTGTGAGTATCGACATCACCGAGTACGAGAGCGACCGAACCGGCGTTCGATCGCAGGCCGACGGCGGCATCGTTACGCAACTCCGACTCGATCACGAGTCGCTGTTCCTGCAACCGACGCTGAGCCGCGTCTCCGACGTCACCGTCGAACCCGAGTACTGGACGACGGTCGGAACGGGACGGACGCTGGTCTTCTGTAGCGTCTACGCCGACTGTTTCGAGGGGTTCGAGTCCGCCCTCCAGATGGATCCGACGATCACGGAGCCGGTTCTCGCGGATCGCTACCCCGACCGCCGCGTCTATCGGGTCGCGCTCACCGACCGGGCGGTGACGTTCATCGCCAGGACGGCGGAAGTCGGCGGCCGACTGCTGGATCTCACGAGTTGCCGCGTCGGGTGGCGCGTCCAGCTCCAGTTCCCCAGTCGAGACGACCTCGTCTCGTTCAACGAGTACTGCCGGGAACTGGATATCTCGGTGACGGTCGACCACCTGCGACTCTCCGACGACGAGGACGACTGCGTCGTCGCCCTGACGGAGAAACAACAGGAACTGCTGGCCGTCGCCCACGAGGAGGGCTACTTCGACGTCCCCCGGGGGATCTCTCAGGACGAACTGGCCGACCGACTCGGCGTCTCGAAGTCGGCGGTCTCCCAGCGGCTTCGACGGGCGATCGGCGAACTCTGCGCGTCGAAACTCTGCTGAGCGGATCGATCATACGCGCGCGCGATAAGGATAACATCACCGTCTCCAGCGGCCCGCGGACCCGCTATTCGTCGTCGTTGTCGTCGTCTTTCATCGAACCGAGTTGCGAGACGAGCTCGTCGGTCGAGGCCTCGGATTCGAAGGACAGCTGTCCGTCGTGATCGTTCTCGTGGACGTTGACGGCCTCGACGTCGTCATCGTCGTCGCCGGTCTGTTGCTGCTGCTCGGATTCGTCGTAGCTACCAAAACCCATACACCACACTACGCGGCCACCCGTCAAAGGTGTGCCGATTCGCGTCCTTTCTGTGGGCTGCTCGACACCTCGCCTGCCGATCGGATCGGCGGACCGCGGATGCGACACACTATGCTTCCGGTCGAAACCGCCGCCCGGAACCCGCCCGTGGACGGTCCGGAAACGACGTCGATGCAAACGCCATTCGCGTCGTGTGGACGCGTCACGCAGCGTTCACCGCGCCCGCTCCTCGGAACACCGTTCCGACGCGAAATGCGTCGTTCGTTCACGGTATCGATAGCTTTCTACGGCTACTTTCCTCGCTTCCGAGTTCAGCCGCCGCTATCTCGAGGGTCGTCCCGACGGCCGATGTGGGGACTAATACCACTTGACTTCGTGCCGTCCGTCCGCGTCGGTTTACGACCGCCACTGGCCAGTTATGCGACCGTATCCGCACCCCCCCTCGCTGTTTGGTTGACATACTAGTTTTGGATTTCGCCTTCGAACGAACTTTCGTCTACCTTTCGGCGTGAATTCCACAAACATGTTGGGAATAGTACAGCAAGTATGATTGTCCTGAGTCGATATATCACAGCGGGTGGACCGAAGGCCGGCTGTTACCCACTAGCTACCGGGTCTAGTAGTCCGTCTATAGTAATGGGTGCTGGTCGGCAGGTCTGGAGTATGTCCGTGTACCGCCCGCCGTCTCGAACAGTCGCCACGGGAGATCACGCTTCGATGCTGCCGTCACGGGCGACCGTTCGACACTCCGTCTGCGCTGGGTCACCGCTGCGTTCGACAACTACGACCTCCCGGGGAGGCGTCCCCGAACGATCGGGCGAGAGGTGAGTTATCGATGTGTGGAATTATCGGCCGCGTCGGCGACGGGAACGCGCTCGAACCCCTGTTGACCGGCCTCGAGAACCTCGAGTACCGCGGCTACGATTCGGCCGGCATCGCCGTTCAGAACGGTTCCGGCATCGCCGTCCAGAAACGCTCCGGGAAGGTCGACGAGCTACGGAAGTCGATCGGCGACACTCCCCTGGAAGGCGAGGTCGGCATCGGTCACACCCGCTGGAGCACCCACGGTCCCCCGACCGACGAGAACGCTCACCCGCACACGGACGGCACGAAAGACGTCGCCGTCGTCCACAACGGGATCATCGAGAACTACGTCGAGCTCAAGTCGAAACTGGTCGACTACGGCCACGAGTTCACCAGCGACACCGACACCGAGGTCATTCCTCATCTCATCCAGTTCTATCTCGACGAGGGGATGGACAACGAGTCGGCGTTCCGCCGCGCCATCGACGAACTCGAGGGTAGTTACGCCGTCACGGCGATGCTCTCGGGCGAAGACGTGCTCTACGCGGCCCGACAGGGATCGCCGCTGGTCGTCGGTATCGAGGACGGCGAGTACTTCCTCGCGAGCGACGTCCCGGCGTTCCTCGAGTACACCGACAGCGTCGTCTACTTAGAGGACGGCGACGTCGTCATCGTCGACGAAGACGGCGTCGAGTACACCGACCTCGAGGGGAACCCGGTCGTGCGCGAAACCGAGACCGTCGAGTGGGACCCCGAACAGGCCGGGAAAGGCGAGTACGACCACTTCATGCTCAAGGAGATCCACGAGCAGCCGACCTCCCTGCGGCAGGCCCTCGAGGGGCGGATCGATCCCAAGAACGGCCGGATCGCGCTCACGGAGTTCGAGCCGGGAACGTTCGCGGATATCGATAGCGTGCAGTTCGTCGCCTGCGGGACCTCCTACCACGCCGCGCTGTACGGCTCGCTGGCGTTGAAACAGGCCGGCGTCCAGTCGACGGCCCTGCTGGCCAACGAGTACAGCGTCTCGGCGCCGCCGACCGACGAGAACACGCTCGTCGTCGCGGTCACCCAGAGCGGCGAGACGGCGGACACGTTGAACGCCCTCCGGCACGCCAAGCGTAATGGCGCGTCGACCGTGACGGTCACGAACGTCGTCGGGTCGACCGCCGCCCGCGAGGCGGACAAGGCGCTGTTCATCCGTGCCGGCCCCGAGATCGGCGTCGCCGCGACGAAGACCTTCTCCTCGCAGGCGGTCATGCTCACGCTGCTGGGCCAGCGCATCGTCGAGGACCTGCACGGCGAGCCGGCGGCCGACCTCGAGTCGCTCCTGCCGGAACTGGCCGCGATGCCGGACGCGATCGACGATCTGCTCGAGGACACGAACGCGGAGGCGATCGCGAGGCAGTACCACGACAGTCGGGCCTACTTCTTCATCGGTCGCGGCCTGGGCTTCCCGGTGGCGCTCGAGGGGGCCCTGAAGTTCAAGGAGATCACCTACGAGCACGCCGAAGGGTTCGCTTCCGGCGAACTCAAACACGGGCCGCTGGCGCTGGTAACGCCCGACACTCCCGTCTTCGCCGTTTTCACCGGCGAAGAGGACGAGCAGACGCTGAAGAACGCCGAGGAGGCCCAGACGCGCGGCGCGCCGATGATCGCGGTCTGTCCCGAGGGCCACCAGGCGGTCGACGTCGCGGACGCCCACCTCGAGATTCCGGAGACCGACTCCGATCTCGCGGGGCTGCTCGCGAACGTCCAGCTCCAGCTGGTCTCCTACTACGCGGCCGACCTCCTCGACCGACCGATCGACAAGCCTCGCAACCTGGCCAAAAGCGTCACCGTCGAGTAGCCGTCCACCCGGTCGCGAACACCACTCGTTCTCCTCCGCCGTTCGTCGTGCTTCTCGCGACGTCGCGACGACTCGAGACGTTTCGAAGACGCGGAGAATACGTACTGCAGGCGCTCTCGAGTCGATGGAACGACTTCGATCGGCCGAGTACGAGTCGACGATGCCGCGGGACCCGGCACCACCCCCATAGTCCCGGATCCGCACGGCCTCGTCGGGTATCGACCCGCACTCGAGCGCGTCGAAATCACTGGAGGGGACTGTCTCGATCGTGTCGGGTCTGATCGACGCCCTCCAACTCGTCTAGCAATTCGTCACGGTATAAAGCCCCCACTTGAGACCGACGGTCGGTAGTATCCCCGCGAGGCGGTCGCTCTCGATCCGTTTCGGCGGCGGAAGCCGGCCGCTCCGCGGATTTCCGACCGTTCGACCGCCCTGCTGGTCGCGGTCCGCTCGACTCGCGCGTTCGCCTATCTGTCGCGCTCGACGGTCTCGCCGGGCCGAGTCGTCGCGCCGGTCGTCAACTTCAGCCCGGGCGTCAGACTCGTGTTGATGCCGGTCTTGACGTCGTCGCCGGCGACGACCCCGAACTTGCGCCGCCCCGTCGAGACCCGTTCACCCTTGACGGTGAACCGGACGTCCGCCTCGTCGTGGCGCAGATTGGCGACGTTCGTTCCGGCGCCGAAGTTGACGTCGCGTCCGAGCACGCTGTCTCCCACGTAGGAGAGGTGGCTGACGGACGCGCCGCGGGAGAGCACGCTGTTCTTGATCTCGACGCCGTTCCCGAGTTCCGCGTCCTCGCCGACGAGCGTCGCACCGCGGACGTAGGCGTTGGGTCCGACCGTCGCACCCGAGCGAATCAGTGCCGGTCCCTCGATTACGGCTCCCGATTGGACCGTCGCGCCCGTCTCGACGACGACGTCGCCCTCGAGGTGGGCGTCCTCGCTCACCTCGCCGTCGACGCGGCCCTCGAGGTCGCCGAGTTTCCACTCGTTGGCCGCGAGGAGCTCCCACGGCCGGCCGACGTCGAGCCAGCGCTCGAGGGTGACGGGCGTCACCGCGAACCGCTCGACGACTGTCGCCAGGACGTCGGTGATCTCGCGCTCGCCGCGCTCGCTCTCGGAGACCTCGAGCCACTCGCGGGCCTCCTCGGGGAAGGCGTAGGCGCCGGCGTTGGCGAGGTTCGTCGGCGGATCGGCCGGCTTCTCGGTGATGTCGACGACGGTTCCGTCGTCGGTGGCGAGCACGCCGTAGTTGCGCGGATCGTCGACCTCGACGGCGCAGACGGCCGGACACTCCGCGAAGAGGCGGTCGATCGCCGCCGGATCGTAGAGGTTGTCCCCGTTCAGGACGGCGAACGGCCCGTCGATCCGGTCGCGAGCGGCGGCGACGGCGTCGGCCGTGCCCGCCTGTTCGGTTTGAACCGCGTAGGAGACCGGCGTACCGCGATACTCGTCGCCGAAGTAGTTCCGAACGGTCTCGCCCTTATAGCCGATCACGAGGACGATTTCGTCCGCTCCCGCGTCGACGGCCGTATCGACCGTGTGGGCCACGAGCGGCCGGTCGGCGACCGGAAGCATCGGTTTCGGTACTGCCGAGGAGAGGGGTCTGATACGTGTTCCTTCCCCCGCCGCGAGAACAACGGCTTGCATTGACGCTCTCTATCCCGAATTGCCGGATAATTATACGGCTGCTACTCCCGTCGTGCGATTCGACGGCCGGTACGGTTCGGCTGTTGGTGGCGGCGACCCGGTAGTACCGAATTTTGGTGAGCGCACGGCTCCCGTCCGGCGCGGTTCGCAACCGGCGGGGGTCGACGACCCCTGCGCTCTCGGTTTCGGACTGTCCCCTGGGTGGCCACACGCCGGGAAAATAGCTCATTAACTGAAAGAAATTCTGAATTTCAGCAGTATCAGACGATAACGCTGCTACTTTTCGAACTGTCTCTCGAGAGCGAGTCTCTCCTCTGGCTGGCGGACAACGCCGCGATAGCCGTCATTATGCAGTCTATAGTAAATACCGTTCTGTGGTTACGGGCTGTTGATGTCGACGGAACCAACCAACGCGAAGTGGACGCCGATGACGTCCGGTCAGGAAACGACTTCCCCTCGCTGTGTCAACTGTGGAAACCAGGTCACTCGGCAGTTCGCTCGCGTCTTCGGCGACAACCGTGACGTCGTCCACGCCTGTCCCGACTGTGCCACGTACCGTGAGATGAAAACGTCCGACTTCATTCCCAAGGAAGCTCGATAACTCGCTCCGTTCTCGTTCGAGGCGTCGTTCACGACCGACCCAGTGACTCGTATCGACTGCTGGAACGCCGTCGTCCGTAGCAGGGGTCTTCTCCGCTCGATGCGGTGATACCGCACAGCGTCCGTAGCGCCGGTGGCGATGTCAGAGTACGACCGGTTGGATTCGTCGCCGCGGTCGGTAGCGCCCGCCTATATTTTTGAACTGTCGATATCGTATATACGAGTCACTCGCGTTGGCCTCGCCCAGAATGAATCCACCACTGTTGGTCCGCCGACGATCCGAGCGTCCCTCCGTCAGGGTCGCGGGGCGATCGCAGACGACGCCGAGTACCGCTGGAGCAATCGCTCGCGCAGTGCGAGACGGATCCATCGAACGGTGACTCCCCCAATGAGCACGACCGAATCCGACGCCGACGTCGAGTCGGAGACCGACGACGCCGAATCGACGCCGCTTTCGGAGCTGCCGCCGAGTTCGAAGCTGGTCTACAAGGTCCTCGAGTACGAGGGCTCGATGACCCAGGAGGAAATCGCCGACGAGTCCCGGCTCTGTGCCCGGACCGTTCGGTACGCGCTCGGAAAACTCGAGACGGCGGGGCTGATCACCAGTCGCGTCTATCTCGAGGACGCCCGGCAGTCGAAGTACCGGCTCGTCGAGTGACGGCTCGAGCGAGGAGACGCGGCGGGTGGTGTCGAGCGCCGCATCGCTACCTGAGTTTTCGATACCGATCGATCATCGTGTCGAGCCCGAACGACCCCGACGTGATCTCGTAGTAGGTCTCGAGTCGCGGGTTGAACTTCGCCTTGTACCGGTTGATGCTCGGGACGCCCCCGCCGACCAGGTCGTATCGCTCGATCCCGGTCCGAAGCCCGTCGCGCATGACGTGCCAGTCGAGGAGGTCGTTGACCGGGAGGTCGAGGTCGGCGTCGGGTTTGACGCCGCCTTGCCATCGGTATCGGGTCGTCGCCGACTCGACGACGAGGATGCCGCCGACGAACGCCCCGTCGACCCGGCAGACGTAGGGGCGAACCGCCCCGTCCGGTAACTGCTCGTAGAGTGCGCGGGCGAACGCCGGATTCAACTGGAACGCCCGCCCCTGGCTCTCGTACCGTTTCGCGACCTGATCGACGATCCGTTCGACGTCGTCGCCGTCGCCCTCCGCGATGTCGTAGGCGTCGTCGTCCGCGTTCCGGACGTTGCTCCGCGCGTCGCTGCTGAACCGATCGAGCAGGTCCGACTCCTCGCCCGAAAGGTCCACGACGTAGGTGTACCCCGGTTTGACGTCGTACTCCCGCCAGATGAACGGCCGAACGTCGTCGAACTCGGCGACGACGAACCGCGTGTACAGCGGCGAGATCTTCCGCTCGACGTACTCGAGACAGCCGTCGAGGAAGCGCCGCGTTCGGCGGTCCGCCTTGCGCTGTTTGAGTTTGTCGGCGTTCAGTAACGCCGGGCCGAGATAACACGACCACGAGAACGGCGCCGGCGAGAACGCGCCGGTGATCGGTCCCTTGCGGTACTCGAAGACGGGGAAGAGACCGATCGCCTCCTGTCCCGTGAAGCCGGCCAGCAGGTGCGGCGTCGAGCCGGTGTCCTCCCCCTGCAGTCGCAGCGCTTCGGCCCGATAGAACGGGTTCGTCCCGTCCGATCGCTCGACGTACCGGTTCCACTCCTCGGCGTCCGACCGCGGATCGAGCCTCGAGATTTCGACGCTCATCGTCAGAGGTACCCGAGATCGGAGAGTCGATCCTCGACGGCCGCGTCGTCGGTCGGGGTGATCGGATCGGGCTCGTAGGACGGGTACGTCGCCTCCGTCCCGCCGTCGATCACCGGTAACGTCTCCCCGTCCATCTCGGCGTCGATCGGGACGTCGAACAGCGCACAGATCGTCGGCGCGACGTCGAAGATGGTCGCGCCCTCGAGCGACGCCGTCTCGTCGAAGTCGGCCCCCGTCGCCGCGACGACCCCGGTCTGCGTGTGGTTCCACGGCTCCATCGGCTCGCCGAACTGCGCCGTCCCGA
Source organism: Haloterrigena alkaliphila (assembly GCF_017352155.2). Taxonomy (NCBI): domain Archaea; kingdom Methanobacteriati; phylum Methanobacteriota; class Halobacteria; order Halobacteriales; family Natrialbaceae; genus Haloterrigena; species Haloterrigena alkaliphila. The sequence goes on from NZ_CP084320.1 coordinate 157,837, forward strand.
CGTCGGCGACGATCGCGTTCTCGAAGTCGGTCGGCACCGTCAGGATGTCGGGGCCCATCTCGACGTGAGGCCCCTCGAAGTACGTCTCCCGGGGTTCGACCGCCTCGAACATCGGCTCGCCGTCGGGGGTTTCGACGGCCGAGAGTCGATCGATGAGATCCGCTCGGGTCTCCTCGTACGCCGACTCGGGGACCTGTCCGTTCGGCTCCCGGCCCTCGAGGTTGATCCGAACGCCGAGTTCGCTCTTCGACCGGACGTACGCCGTCGATTCGGGGAAGTCGACCTGTTCGCTCGCCGCACGGATCGCGTCGTCGGGGATGCGACGGCCGATGGCCTCTTTCAGCCCGACCGTCTCGAGGGTGGCCGCCACTCGCTGGGTGGTAATCCCGACTTCCGCGGCGACGGTCATCGCTTGCTCGAGAGGGGATCGTCCGTGGTCGCCGGTGGTTTCCCCCTCGAGCAGGTCGTTCTGCCAGGCTTTCGACCAGTCCGGCATCCCCTGGCCGCCGCTACGGGTCTCGACGAATCCTTCCTCTCGCAGGAACTCGTTGACGCGGAACTCGTGGCCCGTCACTGTGCCGATCCCGTGGTCGCTGACGACGAGGACGTTCGTCGGGTCGGCGTCGTCGATCGTCTCGGCGAGTTGGTGGTCGACCGCGTTGTAGACGGCTTCGATGGCCGCCTTGTCGCCCGGCCGTTCGTGGAACACGGTGTCCGTCTGCTGGAACTGCAGGAAACCGAACTCGGGGTCGAACCGCCGACAGAGGTAGCGAAACGCCTCCCCGCGGCGGTCGATCGTTCGTTCGTACCCCTCGATCGACGCCTCGGGGGCGTCGGTGCTCTGAGGGTAGACGTGGTAGTCGCCACAGGCCAGTTTCACGTCCTCGAGGATCCCCGCGGGGTGGCAGGTCGGGTCCTCCGGCGCGGTCATCCCCGGGATCAACGCCCCGTCGAACGCCCGGGGCGGGTGCGTGACCGGAACGTTGACCACGACGCTCGAGAGACCGTGTTCGCTCAGTAACTCCCAGACCGGCCGCGCCCGGACGTGCGTCGCGTTCACGACGTCCCAGTCGTACCCGTTGAACGACAGAAAATCGTAGACGCCGTGTTTCCCCGGGTTCTTTCCCGTGAACAGCGACGGCCAGGCGCTTCCCGTCCACGGCGGAATCTGTGACTCGAGCGGTCCGCTGGTCCCGGCGTCGATCAGTCGCTCGAGCGTCGGCGCTTCCCCCGCCTCGAACAGCGACTCGAGTACGGAGCGGCAACCGGCGTCGACTCCCACCACGAGCAGCCGCAGATCGGTTTCGTCGGTCGAATCTCCCATGCAGAAGTTGGTCGCGGTACCCCATTTTTGTTATTCGATTGTTGTTTTTCGTAAGCCGGGACTGCGTTCGTTTCGAACGATCACCCGATCTGCGGGCCGTCTCGCGTAATGGCCAATTGGTTGTACCGCGTTCACGCGCACATCTCGATCCCTCGTCGATCGTCGCGGTCGGGGATCGGCTCCGGCGGCCCGGTCCTAGTCGGCGCTCACCGCCGCGTCCAGGGTCGAGCGGACGTCGTCGCTGAGCGTGTAAGTCCGCTCGGCGGGCCGGTCGAGCACTCCTTCGGTCCGCAACTCCGAGAGGAGGCTCTGGACGGCGACCGTCGATCGGTCGACGCTGCCCGCGACGACCGCCGTCTCGAGGGGGCCGTAGCGGGCCAGCACGGCCAGCGCCTGCCGCGCCTCCGCGACCGAACACTGCGACTGGTCGGCCGCCCGCGCGAGGCGGTCGTCGATCCAGTCGCCCTCGAACAGGTCCTCGGTCGCCGATTCCACGGGTTCGGTTTCGATTTCGGTCGTCGCTGGGTCGGCCCGCTCGTCGCTTCCCGTCCGTTCGTCGCCTACGGTCCGCTCATCGTCCACCGTTCGCTCGTCGCCGTTTCGGTCGTCGGCCCGTCCGTCGCGGTCCCGTCCGTCACCGTCCTGCCCGGCCGTCTCGAGTTCTTCGCGGATCGACGTGAAGCCGAACTCGACCTCGTCGCCGCCGGCGTAGACGATCTCGTCGTCGGATTCTGCCGTCGTCGCCTCCGCCGCTTCGGTCGCGTCGCCCTCGAGGTCGCGAACGCGCTCCTGCAGGCGTTCGTTTTCCGCGCGCAACGTCTCCATCGTCTCCGTCCGCGACTCGAGTTTCGCCTCGAGCGTCTCGATGCGCTCGTCCCGCTCCTCGAGTTCCTCGCGGAGGTCGTCGCGCTCCTCCTCGAGGTCGACGATTTCGTCGTGCAGGCGGCGCAGTTCGTCGTCGTTCCCGCCGCCGAGTTGCGCCTGGACCGTCTCTTTCTGGGTCAGCGCGTCGGCCATCTGTTTGGCCGCCGACGAGACGTCCCGCGCGGACTCGAGTTCGTCTTCGAGGGTCTCGATCCGTTTCTCCTTCTTCTCGAGTTCGTTCTCGAGTTCGAGGATGCGGTCCTGTTCGCGCTCCTTGCGCTCGGAGATGTCCTCGAGGTCGCCGACCAGCGCGTCCGAGACGGACTTCAGTTCGGGGCGTTCGAAGTCGTCGAGGCCGGGCGTCGCGCCGGCGTCGAAGGTCCGCTTCCGGCGGAACTGCACCTTCCGTACGTCGATGTCCATCCAGTCTGTCTGGACGAATCCCTGTCCGTCGTCGAGTTCGGCGACGAGTTCCGAGTACTCGGTGTCGATGATTCGTCCGACGACGTTCGTGTCGTTGTCCCAGGTCAGTCGGTGCCAGACGAGCCAGTTCGCCTGCGTGATGAAGTCCTTCTTGACGTCGGCCGGCCGCTGACTGATCCCGAGGATCCCGAGGCCGTGTTTGCGCCCGCGTTTGCTGATCTTGATCAGCAACCGCCCCGTCTCCCCCATGCCGCCGCCCTCGGGAATGTACTCGTGGACCTCCTCGACCACCAGCAAGAAGGGTTTCTTCAGTTTCTTCTCCTTGACGAACAGCTGTCGCGCCGTCTCGCGCAGCAGTTCGTCGGCCTCCTCCTCGTCGAGGTAGCCCGAGACGTCGAGGATGATCGGGACGTTCTCCTCGAGAGCCAGCGTCGCCATCTGCTCGGCGTGCTCCGGCCCGATCTGGATGTCACACTCCTCGTCGGCGCCGGCGTGGAGCATCTCGTACTCCTCCTTGAGCCCGTAGTACTCGCCGTCGGTGTCGACGATCAGGAGGGGGTACCCGGCTTCGAGCAGTTCCTCGGCGATGACCGACGCCGTGTTCGACTTCCCCGACCCGGACTTGCCGGTGACGAACCCGCGTCCGGTCAGCAGTTCGACGACGGGCAACCACAGATCCGACCCGTCGTCGGTCTCTCCGACCAGAATCTCGCGTTGCTCGCTCACCGCCCCACCACCTCGGGCGCGTGCGACGTGTTCATATATCAGTACACTCCGAACACGGCACCTTGAATATTGGCCTCGAGTGAGCGTTTCGACTGACGGTTCGCGCGGAGCGTACCGACTCGCCTATCGGATCCAGCGCTCCGAACTCTTAGAATGTCTACACAGTGTACACTGTGTAGGATTCTACGCGCTTTGTACAGTGGTGGCACTGCCCATACCTCGAGCGTCGTGCACTCGTCTCTCCGTGGGGCGATCCGACCCGCAGATCATGGAGGGTTGATACCGAGAACACCGTCTAAACGGTCTACACCGTGCTGAAAGTGGACGTTGTTCGACCGCTGCGGCTAGCGGTCGGCGCCACGGACCCGGTCGGCCGCCCAACGGTCGATCCGACGCCGACTGACGATGTTTGCCCCGTTTCCGAATTCACACAGTTTAAACAGTGTACACTGTGTAGACTGTCTAAAACCCTACTATCGTATCCTTCTTCGACAGTATCCAATGGGACGGATCGTCTGGGTCTGTATTGCGG